>VBAR01000005.1 GCA_005882315.1 Bacteroidota bacterium
TAACTGTACAGGATATAACAGCACCGGTGATCACATGCCCTGCAAACACAACAGTAAGCTGCCAGGATAATAATACATCGACAGCAACAGGCACCGCAACAGCAACGGATAATTGTGCAACGAGTAATGTAGCCATTACACAGTCTGAGACAAGTACTCAAGGAGCAAATCCAGCTCTCGGCAGTTATTATAATTATGTGATCACAAGAACATGGAAAGCAACTGATCCATCAGGTAACAGTTCAACATGTGTACAACTGATAACTGTACAGGATGTAACAGCTCCGATCATTACATGTCCTGTAAACACAACAGTGAACTGCCAGGATAATAATACATCAACTAATACAGGTGTAGCAACAGCAACGGATAATTGTGCAAGTGCAGCGAACATTGCGATCATCCAATCAGAGACCAGCACACAAGGAGCAAACCCTGCCAACAGTAATTACTATAATTATGTAATAACAAGGACATGGAAGGCAACTGATCCATCAGGTAACTCAAGTACATGTGTACAGCTGATAACAGTACAGGATATAACAGCACCGATCATTACATGTCCTGCGAACACAACTGTAAACTGCCAGGATAATAACAGTTCAGCAGCAACAGGAGTAGCAACAGCAACGGATAATTGTGCAACAGGTAATGTGACGATCACACAAAGCGAGACAAGTACACAAGGAGCAAATCCAGCTCTCGGCAGTTATTATAATTATGTGATCACAAGAACATGGAAAGCAACTGATCCATCAGGTAACAGTTCAACATGTGTACAACTGATAACTGTACAGGATGTAACAGCTCCGATCATTACATGTCCTGCAAACACAACAGTGAGCTGCCAGGATGATAATACATCTGGAGCAACAGGCACAGCCACAGCAACGGATAATTGTGCAACGGGTAATGTTACTATTACACAGTCTGAAACAAGTACGCAAGGCGCAAATCCTGCGAACAGCAATTATTACAACTATACGATCACAAGAACATGGAAAGCAACAGACCCATCAGGTAACAGTTCAACCTGTGTACAGGCAATAACTGTACAGGATATAACAGCACCTGTGATCACTTGTCCATCGAACGCAACAGTAAATTGCCAGGATGATAATACATCGGCAAATACAGGCGTAGCAACAGCAACGGATAATTGTGCAACGGGTAATGTGACGATCACACAATCAGAAACAAGTTCACAAGGAGCAAATCCTGCGAACAGCAATTATTATAATTATACAATCACAAGAACATGGAAAGCAACTGATCCATCAGGTAACAGTTCTACATGTGTACAGATAATAACAGTACAGGATGTAACAGCACCGGTGATCACATGTCCGGCAAATACGACAATCAATTGCCAGGCATCAAGTCTGCCAGCTAACACAGGTACAGCAACAGCAACTGATAATTGTACACCGGTGGCTAATATCACTATCAGTTCTACTGATGTGAGTACACAGGGCGGAAATCCAGCACTTGCATCGTACTATAACTATACGATCACAAGAACATGGAAAGCAACAGATCCATCAGGTAACAGTTCTACATGTGTGCAGATAATAACTGTACAGGATATAACAGCGCCAATCATTACATGTCCTGCAAATACAACCGTGAACTGCCAGGATGATAACTCATCAACAGCAACAGGCACAGCAACAGCAACGGATAATTGTGCAACAGGTAATGTGACGATCACACAATCACAGTCAAGTACGCAAGGTGGCAACCCTGCATTAAGTTCTTACTATAACTATACGATCACAAGAACATGGAAGGCAACAGATCCATCAGGTAACAGTTCAACATGTGTACAGACAATAACAGTACAGGATGTAACAGCACCGGTGATCACATGTCCATCGAACGCAACTGTAAACTGCCAGGATAATAACAGTTCAGCAGCAACAGGAGTAGCAACAGCAACGGATAATTGTGCAACAGGTAATGTGACGATCACACAAAGCGAGACAAGTACACAAGGCGCAAACCCTGCGAACAGCAATTATTATAATTATACAATCACAAGAACATGGAAAGCAACAGATCCATCAGGTAATAGTTCAACCTGTGTACAAACAATAACAGTACAGGATGTGACTGCGCCGGTTATCACATGTCCAACCGCTATTACAATTAACTGTAATGCGTCATCTTATCCTTCTAATACGGGTACTGCGACTGCAACAGATAATTGTACACCTGTAGCAAATATTACTATTTCAAAAACTGATGTAAGTACACAAGGTGGCAACCCTGCATTAAGTTCTTATTATAACTATACGATCACAAGAACATGGAAGGCAACAGATCCATCAGGTAACAGTTCAACCTGTGTACAGCTGATAACAGTACAGGATATAACAGCTCCGATCATTACCTGTCCAGGCAATACAACAGTGAACTGCCAGGATAATAATACATCCGGAGCAACAGGCACAGCAACTGCAACGGATAATTGTGCAACAGGTAATGTGACGATCACACAAAGCGAGACAAGTACACAAGGCGCAAACCCTGCGAACAGCAATTATTATAATTATACAATCACAAGAACATGGAAAGCAACAGATCCATCAGGTAACAGTTCAACCTGTGTACAGCTGATAACAGTACAGGATATAACAGCTCCGATCATTACATGTCCTGCAAACACAACAGTGAACTGCCAGGATAATAATACATCGACAGCAACAGGTACAGCCACAGCAACGGATAATTGTGCAACGAGCAATGTGACCATCACACAAAGTGAGACCAGCACTAAAGGTGCAAACCCTGCGTATAGCAATTACTATAATTATGTAATTACAAGAACATGGAAAGCAACAGATCCATCAGGTAACAGTTCAACCTGTGTACAGCTGATAACAGTACTGGATATAACAGCTCCGATCATTACATGTCCTGCAAACACAACAGTGAGCTGCCAGGATAATAATACATCGACAGCAACAGGTACAGCCACAGCAACGGATAATTGTGCAGGTGCAGCGAATATTGCGATCACTCAAAGTGAGATAAGCACTAAAGGTGCAAATCCTGCGTACAGCAATTACTATAATTATGTAATTACAAGAACATGGAAAGCAACAGATCCATCAGGTAACAGTTCAACCTGTGTACAGCTGATAACAGTACAGGATATAACAGCTCCGATCATTACATGTCCTGCAAACACAACAGTGAGCTGCCAGGATAATAATACATCGACAGCAACAGGTACAGCCACAGCAACGGATAATTGTGCAACAGGCAATGTGACGATCACACAAAGTGAGACCAGCACTAAAGGTGCAAACCCTGCGTATAGCAATTACTATAATTATGTAATCACAAGAACATGGAAAGCAACTGATCCATCAGGTAACTCAAGCACATGTGTACAACTGATAACTGTACAGGATGTAACAGCGCCGATCATTACATGTCCAGGCAATACAACAGTGAACTGCCAGGATAATAATACATCTGGAGCAACAGGCACAGCAACAGCAACGGATAATTGTGCAACCGGAAATGTGACGATCACACAATCAGAAACAAGTACACAAGGTGCAAACCCTGCATACAGCAATTATTATAATTACACGATCACAAGAACATGGAAAGCAACTGATCCATCAGGTAACAGTTCAACCTGTATACAAACGATCACGGTACAGGATGTAACAGCACCTGTATACATTAATTGCCCACCCAATATCACTGTTTATACAGGAGTTGGCAGAACAACCTGCGATCAGACAGCTACATGGACAGCGCCAACGGCAACAGACAACTGTAGCTCAGTATCGGTATTGCCTAGCCATAATCCGGGTGCAACATTCCCTAAAGGAATAACTACGGTTACTTATAAGTTTACCGATGTTACAGGAAATAGTTCAACCTGTACATTCACGGTAACAGTGGTCGATAATACAGCTCCAACTATTACATGTCCAACTAACATTACTCAAAATGCAGATGCAGGAGTATGTAATGCAAGTGTAGCGGTACCTAGCCCAACTACTTTTGATAATTGCGGGGTGGTTTGTCAGACATGGTCATACTCAGGTGCAACATCCGGAAGCTCGCCTGCTACAGGAATCAATTTTGTTGGAACTAAAACATTTAATGTTGGCGTAACAACAGTTACTTATGTAATAAAAGATGCGGCGGGCAATAGTGCTACATGCAGCTTTACTGTAACAGTTGTAGATAACCAGGCACCGTCAATTACTTGTAAAGCGAACCAGGTAAGAAACACTAATCCTAATGTCTGTACATATATAACTTCAGGGTATGAGTTTGATAAAACATCCGCTTTTGACAACTGTGGCTATACATTAAGCTATTCTCTAAGTGGAATGACTACGACAGTTGGTTATGTTAACGCATCAAGTTTGTCAGGCATAGTATTTAATAAAGGACTAACAACTGTAACATGGAAAGCAACAGACCCTGCTGGTAATTCAACAACTTGTTCATTTACTGTAACGGTAAATGATAATCAGGCACCTGCTATCAGTTGCCCCGGAAATATAACAGGATTGATCTATAACCCGGCAATTTGTGGTGCAGTAGCAACTTATACACCACCTGTGGGCACGGATAATTGTCCGGGAGCTATAACAACCTTGCTGAATTCTGCACATGCAAGTGGTTCAGTATTCCCGATTGGAACAACTGTAGTTACGTATAAAGTAACAGATGTATCAGGTAATACAGCAACCTGTTCATTCAATGTAACGGTAGGTTCCGTTGCAACTACATCATCACTTACAATTACTGGTAACCCGCTGTTAACTCCGACAGATCCTGCTACTACTGCACAACAGTACAGTGATACAGTCCGCTTCTGTGCGAAAATCACAGGTGGTGCAAGCCCATGCGGACCACAAGCAGCTGACTCAGTGAAATTCTATGTAGGTACTCAATTGATGGGTAAGGTGAAGATGAATATTGTTGGTGCTGACCTTGTAGGTGTATTAACTGAGAAATTATTAGAAGGTATTGTCGGTCAGATGTCGCCCGGAAATAAAACTGTAAGCGCTGTATTCTGCAATGTGAATTCAGCTTATACAGTTCCGGCTCTGGCTAATCAAACGCTTACTATCAAACAGGAAGATGCGAGGATCACTTATAATGGAGATATCATTAAAGCAACAGCAAATGCTACAACCTATTCAGCATACTTTACGTTAAGTGCCAAGATCATGGATATTACAGTACCACAATCTCCTGCTGATCCGGCATTTGATAATTATCCTGGTGATATCAGGAATGCAAAAGTGATGTTTGTTGATCGTGATAATTCTGACGCACCAATTTCAGGATGGTTGACTGTAAACCTTGTTGATCCATCTGATCTGAAGATCGGTAATGCTATATTCACTGGCCCGGGCTACTTAATTGGCGGGTTAAGCTCAAGCACTCCAAGTAAACAAGTAACAGTGGGTGTCATTGTCGATTACGGATACTATATCAGGAACAGCGATGATGACGATGTGGTATTGACCGTTTATCTGCCTGTAGGCGATTTCATTACAGGAGGCGGTTATATTATACCGAATGAGTCAGTTGGTACCAAAGCATCGGACGATGGCAAGAAAGCTAATTTCGGTTTCAATGTGAAGTTTGGTAATGGCGGTAAGAACTTGCAGGGTAGCATGAACATCATCTTCCGCAGAACTGAAAGTGACGGGCTTGTACATAATTACCAAATCAAAGCAAACTCAATGCAGTCATTAGGTGTGAATGCAACTAATCCGAACAGGCAAACTGCTGAATATGTTTCAAAGGTTACCTTAAAGGATCTTACTAATCCTTTATCAACTGATCCTAACCTTGGTGGAAACAGGATGTTATATGTTAAGATGATCGATAATGGAGAGCCTGGTGTAAATGACTCGATCTCCTTTGTGATCGTAGCCGGAAATGCTAACCCAAGTATACTCGCAAATGTTATATGGTCAAGTAATTGGGTAGGCAGTATGACACAGATGATGAAACTGGGTGGAGGCAACCTACAGGTACATAGCGGATTTAGTGTGGGCAGTAGTAATCTTGTTAGTTCAGGCCCTGGTGGAATGAAGTCAACTGCTGAAACAGAAACTAAACCTGTAATAGTTACACCGCTTACAGCCAAGGCTTTCCCTAATCCTTCAGAAACTAACTTCAACCTCTTTGTTGAGGGAGGTAGTAATGATGAAGTACAGATTGTGGTATATAATGTGAAAGGCGCAATCGTTCACCAGGTAAAAGGCACATCAAACCGAAATTATAAATTCGGCAATGGCTGGATCGGTGGAATGTATTTTGTTCAGGTAAGGCAGGGCAGCGAAGTGAAAATGCTACAGGTGATGAAACAATAAAATTCGAGAACGGTTCGGACTATAATCTAAGACCACTCAGTTTTGAGTGGTCTTTTTTTCTCAATATCAGGAATTGTTTCATCATTAAGAATGAATTCTGTCAACTCCTGGTCATTATTTCGAACAAGAAAAATCATTGATTAAACTTTAGCATACTGTTTGAATAACCCTGCTAAGAGAATAAATAAATCATTTGTTCAACAAATTAGTAGCATTATGAAAAGGTCGGGGCAATATGACTTGTATAGAAAGGAGATGCTTTTATCAAGATCTGTTGAGATTTTCCGCAAATTCATCTTAGCGGTTCTTGCAATCCTTTTATTAGTAGTGTTCAGTTTTTAGGACGGACTCCTTAATATTAAAGTAACAGATAGTAATGTGATTATGCAGTACCAGCATACAGCATCTACTACTCAACTCACCAGTTCACTCCGGTAACCAAACCATCTTTCCATTTGACAAAACTTAATCGTTTGTTTTCAAAATATTCCATGGTGTATGTGCTGCGGTTTAATACGGGTTGAATATCGAATTCATTAAAAACCTTATATTGTTTGGAAGCTAACTGTGAAGCTATTTCATTTTTATACTGTATCAGTAATCGGGCATAACGCATGAAAACTTCATAGCCACGAAAAACCATATCACTGGGTCTTGCATACATTTTTGTAGCAAAATGATTGGTAATTGAAACACTTGCTTTATCCGTTTTGGCATGATAGAAAGGCGTACCGTAAATAATATCGAGTCCTTTGTATTCTGGTTTTGTAAAATTGATATTATGCCAGGTGCTCATGCCCATTAAAGTAACTTTATAAGATTTGCTGATGGAAGCAAGCTGTGTACTCAGCCGCATACCAAAATTTTCATCCAGGCTGCCGCCAATACACAAAAAATTTTTAGTGGAGTCAAGATGCTGGGTTAAATGTGTTATTGTAAAACTATCCGGGAGGTCAACATATTTTAATTTCAATGGAATAGCTACAGTTGTTTTGGTGGCATCATCGAGATAATTTTTTATCTCATCTTCTCTTGTACCTTTTTTGCGAAATACTACAAGCTGGTTCAGCGAATAATATTTCTGTAGATATTTATACTGTGATTCGATCTGCGTCTTAAGCGTTGGCGTAAGCTGGAGATAAAATGGATTGCCTGTTACTCCACCATTGATGGGCGCAGTGGCATTGATAAAAGGAATATTATTTCTCATTGCAACTTCGGCTATCTGCCCTATTTCAGTGCCGCCGGGTTGTGCAATGATGAGTTGAACACTGTCCTGAACGAGGGCCTCCAGGTTAGCAGCTAATGATGTTGTGGAAGAACGGGTATCGAAAACATGTACTTCTAAATTTGCCCCTTCTTTTGATAATGAATCAATGGCCAACTGTACACCTTCGTAAAACTCAAGCCCGGGATTGATAAATTTTGGAAAGGTTTTATCATACCTGTATGTATCCATCGCATCAAAAGCAGAATCAAGATAAATAGGCATCAACACGGCGATCTTCAATTTTCCATTGCCGACATTTTGTGCATGTACCGAAAATAAAAATGCAGTGAGTACAAAAACTGATGATAATAATTTCTTCATAGTATGAATTAAAGTTCGGTCAACATCCGGCATCCAATATCCAGTATCAAATATCCTTCTCTCTCTATTCCCACTCAATTGTAGCCGGTGGCTTACTGCTTATATCATATACCACCCGGTTGATGCCTTTTACATTATTAATGATCTCGTTTGAAAGCATAGCTAAAAAACTGTAAGGGAGATGTGCCCAGTCTGCCGTCATTCCATCCACACTTGTTACAGCTCTTAATGCAAGAGTATATTCATAAGTCCTTTCATCACCCATTACACCTACACTTTTTACAGGAAGTAAGATAGCCCCGGCCTGCCAAATCGTTGCATACAGGTTGTTATCTTTTAAGGCACGGATATAAATTTCATCGGCTTTTTGCAACAGCTCTACTTTTTCTTCCGTTACCTCACCCAATATGCGTATTGCAAGCCCCGGACCAGGGAAGGGATGACGGCCGATCATATCAGCCGGTATGCCAAGTTCCAGTCCCACTTTTCTTACTTCGTCTTTAAAAAGGAAACGTAATGGCTCTACCAGTTCCAAATGCATTTGTTCAGGTAAGCCTCCCACATTATGATGTGATTTAATAGTTTGTGAAGGGCCATGCACTGAAACACTTTCTATTACATCCGGGTAAATAGTTCCTTGTCCAAGCATTTCAATTCCTTGCAGGTTTTTCGCTTCTTCCTGGAATATTTCAATAAACAATCTGCCGATTGTTTTTCTTTTTAATTCAGGATCATCCTTACCAGCCAACGCTGTATAAAAACGGTTTTTCGCATCCACACCTTTTACATTCAACCCAATTGAAGCATACATCTTCAATACATCTTCAAACTCACCTTTGCGCAATACACCATTATCTACAAATATTCCATGCAGCCTGCTGCCAATTGCACGGCTGATCAATGTGGCAGCAACGGTTGAATCAACACCACCGCTTAAAGCCATTACTACATGCCGGTCGCCGATTTGTTTTTTCAAAAGATCAACCGTATCGGTAATAAAATGTTCGGGTGTCCAGTTTTGTGAGCATCCGCAGATATTAACTAAAAAATTTTTCAAAACTTTCTTTCCTTCAGTGGAGTGATATACTTCAGGATGAAATTGTAAACCGTAAAGAGGAGAGAGGGTAACACCGTTTTGTAATTTTCTGAAAGCGGCAACAGGGATACTTTCAGTAGTTGCCAGTAGTTCAAATCCATCTGGCAGTTCAAGTATAGTATCGGCATGGCTCATCCATACCTGGCTTTGTTCACTTACTTCAGCCAACAGGATATCTTCTTTTTGTTTATGCAAATGGGCACGGCCGTATTCCCGTTTATTACTTTTTTCAACCCGGCCACCATATTGTTTTGCTGTAAGCTGGGCACCATAACATACACCCAGTACCGGCAATTTTTCAATCATTGCCTGAACATTTACATCCGGTGCATTTGCATCATTTACAGAAAAAGGTGAACCAGAAAGAATAATTCCTTTCAATCCTTCATCGTAAATAAAATTTTTATGCCAGGGAATTATTTCGCAGTACACATTGGCTTCTCTTACGGCACGGGCTATCAATTGGGTATATTGTGAGCCAAAATCAAGGATCAGAATTTTTTCGTTCATAGTGCAGCGAAGGTAAGAAAGTGAAGTGAGTTGGGGCTGTGGGTTCAATTGCATATCTCAACATTGGTTCGGGCCTTACACAGTACTCCGGCACAAAGCTTCGCACTGGCTGTCACACTGAGCTTGTCGAAGTGCTTCACCGGGGTACTTGCTTCAGTCCCGCAGCCCTTCGGCAGCAGAATATCATTCAATACACATCGAAATTCACTCCCTATTTCCGATAGTGTATATTGCAGCCTTATAAAAATGGAAATCAGGTCAGCAGAATACGTAATCAGCAATCCTTCAGTGGATAATTGTCCAAAACCCGACAGGCCAGAGTTTGCATTTATCGGCCGAAGTAATGTGGGCAAATCATCACTGATAAATTTGATCTGTAATAAAACAAGCCTTGCAAAAACATCAGGTACTCCCGGCAAAACGCAGCTCATCAATCATTTTGATATTGTTTCCACGGCTACGAAAAATGCAAAGCCTGCAAAATGGTTTTTAGTGGATCTGCCCGGCTATGGTTATGCATCCCGTTCAAAAAGTATGCGGAAAGACTGGGGAAAAATGATTGAAGATTATATCCGCAAAAGAGAAAATTTAGTTTCAGTATTTGTATTGATCGATAGTCGTCATGAACCGCAGAAGATCGATATCGAATTTATTAATCAATTGGGCGAGTGGAAGATTCATTTCGCTATTGTTTTTACTAAAGCAGATAAAAATAAACCCGGCCGTACAGTAAGGCATATAGAGCAATTTTCACAGGTGTTGAAAAATACCTGGGCTCAATTACCAATCATCTTTGTTACTTCGGCTATATCTAAACAGGGACGTGAAGAATTATTGCAATACATTGGAACAACAGCAGGTATAGCTTAATAATTAGTGGAAAATAACTCATTAGTGGTATGTTTTTTTCCGATATATGCAGTATTTTGCACCCCATTAAGAACCATTAATGAACAAGTTTATCTCAGACCGTCATATCGTAGTTGTTCTGTTTGTACTTGTGTTTATCACTTTTTCCTTAGCCCATGAAGACAGCAAGGATATGGAGCGATTTTACTCCGGTTTCCGTCCCTTGCCAGTAGCTGAAAAAACAGCTTTGGTGAAAAGTATAGACACCCAGTTATCAAAAGAACTGGGGAAAAAGTCCTTAGCAGAAGAAACTACCCAGCCCTAATTCGGGCATTGATCTCTCATCATCCTAGGGATTCTGATTTTGTCAGCTTTCTAGTTTTTTATCGTACTGCTATTTGAATAATTTTCAACAAATAGAGAAAATCCTCAAAAAGAGTTTATAAAAGAGCATTGCAAATCATCGAAACCCTTAATTAGTTTCAACATTACTTATTGGTTTTAGAAACTATGTAGGAAAAATAAGAGAGACAGGTACACACCCCGGAATTAAGTGACTCCGGGTCTTCAACTGAAATTTTAAAATCAGTTTACTACTTTATTTGCGCAGCTACTGCTGGCAAATGCTTCAGGCTTGGCCTTGAATGCGAATCCCATTCCGAGGATATAACCCATCGCTTCTTTCAAGGCATCATTGCTCTTGAAGTGCGGATTGGTGTTAATATCAGCATGCACTTCCATATCCACGTCGTACACGGTAAACAGGTCGCAGAGTTCGTAGGCAATTTCAATGCTTTTGCCTACTTCCATCAGCATTCTTTCTTTGATGGTAAACTGTTGTTTTGTTTTTTCATTGTGAATAAACATGAACCCGCCATGTCCTTCACGTAAAAAAACAATCACTGTTGCAAACTCTGTTTCACGTCCTTTTACCTGAGAGTCGGTACCGATGCAGACTTTGAGATGGAAGCCTTTCGCTGTTTCCCTTTGAATAGCTTTTTCAACAGCCTCATGAATGGGAAATTCGATAGGGTCGCCATTAAATTTTCTCCAACGCATAAAAAAAGGTTTTCCTAAGTTACAGGAAAACCTTTTAATATACAAAGGGTACGGATTATTGTCCCTCAAACCGGGACCAAAAAGCGTTTATTGACGTATAAATTTTTCTATCCACTGCTCATCATCCTTTGTAAAGCGGATGATATACATCCCGTTTACAAGACTTGCAGATGTGATTTTATTGACACCACTGTTCAGATTACCACGACTTACAATTTTACCCGTTATGTCATGCACGGTATATTGATAGGTGCCGGGGCTACTTACAGTAATTGTATTTGTGTAAAGAATAGTACCCGCCAATTGTGGTTTTGATCTGTTATCAAATCCACGAAGGCTTACAATATTTGAATAATACTGACGGCCATTATCAAAAGTTACATTCAGGCGGTATTGAGAATTATTGGCTGTAAAAGGGGTGTATGCAAATGCTCTTGCCTGCACATCGGATTGTGTCAATGATTCAAAGTTTCTGCCATCAGTTGAAATTTCAAGGGCAAGATCTGTTATTTGTTCATCGGCATCTATCACCCAGTTCAATTGGTGTTTATTACCACGGACAACTCCATTCAGTTCAAGACGACGTAATGGAAGTGCACCGCCGGTGAAATTGCCTTGCAGTGAATATGAACCCAGGCTTGCATAAGCCGGTGCAAAAGCATTTCCTTTACCTTCTACACGCAGGTAGTAAGTACCGGAACTAAGAACAGTATCAATTACTGAACTTAATAATGCCCCCGGATTGTAGATGTTTATTAATGTTTGTGCGTTGCTATAAAGGCTTACCTGCAAATCCAAGTCAGAACCTACATTGCCAGTGCCTACATTATAAGGAACTGCATTTAAAGTAAAACGGCCACCGTTCTGCAGGCTGAATCTGACCATATCCTGATCAGTGTTTCTTTCAATAATACCCTGAACATTAAACTGGTTATTACTGAAGTTAGCATGTGTTGCCTGGTTAAAGGTACTGCTGTGATCGTCTGCACGAAAAACAATGCCATTGGCAGCAGATGTAATTACATCAAGATCATTTTGAGTTTGGTTGCAACCCCCTGCAAGCGGACCGTTATGCCAGATAGTGAAATTGCGGGCATAACCGACACCCATAATAGGCGCCCAGCCTATTTCACCTGTGCCGGCTCCGTTATTGTAGTCCGATACGTATACACAGTTTTCATCATATTTCGCCTGGTGATATAAACCTAACGTATGCCCGGCTTCGTGTGCAGTAGCTTCAGCAATGTTCTTTACATTATAGTTGAATAAAGCTGTAAACACAAAACAGGGTGTATTATCACCCCAGGTAAAAGAATTTACAAAAGCCACACCGCCAGCGCCATTTCCGTACCAGGAATTTGAAACGGTAAGGATGACCCTTGATCTTTTATTGATGGGTGCAGCAGCATACTTTGTCTCGTCAGTTGTAATATTTACCATAAATGGCCGGTAATCTTCTGAAACCCTGTTAAAGACTTCAGTGATTTGAGTATTGTCCAAGGCAGCAGCGCCACAAACAATCGGGCCACCAAAGTTCCAGCTTGTGCCTACAACAGTATGACCATCGAAGTCTAACAATATTGTAGGTGTATTTGCTGGTGCAGAGGGCAGGCTGTTCATAATAGGCACCTGTGCTGTGGATACGATGGCAAGTACCATTGCCGGTATCACGAGAACAGTTTTTAAAAGATTTTTCATAACAAGGAGGATTTTAATTTTTGGTTTCACAGGGCGGACTAAAAACGGATGGATTGGATGGACTTAAGATTTTTATTCGTTGACTAAATCATAGAATTTCTTTTTTACAAAGGCATAAGTGCCGTCGGGCTGTTGTTTAAGCTCGAACAGATCGCCATGATTGAAACTGATGATACGGCCCGTATAACTGATACTGCCGTCTTCATTAGTGATCTGGCTGATCGTAAGGCTTGCACCACTATAGTTGCTTGAACGGATGACAACACTTTTGATCATGTTGTTTTGTGTGCTGGCAGTAGAAACTACCTGGCCATTAAAGTCAAAAGCTGAGACATTACCTAAATCAGAAGCTACTGCATCACCGGTAGATGATTTCAGAAGTACTTTCAGGTTGTCGACGTTGACCTTGATGTTTTCAGGTAATGAAGTAAAAAGCTGGGGCTTTTTGTAATTAGGTTCAGTAAGGGGGGGTGCGGTTTCCTGTGCGTTTGAGGATACGGCACCGATGAGCAGCATGATAGCTGCGCATAGCGGCTTTAGGTTTCTCATTGGACTTTAGATTTTAAGTTCTTTAAACTTTGTTTATGACAACTGGATTAAGGTTGTCATTCTTCACAGGGGTTGGATACGGATGCAATGTTTGTGATTATTTGATTTACTTGCAAGCATTGGAAGACTAAACAGGTATAAATCGGGTGGTAGTACTTTGTGATAATCGTAAAAGAATTAGAAGGCTTTCGTAATAATCCGTGTAGTTAGTTGAGGTCAATACTGTCCTGTGCTGAGTAAAACAAGTGTACATGCTTCAACAGGTATGATATTGTGATCCGCTGCAAGTGAGGCCAGTTCCGGGTTTTCAGCGCCGGGATTAAAAATAATACGTTGCGGTTTCAATGAAATGATATAATCGTAATATTCCTTTTGATGATCTTGGTTAAGATAGAGGGTTATCGTATCAATATTTTCAAAATTCTTTTTCTCCTTTTCAATCAATACATCTTTTATAATGCCCGGTCTTTTACCAATAGCAAATACCGGGTGGTTATGCGAACGCAAACGCTGTACAGCAAGGTGACTGTAACGTGATGGATTAGGAGAAGCACCAAGTACTAATGTCGGTTTTAAAATCATGCTTTGACAAAGATATTCTCATTCGGTAAAAGAATTTAATCTTTAATTACTAAGGGTCTTGTTACTTTAGTTTCTGAACCATCCATCAGGAAGATGCTGAACGGCGGAGTCATAAAGTTTGTAAAATCGTTTCCGTATAATTTTTCACCATCGATTTTTATTTCCGATGACAAAACAGGATGAATCTTCCAGGGCGGGTGAATGATTTGAAATTCTTTAGTGATTTTTTCATTCACTCTTGTGTAACCCCAATAATGGTCAGCAATAAAACTTTCCAATGTTTCTTCGGCGAAATTAGCAGGGTTTCTATTGACAATTGCTTTTACATAATTTGTATGATTGTTAATTGGAAAGCTGTATTCGATATTTATCTTATCAATCGTATGCCTGATCTGGCTTTTCAAAGGAAGTGTAATAAAATTTTCATTATAAAGTAAGCTTGCCATATAACCAATCAATTTAGCAGGGGCTATTTCTTTTATAAATACAACACCTTTTCTCCAGCCATCTTTTATTTTTCTTTTTACATAAAACCGGAGATTGATTTCAGGAAAACTGCGATAGAAAGGAGAGGGGATACCAAGAAGTTTTGTTTTTGAGAATTGGAACCCTACCAGGCTTATAAAATATTTTCCATTCCAATCATTAAGTTCTGTTCGGGCTGGCAGAAATTTTTCAAGCAAATGTTTATCAACTTCATAGTTTGCAACCAGCAGGTTGGTCCAATGGGCGGACAAGAGTATGCCGGACATAAAGATTGTTTAAATGTTATTATGTTTGGTAAACCCGGTTAGTTCATTTGAAAGATCAACATACATGATCAGTTTTTTATAGATCCGTAAATAATAGATTGCAATAGGCATTCCGAGTGTTGCCCCGGTCCAGATCAACACTTCCAGATCATCTTCGTCAAAAATATTTTTTAGAAAGAAAGGGGAGAAGAAAATTAAAAGATCAGTAACAGTGAAAATCCAGTAATTACGAATTTCTTTTTTCAAGCCACTCTTAGTGAAACCAAATGTATTTGCCAATGCACTGATTAATTGCCAGGCTCCCAATATTAATAATCCGAATCCGAAACCGTAAAGAAACAAAATGAAAATGGAAAGGATCATTAAAATGCCGAAGAAGAGCTGGCCATACCAATCTATTTTTCTCACCGTATTCATTTTTATAAATTTTAATATTTCAGAAAATAATGAAAGTATATTTTCTAATAAAGGCCGGTTATAACCGGCCGGTGTTTTTAGTTTTGGTTACTCACCTTTCGCCATTCAATAATTGTGATGATAAAGTAGAATATGCCAAGCAGGTAAGAAACAATACCTACATAAAACATGACCTCAAGTTCTGGCATATCATATTTGTCTACATGGTCAACATTCAGGGCATATATAAACCCGCCTAAAGGAAGCAGCAACAACCAATAATAAAATTTTCTTAAGGGGCTTATCCAGGGTTTATCCCGGTGAAACAGGTGAACAATAACACTAAGTATCTGCACACCACCCAACAAAAACAAACCCATCAGAATAGTACTGCCAACAGAAGCTGTACCAATAATGATAATTAATATCACCAGCAGTTGTAAAACAAAGTCACCTGTTTTTAATTCTTTCATATTACCTGAATAGTTTAACGAGGCTGCTTACAAACCAACTTTCTTCCGCTTTGATCATTACATCCAGTGTTTTATCGGCCTGCAACCCGAGTCTTTTTATTCCACTTACAGTATCTACAAAAGTTTTTACATGCTTATCTCTTTTATCACCTTCTACATCTTCCAGTTGATCAAGCAGCTTAAGCATAGGATCCAGTTCTCTTTTCTTTCTTTCTTTCACGATCTGTCTTACTACTTTCCAAATATCTTTTTCAGCTGTAAAAAATTCTTTTCTTTCTCCGGATAATATCACACGGTCCACCAGTCCCCAGTTGATAAGTTCACGAATATTCATATTGGTATTGCCCCGGCTGATATTAAGCCCTTCCATTATATCATCCTGTGTGAGAGGGTCGGGACTGATCAGCAGCAATGCATGTATCTGCGCCATGGTGCGGTTAATGCCCCAATGAGTTCCAAAGGCGCCCCAACTGCTGATGAATTGTTGTTTTGCTTCTGTAAGTTTCATGAGCCAAAGCTACGGCTCATATTTTGAATTTTCAAAATTTATTGAAAACTAATTCTCAGTTATTACAAATGTCACAGGTTGCACATGATAATCCTTTACCTTTTTACCACCTTTTTCAGCAGGAACCCAAGCCGGGGATTTTTTAATAACACGAATTCCCTCCCTATCCAATGAAAACTCAACTGACTTTATGATACGGGTATCACCTATTTCCCCATTTTCAAGAATTACAAAACCAATATTAATGGTTCCGCCCATATGACTTTTTAAAGCCCTGTCAGGAGTCGTGAGATTTTTTGATATATAGGTTCTCCATCCGGGGATGCCATTCTTGAATGAAGCTTCCTTCTCATCAGGGCTTGGTCCTTTTGGTTTATTTGCATCATCTGATCTTTTCCACTCCTTCACCAGTTTTCCGTATTCATAGGTATGAGAGATTTGTGGATTAAGACTATCCCCGAAAAATTGCCAACTGCCATGCTTAACTCCTTTATACAAAGTACCGCAGGAATCTATTTTTCCTTTTTTATTAAACCATGCAAAATAACCATGGGCTGTATCTGATTCTTCTGTACGATAGGTTTCAACGTAAAGTAAGGGCCCGACATAATTGTAATAGTTCGATTGCCAGGTAGTATCATTCTTCTTTTCTACATATATCATGTAAACAGCTTTGTCAACTGTTGTTGGTTTCCAATCTTTATCGAATACGTAATACTTTTCTGTTTCTTTTTTATTCTTCTGGCCTTGTGTTGGAATGTTTATGATACCTGCTACTAATAAAAGAATTATCCGCATGAATTTCATGGATGATTTGATTGAATATCGAATTTATGAAAAAGAGATTTAATAAAAAGTCCCGCCGGGGCGGGACATAATTAGAAATTTTTCATTGAGTTTATAACATCATCCCAACAGGATTCTCTAAATATTTTTTTACTGTTTGCAGGAAGGCAGCACCGGTTGCTCCATCTACACTACGATGATCGCAGCTAAGTGTTACTTTCATCACATTACTTACGCCAAACCCTTCGCCTTTTCTTACTACAATTTCTTTTATCCCGCCAACAGCCATTATGCAACTGTCAGGTGGGTTGATGATCGCTGTAAATTCTTCAATGCCCATCATACCGAGGTTGGAGATGGTGAATGTATTTCCGCTAAATTCATTTGGCTGTAGTTTTTTTGTCTTTGCCTTACCAGAAAGCTCTTTTGATTCGGCAGCTATCTGCGGAAAAGTTTTCTGATCTGCAAAACGAACTACTGGAACAATTAAGCCATCTTCTATAGCAACAGCAATTCCAATATGTATATGATGATGGCGACGGATTTTATCTCCCATCCAACTTGCATTTACCGCAGGATGCTGACGCAATGCCAATGCACATGCTTTTACCACCATATCATTAAAACTTACTTTCACCGGGCTTAGCTCATTTAGTTGTGTACGGAAACTCATGGCATTATCCATATTAATTTCCATGGTAAGATAGAAATGCGGAGCGCTGAATTTACTTTCACCCAAACGTTTTGCAATTATATTACGAATCTGGCTATTCGGTATATCAGTAAACCCTTCTTCACCTGAAACAGGAGCAAAAACCGGAACAGGTGTCACAGCTTTTGCAGTACTTGGAGCCGGTTGTAGTGAAGCTGCTGCAGTTTGAGGACTATAGCTATCCACATCAGCCTTTACAATTCTTCCGCCATCGCCGCTACCGTGAACAGATTTAATATCAATTCCTTTTTCCTGCGCCAATTTTTTTGCAAGTGGTGAAGCCTTAAGACGGCCATTACTTGTAGCCGGTTGTTGGATACTCGTTGCTGGCTGTGAGGTTGCTGTTTCTGGTACACTTGCTGCTGGTTCCGCCGACGTAGGCTGAGCACTTACCGCAGCACCACCTTTTGCTGCAGCAACAATTGCATCCACATCTACTTTTCCTTTTTCACCAATAATGCAGAGGAGTGCATTCACTTCGATCTTTTGTCCTTTTTCTGCACCTATATATAATAATGTACCGTTCTTATAACTCTCCAGTTCCATGGTGGCTTTATCAGTTTCAATATCCGCAAGCACTTCGCCTTTCTTTACTGTATCGCCTACTTTCTTATTCCACGATGCGATCACACCTTCCGTCATTGTATCGCTTAGTCTTGGCATTAATACTACTTCATCCATTTTGGAAATATCCATTGCCGGGGCAGTTGTAGTTGCAGCCTTAGCTGCAGGTTTGGCTGCTGGTTTTTCAGTGGGAGCAGGCTGCGGACTTGTTGCTGCCGGTTTTTCAGCGGCAGCTGGTTGTGAACTTGCTGCTGGTTGAGCACTAGTGGTTTTTGTAAGCGAAGAAATATCTTCACCTGCTGAGCCAATGATTGCGAGCAGATCATTCACCTGTAGTTTACCTCCTTTATCTGTTCCAATATGTAACAGCACGCCATCTTTATAACTCTCCAGCTCCATAGTAGCTTTATCAGTTTCTACTTCTGCAAGCAAATCACCTTTTTTTACAGTATCACCCACTTTTTTATGCCATGCAGCAATAACACCTTCAGTCATGGTGTCGCTCAGGCGGGGCATTAATATTACGTCAGCCATATCAATTTCAATTGTGCGCCGAAATTAAGGCAAAATGTGGAAACTGAGTGTTAGAAGGGCAGTTATAGTAAATCAATAATCCAGCTCCAGGCCTAACTTTTCCTTCAGATCCTTTACCAGCGGGTATTGGTCGATCATTTTCTGGAATTGTTGTTTGGCGGTAAGAGGTGCATCAATGGCAGGCCGCATTTCTTTATTTTCTTCCATTACTACAAAAAACTTCAACAGCTGGTTGTTTAGTTTTTCTTTTAAGAAGTCAGTTACTTTCAATCCGTTGTTTTCAACAAACTTAAATTGGATAGAATTGCTTGTCTTAGCATAAAAGTTATGAGCATCGACAATATGCAGGGAGGCCATTTCAAAATTTTGTCCAGCTGCATTCTTCTGGTCCTTCAGCATTTGAGCAAATTCATTCCATGCTTTTTGCAAGCTTTCAATTTCAAGTGGTGTAGTAGGAATTGTTTTATCACCATTAGCGGCTGATTTATACTGGCTACGTATCTTGCTGAGAGCAGAAATCTTTTGATTACCGGGTATTGGTTGTTGGTTGTCCGATGGGGCTTCTTCTTCAACTAGGCTTAAAACCGGTTCAGCTTTTTTCTTTGAGGTTTCAATTATCAGTTTTGCTTCATTTGATTTAGGCTTCTGGCTACTGAATCCTGAATCCTGAATTCTTATTTCTATCGGTGCTATAGAACGAAACGCTATCGGCTTTGCGGCATCAACTAGTTTTTTTTTACTTAAACCGTTGCTGTCGGTTGTGAGCTCAAGAGCCTGTTGTAAATAACAGAGTTTGATAATGGCAAGTTCAACATGCAATCTTTTATTGCGTGCAGCTTTATAGCTCAGTTCTGCTTCGTTCAGAATATTTAAAGAGCTGATGAGAAATGCAGGGTTTGCTTTTTTCGCTTCAGCAATATATTTTTCTTTGAATGCTTCAACGGCTTCCATCAGCCCGGCTGTTTTTTCATCTTTACATACCAGCAGGTTGCGTATGAATTCTGCAAAACCATTCATCACCATATCACCTTCAAATCCTTTACGGTTGATATCATCATACAGCAACATAGCACCACTGAGGTTTTGTTGCTGCATACAATCAAGCAATTTGAAATAATAATCTTCGTCCAGAATGTTGAGATGTTCCAATGTATTGGCATAAGCAACATCTCCGTTTGTAAAACTTACGATCTTATCAAGTATGCTCAATGCATCCCGCATGCAGCCTTCACTTTTCTGGGCTATCAGTTGTAAGGCAGGTTGCTCTGCTTTTATTTTTTCTTTTTTACAAATTTCTTCCAGGTGTGCAACGGTATCGCTGATAGTGATCCTTTTAAAATCGAAGATCTGGCAGCGGCTAAGGATCGTTGGGAGTATTTTATGTTTCTCTGTAGTAGCTAAAATGAAAATGGCATAGGGTGGAGGTTCTTCTAATGTTTTCAAAAAAGCATTGAATGCTGCTGAACTTAACATGTGAACCTCATCTATCACATACACTTTGTATTTTCCTGTTTGTGGTACAAAGCGAACCTGGTCAACAAGGTCACGGATATTTTCAACAGAATTATTTGATGCAGCATCGAGTTCAAAATAGTTCATCGATGCGCCGTCATTGAATGATTTACAGCTTTGGCATTTATCACAGGCTTCGCCTTCCTTAGTTGGCTTTTCGCAGTTGATGGTTTTGGCTAAAATTCTTGCACAGGTTGTTTTACCCACACCCCTCGGCCCGCAAAAAAGAAATGCATGCGCCAGTTGATTATTCAGTATCGCATTCTTAAGTGTGGTAGTGATATGTGATTGCCCCACGACTGAGTCGAATAATTGTGGTCTGTATTTGCGGGCTGAAACAATAAACTTCTCCATAAACCTCCGGCCTCTTAAAGGGAGTATAAAAATCCTTTAGAGAGACTTGCAAGATAAGAAACCAAATAATTGAATGATGAGAAGAATTTTACAATGTTGATAAATCTTCAAAGACTCATTAGTTCTCAATTAAGTACTGGATGCGGCTTGAACTCTTTTGTTTGGTCAAACAAATA
This sequence comes from Bacteroidota bacterium, assembly GCA_005882315.1. NCBI lineage: Bacteria > Pseudomonadati > Bacteroidota > Bacteroidota bacterium. Next base: position 21,070 of record VBAR01000005.1, read on the forward strand.
ACGATACGTAGTGAGTATGCGGCTACGGTAAGTGCCTAATGCTTCAGCGACATTTATCATTTTAGGATTGAATTCGCCGATCCATTGCATTTCGTAGTCATCATAGATAACATGGCCTATATTATATTCACCCTTATTATTTATAGTAACACCCTGGATCAGTTTGGCGCCTTCTACTATCATATAGCTGTCCACGCCTCGTCCCTGAACTTCTGGTGCCACCCCAAATACAAGTCCCGTAAACTTTTTATTTCTTACAGTAGATTTTATCCAAAGAAATTTCAATTTATGAAACAGGCTGAATTTTCCATGCAGGTGTTTAAACCACTGGTTCAGGTCAGGTAAATTGATCCAGATGCCAACCGGTTCATTTTTATAATAAACAAACCAGCACAATCTTTCATCGAGCACAGGTTTCATGCTTTTAAACATTTTCACTACTACTTTTTCTTCCAGTTGTTTCATACCGCCATGTCCTGCCCAGGCTTTATTATAAACGATCGTAAAATCGTGTGCAAATTTCTCCAGTTGATTTTTGTCTATATGCGCTGAACTGAAATCCGGGTTCTTTGCACATTCTGCATGACGGTCGTAAAATTTTTGCTGTATCCTGTCTTTTACCCGCAATGAAAAACATACCTGGTTGTAATATTTTTTGAATCCATAATTTTCAAATAACAGAACATAATACGACGGATTAAAATTCATGCAGTACATCGGTTCTATTTCATGTCCTTTCACCACTAGTCCCCACCACCGGTCCCGTTCACCAAAATTGATCGGTCCATCCATTGCTTCTACGCCACGTTGTATCAGCCAGTGTTTGGCAACATCAAACAACATATCAGCAGCAGCCTGGTCGTTGATGCAATCAAAAAAGCCAATACCACCGACGGGCACATCATCACCCTTGTTCTTATATTTTTTATTTGTAAATGCGGCAATTCGTCCCAGGAAATTTCCATCCTCATCTTTTAATATCCAGCGGGTGGCTTCCCCAAACCGGTAAGCCTTATTTTTTTTAGTATTAAAAACCTCATTAACGTCTTTATCCAACGGACGGATATAGGCGGGATTGTTTTTATTAAGTTCAATATTTACCCTAATAAACTCTTTTGCCAGGCTAGTACTATTTACTTCCGTTAGTTGCATATAGGTAGCAAAAGTAATAAACAGCGGCTAAGTGATTATAAAAACATCTTCGCTGCGAGATTCGCATCGTGACCATAAATATCATCTCGGAAATTGATACGCCCCTGCTCATCAACCCATGCAGTATAATAAGTAATTATAACGGGGATCGGTTGTTTCACTTTCACAAATTTTTCTTCACCACTGTTCATGGCCGCTGAAATTTTTTCAGGTGTCCATTCAGGTTGATCCCGCAAAACATAGTTTGCCATTTTTTCAGGTTCCTGCAACCGTATACAACCATGACTATAGGCCCTTTTGTCTTTCTCAAACAAACTTTTTGAAGGGGTATCGTGAAAATAAATATTGAAACTATTGGGGAATAAAAATTTGACTTTTCCTAATGCATTTCCAGCACCCGGCTTTTGCCGAATGACTGGTAAGCCATCTTCATTACCCGTGATCTCCATATTTTGTCCTTGCAGATAATTTGGGTTTCTTTCAATTGCAGGTAAAATTTCTTTGCTTACAATACTTGGCGGAACATTCCAGTACGGCGAAAACACTACCTGGTTCAGATCGCCATTAAACATCATTGTATTATGTCCTTCCTTACCCACTACAACATTTATATCAAAAACTTTTTTACCACTTTCATAAACATGCAACACAAATTCGGGGATGTTCACTATGATCAAATTTCCTTTTGGATCACTGGCAAGCCACCGCATACGATCCATATTCATGAGTATTTGCTGTACTCTTTTTTTTGCAGGAACATTCATTTGTTTGATCAGGGAATCTGTAATGACACCTGTAGGGGTGTATCCAAATCGTTCCTGGAAACCTTTTACAGCCAGTTCTAATGTGTCAGAAAACAATTGACTGGTATCGGCTATTGCCAGATCTCCGGTAGCGAGTAATATCTTTTTTATTGATACTATTTCTGGTGAACTGCTTCCTTTCTTAAGTGATTTTTTTATTGGATTAACCTGCGGTAAATCCCCCTTTTTTGCAATGTCCAGGTATTTTGCCAATTGATCTTTTAACGCTTTATAGGTTGGATTTACATCTTCAAAATATTTATCATCTTTATGTTTTTTATTTATCAATGAATCAGCCAAAGCAAGTGCATCTTCTTTTTTGCGGGGTATGAACCGCTCCATTTCTTTACGCTTTACATAACCTTTATCATAATTATGTAACATGTATAAAATGAAATGTTGCGTCAATGTAAGCTCAGTGTTCAAATATGTTTTATCAGAAGCTGAAACAGACAAATCATCTTCTGCCAGCAGGTTATCCATTCTTTTTTGGAACTTTTTATCAGTCAGGGAAGAATCGGGTTCATAAGCCATCACATAATCATGCAGGTTCCAAAAGCCTCGTGCTTGTTCAGTAAGTCCATTACTGCTAAACCATGCAAACTGGTAATTGCGGGTATTATAAAAGCTGCGCATGCGGCGAGCCAGGGTATCATCTATTTTTTTTTCGGCAACAAAATTTTCTAATACTGTGCTGTCAAAAAACAGGTTAGAATATGAGTTTGTGGAATTAATTCCACTGTCACGGAGACTAATTTTCTTTTCTGATTCCTGTTTAGAAGTACTTTCAGTATCGGTATTCACATTATTACAGGCAATAAGCAAAACCGGGATGGCGATAGCGATAAATATTTTTTTCATACCGATGTTTTGCAAAAGCCATGCCTTCAATTTATATTTTCCCCACCTTCAAATTCCTTGTTTTTCAAATTGGCAGATTACCCCTACCCCCTTACCTTTGCGGCCTCAAAACAGACCTACCTAATTAAATAATTTATGGCAAAAGCTGGCAAAATCAAACAGATCATCGGCGCCGTGATTGACGTGCAATTCGATGGCACCCTCCCCGAAATTTATAACGCATTGGAACTGAAAAGGCCGAATGGCGATGTACTGGTTCTGGAAGTAGAGCAGCACCTGGGTGAAGACAGCGTTCGTTGCATAGCAATGGATGGTACCGAGGGCCTTGTTCGTGGGCTGGAGGTTGTTGATACGGGTATTCCTATTGCAATGCCAGTTGGTGAGGGTATTAATGGACGTTTATTTAATGTAACCGGCGACGCTATCGATGGATTGCCTGCCGTTTCTAAAAAAGGAGGTCGTCCGATTCATGCCAAACCTCCAATGTTTGAAAACCTTTCAACTGCTGCCGAAATATTATTTACCGGTATTAAAGTTATTGACCTGATTGAGCCTTATGCAAAAGGCGGTAAGATCGGTCTGTTTGGTGGTGCAGGTGTGGGTAAAACAGTATTGATCCAGGAATTGATCAACAATATCGCAAAAGCATATGCAGGTTTATCAGTATTTGCTGGTGTGGGTGAAAGAACTCGTGAAGGAAATGACCTGATGCGTGAGATGATCGAGGCAGACATCATGAAATATGGTGACGATTTCAAACATAGCATGGAAAAAGGCGGGTGGGATCTGAGCAAAGTGAATATGGAAGACCTGAAAGATTCAAAAGCGACTTTCGTATTCGGTCAAATGAATGAACCACCCGGTGCCCGTGCAAGGGTTGCCCTTAGTGGTTTGACTGTTGCGGAATATTTCCGTGATGGTGATGGTACGGGTAAAGGAAAAGACATTCTGTTCTTCGTTGATAATATCTTCCGATTTACACAGGCTGGCTCTGAAGTATCAGCATTATTAGGCCGTATGCCTTCAGCGGTGGGATATCAGCCGACGCTTGCAACAGAGATGGGATTGATGCAGGAACGTATCACTTCTACCAAAAATGGTTCTATCACATCTGTACAGGCGGTTTACGTACCTGCGGATGACTTGACTGACCCGGCGCCTGCAACAACCTTTGCCCACCTTGATGCTACAACCGTATTGTCAAGAAAGATCGCTGACTTAGGTATCTATCCTGCGGTTGACCCGCTGGATTCTACATCAAGAATTCTTACTCCTAAGATCGTTGGTGATCTGCACTACGATTGTGCTAACCGTGTTAAACTGATCTTACAGCGTTATAAAGAATTACAGGATATCATCGCTATCCTTGGTATGGATGAATTGAGCGACGATGATAAAATGACTGTACAACGTGCAAGAAAAGTACAACGTTTCCTTTCTCAGCCTTTCCATGTGGCTGAAGCATTTACTGGTTTGAAAGGTGTACTCGTTCCGATCGAAGAAACGATCCGTGGTTTTAACATGATCATGGATGGTGAAGTGGATGACTATCCTGAAGCAGCATTCAACCTGGTAGGTACAATTGATGATGCAATTGAAAAAGGTAAGAAATTGATGGCTGAGGCTAAATAAAAAGTATTAAAAACTATGAATCTAGAGATTCTTACACCAGAAAGAAAAGTTTTCAGCGATGAAGTGTACGGCGTGCAGATGCCGGGCATCAGCGGAAGTTTTGAAGTGCTGGACAGACATGCGCCATTAGTGAGTGCATTGAAACCGGGACGTCTGAAGATCCTAAAAGATAAAACACATACAGAAAGCTTCGATATCCAGGGTGGATTTACCGAAGTATTAAATAATAAAGTAACCGTATTAGTCGAAGGCGCAGTACCCGTGCATTGAGACAGGAAAACCAGTTTATCCGGAATTGTGAAATGAAATTGTCCCCCCGCTCTTCGTGACCGGGGGGATTTTTATTTGTAATAGATGTAAGGTCAGTTTATATCATTCCCTTTACTATCTACTTTTGTCTTTAGATCTTTTTCCTTTGCCATCTTAACCCTGTACTCAGGGTCTTTTAATAATTTTTGCACATCATCCAGCTTAGCAATATAAATACTGCGGCCATGTGTGCCGATCACAATTTCATTATCCCTTTGTTGTATTGTTATGTCATGTACCGGAACGGATTTAGGCATACCTGCATTCCATAACATAAAATTATTTCCTTTATCAATGCTTACATACAATCCACCATCTGTTCCTACATACAATATGCTGTCATACTTCGGGTCTTCTTTTATTACATTGATGGGTTCGTTTGGCAGATCTTTTCCAATTGTAGTCCAAGATTGTCCGTAATCTTCACTTACATATAAATACGGCGCAAAATTATCGAAGCGATAACCGTTCAATGAAACATATACTCTTGAATTTTTATGACCAGAAGCAGTAACACGGCTAACCCAGAGATTGTTTGTTTGAAGTTTGAGAGAAGTTTGAGGTTTTCCTGTTATAGTCTTTACTTTTGTTTTTGAAGAAGGCTGTGTAGTTATTACAGTTTGGTTTATCTGCTCCCAATTATATCCTCCGTCTTTTGTTATATGAATATTGCCATCATCCGAACCTGTATATACCAATCCAAATTGTAAAGGTGATTCGTGAATAGTTGTAAGTGTACCATAAGGTACATTACCCGGTTTTCTGCCATTGGTTAAATCCGGGGTCATTGGTAATAATGTATCAGCTTTATTTAATGAACGATAAAAACGGTTGGCACCATAATAAAGTACATCAGGATTATGCTGGCTAAGCCAAATAGGCGTCTGCCAGTTAAAACGCAAAGGTTTATCACCTAATTCATGCCTCGGAGTAATTCGTTTTGTGTTTTCTCTTGTCACCCGGTTGGTTCTTGCATAAGAGCCAAACTGCGAACCGGAGTAAGTGGTAACATTATCTCTTGGATCTACCTGCACCTGCATACCATCACCACCACCGATACTTGTTTCTGCTGTAACAGTTTGACCCAAACCTGATCCAGCAAATGGATTGCGGGGTGATTGAGAAGGAAAAACCCATACACCATTATCCTGCAAACCACCATAAACATTATAAGGTCTTGCATTGTCGGTGGTGATCCCATAAAACTGTCCGACAGGTATTGAATTGGCTTTAAACCAATGCTCGCCATAATCATACGAGAGATTGATGCCACCGTCATTTCCGTTGATGATATGGCCATCACGTTTAGGGTTTACCCACAACGCATGATGATCTGCATGCACACCTGATTTATCAATGCTTACAAAATTCTTTCCACCATCTTTTGAGTACATCGCATTAAAGCCAAGTATATAAACATTCTCCGGATTAGTAGAGGATGTATAAATTTTTGCAAAGTAATAGCCATATGTATTGAAAGTAGGAATGGCTTTATCATGTGTTTTCTTCCATGTTTTTCCTGCATCATCGCTGCGGTATACTTCACAACCATAAATGCCTGTATTCTGAAAACCATCATCACTGTCGAGGTAATCGTATAGTGCAGTGGGTGGTACTTTATCGGTTTTCACCAATTCTTTCACACCTGCACCAGTATATTTCGCCGGAAAGAAATTTTTGCGGAGAAATGTATCGATCCACCGTGTTTCTAATGCAAGGAATTGTTCTTTTGTAATGGATTTGAAAAATTCTTTTTTATAACTCGAGTCAGCTTTCTTCTGTGTTGTATCAGGTTTTGGATTATTGTTATCTACAATTGCATAAACAATATTCGGGTTTTTCGGAAATACACACAGACCAATACGTCCGATCTTTTCACCGGTCATAAAACCTGAGCCGGGACCGGAAACAAATTGCCATGTATCGCCGCCATCATTGCTTTTATAAATGCCGCTGGTCTTTCCGCTTTCTTCAAATTGCCATGCACGCCTTGTTTTATACCAAACGGCTGCATACACTTCTTTCGGGTTGGATGGATTAATATCCATTTCCACTGCACCAGTATTATCATCAACAAATAAAGTTTGTTTCCATGTTTTTCCCCCGTCTGTTGTTTTGTAAACACCGCGGTCTTTATTAGGAGAATACAAATGACCCAATGCTGCTACCCAAATAGTGTTCGGATCAGTCGGATGCAATAAGATTTTTCCGATATGATGTGATTCAGGTAAACCCTGGTAGCTCCATGTCTTACCATTGTCTGAACTTTTATAAACGCCTATACCAGCATAAGAAGAACGGCTGCTGTTTACTTCACCAGTACCGATCCAGATAGTTTTGTTTTTCCAATCAACAGCAATGTCGCCAATAGTCAAAATATCTTCGCTATCGAAAATGGGATTAAATGATTGACCATTGTTGGTGGTATGCCACAGACCACCACTCGCATAGGCGGCATAAAATTCTGTCGGGTCTTCAGGGTTAGCTTCAATATCAACAACACGGCCACTCATAGTAACTGGGCCGATATTGCGGAATTTAACATTATTCACTAAAGAATTCTGTTCAAGAGTCTTGCGCTGTTGAATAGTTTTCAGTCTTTCTTCTCCAGAAGTAGGGGCTGGCTGTGAGTAGGTTGTTAAACTAAGAACAAGTACTGAAACGAAGCAGCAAAATTGTATTAATTTCGTAAGCATAAACGAGGTGTTTTGGCGTTATTCATGTGTGGCCGAAGAATGCTGAGCAAAGTTCTGAACGTAAAAGAGTGCGACGCAACAGACGATGAGCAGAATTACTGCAGCCGGAAACAAAAATCTAATATCATCAAACATACTAAACTATGCGATTCATTATTCTACTTGCCCTTTTAATTTCTATAAATGGTTTTGGCCAATACAAAGACTATAAGATTGGTCCAAAGGGAGATACATTAAACCGCATTGATATGCAGGGCAAAAAGCAAGGTCCATGGGTGGTGATAGTGCCTGAATTGCGTGGGGAACAAGGTTATGAAGAGGAGGGTTATTTTGAAAATGATAAAAGAGTTGGTACTTGGAGACGTTACACACCAATGGGTGATAAGATTGCCCAGGAAAATTATCGTTGGGGAAATAAAGATGGTATCTGTCAGTATTTTTTGTTGGGTGGTGGTTTAGTGAGAGAGGAAAGCTGGAAAGCAGTGAATCCTGACAATCCATGGGATACTGTACCGGTAACAGATCCGGATAATCCTGATAAGGTACTGAGATATGCTATTGTAAAATTGGAAGGTTTTTCATTGAAGCATGGTACATGGACCTATTATGACCCACAGTTTGGAACGATAACAAAACATGAAAAATATTTTTTGGATAAAATAGAAGGTGCACAAAACAGTAAAGGCGAAGACCTGACACCGATTGATGTAACCAAAGGATATAAGCCCACTACAGACTCACTGGGAAATAAATCGGTGAAAAAAACAGCCGAGATGATGGAGTATGAAAAGAAAAACTCCGGTAAGAAGAGCGTTAAGGTAAGGGATGGAAAGACGGGGTATTGAGTTGGATACTAGATTCCAGATGCTGGATTGTTTTATTGTTGAATCGTAACTTTATCTTTTTTACTTTCCTTCGAAATATGTTTTGAAAAAGAGTAGTTGATACTTCACGGCATTCCGCCAATAATTCCAGTCATGTTTTCCAGGCCGTTCAATATAATCATGCTGAATTTTTAACCGCAGCATTTTTTCATGTAGTGCTTTGTTTACATCATAAAAGAAATCTTCAGTGCCGCAATCGAAAATAATTTTTGAAGAATCGCCTTTATGTTGATCAATCACATTGATCACAGAATAGTTTTTCCAGTTGTCTGCATGAATAATAGTGTCTCCGAGTCTTCTCAGCAGGTGCCAGTTTTTAGGAAAGGGTCTAAGATCAACTCCGCCACTCATACTACCGCATGCACCGAAAATATCTGAATGACGTAAGCCGAGAAACAATCCACCGTGACCACCCATGCTCAGGCCGGTTACTGCTCTTGCTTTTCTATTCGGAATTGTTCTGTATAATTTATCAATGGCTTCAGGAATTTCTTTTCCAACGTAGGTTTCAAATTTCATTGTACTGTCAACCGGGCTATCAATATACCAACTGCTGAATTCACCATCAGGGCAAACAATTATCAACTGGTAATCATCAGCATATTTTATAAGATCAGGTTCTTGTTTTATCCAGTTGTTGTAAGAGCCACTATATCCATGCAGGAGATATACAACTGGGTAAGTGTTTTTTTTCTTCTTCTTATAAGTAGCTGGTTTTATAACAACGCATTTAATATCTTTTTGCATGCTGTTGCTGCGGATGATGATAGTGTCAACAGTTCCTGCAAAAGAATTTTGTAAAATGAATAGTACAGTAAGGGATAAAAGAAAATTCTTCATGACAGGAAAGATAATAAAAAAGCGAAGGTTGAATTGATCAGCCTTCGCTTTTGATTTAGAAATTTGGATTTTAGAATGCTTTTTTCTCGCCTGCTTTCTGCATTGGGTTATTTGCCTGGCCCGGTCCAGCACCTCTTGGTCCACCTTGTCTTCCTTTGAAGACAGTAAACTTGGAAGGCTCGGGAATTGTATTCCAGGAATTGTTATCCTGATTTATATCCGCCGTTTCTTTAAAGGGATCCAACTTTACAGAAGCTACTTCTTTATTCTTGATAAATGTTTTTACCACTTTTCCTTCATTCAGTCGCCATACCTGTGCAGGTATTCTTTCTACTTCTTTAGTCCCATCTTTATAAGTCCATTCCAAAATGATTGGCATTACCAGGCCACCTTTATTGCTGAAGGTGAGTTCATACATATTTGTATTGGCGTATTTCGTTTTTTCCTCATCCGTCAACGTTTCAGGTTTGCTGGCAGGAATGGTAACACTGAATTGTGTTGTATCATAAGGTTCAAGACCTCTTGCATAACGCCAATAAAAATCACGAAGGGTTGTATCAGCATCTGTCTGGAAAGTGATGCTTTTATCTTCCCGGTTTCTCATTTTTGAAATATCATTATCCGGGACAAGCCTGGGTTTGTCAATGCTGCGTTTTTGTGTTTGTTCTTTTGTTGCTTCAGGTACAAAACTCAGATCAGGCTTGGCATACTTTACGCTGTCCAGCGAAATATCACAAGCTTCTGTGCTATAGAACCAACCTCTCCAGAACCAATCAAGGTCTTCGCCACTTGCATCTTCCATTGTACGGAAGAAATCTGCCGGTTCAGGGTGTTTGAAAGCCCATCTTTTTGCATATTTCTGAAATGCGTAATCAAAACTCTTTCTACCCATGATTGTTTCGCGGAGAATATTCAAACCAGTTGCGGGTTTTGAATATGCATTAGGACCAAATTGAACAATATTCTCACTGTTGGTCATAATAGGTTCGAGTTGATCTTTAGGTAGCTTCATATAATCAGTGATGAATGCTGCTGGTCCGCGGTTGTTAGCGTATTTATTATCCCAGAGCTCTTGAGTAAGAAATTGTACAAAAGTATTCAGGCCTTCATCCATCCAGCTCCATTGGCGTTCATCGCTGTTAATGATCATCGGGAAAAAATTATGACCTACTTCATGTGTAACAACACCGATCATTCCGTATTTAGTTCCTTCGCTGTAAGTACCATCTTTTTCAGTACGACCATTATTAAAGCATATCATTGGATATTCCATTCCGCTTGATGCTTCAATACTTTGTGCAACAGGATATGGATAAGGGATCGTGAACTTTGAATAAGTTTGAATCGTATGTTCTACTACTTTACTTGAAAATTTTCTGTACAAACCATAAGCTTCTTTTGGATAGCCACTCATACACATGACTCTTTTCCCTTCGACCTTTGTTGCCAATGCATCCCAGATAAATTTACGTGATGTGCCCCATGCAAAGTCACGAACATTATCAGCCTTGAATATCCATGTTTTCTTTTTGTCGCTTTTTTGTTTCTCTGCAGCTTTAGCCTCATCAAGTGTTACTACCTCTACCGGCTCTTTTGAAACTTGTGCTTTATTCCATCTTGCAAGCTGTGCAGGTGTTAATACAGCTGCATAGTTTTGTCCTTCACCAGTTGCCAGGATAACATGATCTGCAGGTACGGTCATTTGAACTTTAAAGTTTCCGAAAGTAAGTGCAAACTCTCCACGACCAGTGAATTGATGATTTTGCCATCCCTGGAAATCGCTATAAACACAAAGACGAGGATACCATTGTGCCATGGTAAAAACATGATTACCATCTTCAGGGAAATATTCATAACCACCACGGCCACCACGACCCAAACGATCAGATATTTTATAATTCCAATCGAGTTTGAAAGTAAATTTTTGACCGGGCTTTAATGGTGCAGGCAATTCAATCCGCATCATTGTTTTATTGACATCGTATTTGAGATTTTTGCCAAGAGCATCAGTCAGCTTCAGAATATTAAAACCGTAGCCGTTATCACTTGTTCCTTCATTTGCTCTATCGATCTGTTGTGGTGAAATCCTTCTGTCCATTACATTGCTCGACTGGTAATTTGCATTGTTCACACTGCTATGCTGGTTTTCGTCAAGTTGCAACCAGAGAAATTCAAGCACATCCGGTGAGTTGTTGAAATAAGTAACGGTTTCACTACCGTTAAGCTTTAAGTTTTTTTCGTCCAGTTCGCATTTAATGTCGTAGTCGCAACGCTGTTGCCAGTATTTAGGACCTGGGGCACCACTTGCAGTGCGGTATTCATTAGGCGTAGGAAAACTGCCGCCCATTTGTTCAAATTTATTACCGTGATTACTGCCTGAATTATTTTGGGTGTTTTGAGAAATGACAACTGAAACAGCCATCATTGTGAAAATGACAGAAAGAAGTTTTTTCATTGTGTGAATTTTTATTCTGAAATAGGGATGTTTCCAAAACTAACAGAAAAATGAATACAGAAAGCTGCCGTTTATCCAAATGGAAATAAAAAATGCCATTGGCTTCAAAACCAATGGCATTTTTTCAAACTCTATCAAAAAGATCAGAACGCTTTTTTCTCGGTTGCCTTCTGCATCGGGTTGATGCCTGGGGCAGGAGTTACATTCTGTTTTTGCTTGAATACTTTGAACTTACTTGGCTCTTTAATGTCGCCATAAGTATTATTATCGGTATTGACGTCAGCCGTTTCATTAAACGGATCCAGTTTTACAGATGCTACTTCTTTATCCTTTACAAAAGTTTTGATCACCTTGTTTTCATTCTTGCGCCAAACCTGTGCAGGAATTCTTTCTATTTCTTTAGTACCATCCTTATAGGTCCACTCAAGAATGATCGGCATGATCAATCCACCTTTATTGCTGAAAGTGATCTCGTACATATTTTTATTAGCATACTTGCTCTGGCCTTCCTGGTCTAATTGTTCAGTTTGTGCTTTTATAGTTACAGGATATTTCGCTGTATCATACTTTTCCATTTCACGATCGTATTTCCAATAAAAATCACGGAGGGCGGTATCCTTGTCTGTTTCAAAAACAATATTCTTGTCTTCGCGGTTTCTCATTTTTGAAATATCATCACGGGTTACCTGTGCTTTTGGTAAAGCACGGTATACAACTGTATCTTTTGTTTGATTTGGGATCGCTGTAACATCTGCTTTTGCATGTTTAATAGTGTCAATTGAAATATCACATGCATCGGTACCATAGAACCAACCTCTCCAGAACCAGTCAAGGTCTTCACCTGTTGCATCTTCCAATGTTCTGAACAGGTCAGCCGGTGTGGGATGTTTGAATGCCCAGCGTTTTGCATACTCACGGAAGGCATTGTCAAATAACTCACGGCCTACAATTGTTTCTCTTAAAATATTTAAACCGGTAGCAACTTTATCATAAGCATTTGCACCAAAGTTGTTGATGTTTTCACTGTTGGTCATGATCGGCTCCAGTTGTTCTTTCGGCAATTTCATATAATCAGTGATTGACCAAGCCGGGCCTCCTCTTGAAGGAAATTTATTATCCCACAATTCCTGGGTGAGATATTGCATGTAAGAGTTCAAACCTTCATCCATCCATGTCCATTGTCTTTCATCACTGTTAATGATCATTGGGAAAAATGTATGCCCCACTTCGTGAATGATAACGAAAATGGCTGCATTCTTTTGTCCTTCATTATAAGAGCCATCTTTTTCAGCACGACCTGGGTTGAAAGAGATCATCGGGTATTCCATACCCTGGTTGCCTTCCACACTTACTGCACTGGGGTAAGGATAAGGGATAGAAAATTTTGAATAGGTTTTAATAGTATGTGCTACTGCTTTTGTTGAGATCTTACTGTAGATAGGATAAGCTTCTTTTGCATAATAACTCATCGCCATTACTTTTTTTCCTTCTACCGTTGTACCCATAGCATCCCATACAAATCTTCTTGAACTTGTCCATGCAAAATCACGAACATTATCTGCTTTGTATATCCATGTTTTAGTTTTGCTGTTGCTTTTTACTTTAGATGCATTCAATGCTTCATCCAGTGTTACAATTTGTACCGGGTCAGCAGCATTTTGTGCTTTGGTCCATCTTGCCATTTGCGTAGGTGATAAAACCTGTGCATAATTCTGACAAAGACCTGTACCACCAACCACATGATCAGCAGGAACGGTCATCTGAACTTTAAAGTTTCCAAAGCTGAGTGTAAACTCACCCGTACCAGTAAACTGGTGGTTTTGCCATCCGATTTCATCACCGTATTTACACATGCGGGGGTACCACTGTGTCATGGTGTAATTGTTATTTCCATCTTCTGGAAAATTTTCATAACCACCTCTTGCACCACCAAAGCGGAGAAAATCTCCACGGTTAGCAATTTTATAATTCCAATCAAGGTTAAAAGAAATTTTCTGACCCGGCTTCAACGGAGTAGGCAGATCCACTTTCATCATTGTTTTGTTGATCACATATTTCAACGGCTTACCCATGATATCAGTGAGTTTAGTGATCATAAAACCATATCCATTATCGCTTTTTCTTTCGTCAAAACGATCCAGCATTTTATCAGTCACCTGCGGCTGCATCGGATTGCCGGTTTGATAGTTTGCATTGTTAGCGGTGCTGTGCTGGTTCTCGTCCAGTTGCAACCAGAGATAACTCAATACATCAGGTGAGTTGTTGAAATAAGTGATGGTTTCAGAACCAGTCAGTTTGTTGTTTACTTCGTCCAGTGTACACTTAATGTCATAGTCTGCACGCATCTGCCAGTATTTAGTGCCGGGGGCGCCGCTAGCTGTGCGGTATTCATTTGGTGTAGGCAGAATGGTTCCTAATTGCTCAAATTTGTTTGCATGGTTACTGTTGGAATTGTTCTTTATGTCCTGGGACAATCCAATACTGTAAACTGCAAAAGCAAAAGCAATAAATAAAAAGACACGTTTCATTTTTGTTACAGGTTTTTATTAATTAAAAAATTGATATCATAATGGCCATCTTTCGATGGCAGTAATTACAGCAACACTAAATGCACAACCGGAAGTAAAAACCACCCATTCTCTCCGGTTAGCTTTAAATACATCCATGACCAAAGTGGCTATCGTCAAAATGATCAACACAATTACAATTTGCCCGGCTTCCAATCCAACATTAAATCCAAATAATCCCCATCCAAGACTTTGATCACTTGCCAGTGCAATACGAATCGTATTTGCAAAACCCAAACCATGGATCAAGCCAAAGAACAAGGCCAGAAAATAATTGATACGGATGGTACGTGGGGTAAATTTTTTCTGAAACAAATTGGTAATGGCTGTTATAAAAATTGTACAGGGTATTAAAAACTCAACCCATTTACTGCTTACGGTTACCAGTTCTTTTACGCTAAGGTATAAAGTAAGCGAATGACCAATTGTAAAAGCAGTTACCAGTACTAATACCTGTTTCCAGTCTTTAATGACATAAATGGCGGCCAGCGCTAAAATAAAAAGCTGGTGGTCCATTGCGTCAAAGCTGACAATATGTTCCCAGCCAATTTTAAAATAAAAGGAAAAATCACTCATAGATACCCATTCCGGCTAAACCACTCATAAAATTTTAACAGCTATCCTTAACCGGGCATCAAAATAAAGCAGACTTTTGTCCCAATAAAATTTAATTTGGCTAATGGCAATAATGCTCTATAAATGGTGTTTTACCCCCTTCTTTTCAATGCTTCTTTTTATGGGGGGCAAACCGGCTGTTCAAATCAATGAAAATAAGGCACATCCCCTCCATATCGCTACGGTAGAAATAGAACATAATGGGACAGATAAAACCCTCGAAATAACCTGTAAAACTTTCTGGGATGACTTTGAAAGCATCTTAAGCAAGAACAATAAAAAGACAATTGACCTCACCAGCACTAAAGCTGTTTCGGATAATAACAAGGTGATCTTTGAATACCTTAAATCACATTTGCAGATAACCATTGATGGAAAAATAATTCCTTTGAATTTTGTAGGTTATGAAAAAGAAGATGTGGTAGTTTTTTCTTATTTACAGGCCGATAATGTTGCTTCAGTTAAAAAAGTTTCTATTATCAGTTCTATAATGCATGATATGTTCGACGACCAAACGGAGATCGTTCATGTAATTGTAAACGGGAACAGGAAGAGCACCAAATTGGATTACCCGGTAAAGAATGCGGAGTTTAGTTTCTAGATGCTGGATGCTAGATATCGGATACTGGTAATAGTCTTCAAATTAATAATACTTTATGATGTAGAAGTGTTTACCGCATCAAGAATCCAGTATCCACTATCCAGAATCACTCATCCATATCCTCTCTCAACTCCTCTGTTATTTTTATCAGCACTTTGTCAATGCGGTGACCATCCATATCAATAATTTCTATAGTAAAACCTTTCCAATCAAATTTGTCGCCTGTTGATGGTATGCGTTCAAGCTCATGCAAAATAAATCCCGCCAGCGTATCAAACTCATGTTCACCTTCGTTCATCCATTCTGTTTTATCAAAGCGAACCAAAAAATCATAAAAAGGTATTTGTCCATCAACAAGAAAAGATCCATCCTCTCTTTCCTGTATTTCATAATCCGGTACATCAGGCTGCGGCATTTCACCAACAATTGCTTCCAGTATGTCATTCAAAGTGATCATGCCTAATACTGTTCCGTATTCGTCCACAATAAAACAGCTATGCTCCTTTGATTCTTTAAATTTTTCCAAAACCTGGTAAGCAGAATTATTTTCTGGAACAAACATGGCGGGTTTCATCAGTTCTTTGAACAGTGTCATATCATCTGCCACATATAGATCTTTGATAGTTACAATGCCCTTTAATTCGTCAATATCATTGTCGCAAATCGGGTAAACCGAATGTGGTTCTTTGATGATCTTTTCTTTTATCTTCTCCTCAGTGTCGTCAAGATTGAACCAGATAATGTCACTGCGGTGTGTCATAAGCGAAGTGATGTTACGGTCGCCGAGATGAAACACTCTTTCAATGATCTCCTGTTCAGCTTCATCAATAGTGCCTGCTTCGGTTCCTTCTGTGATAAGGGTTTTTATCTCTTCTTCTGTCACTGCATCATCTTTACTTTTCTTTATATTAAAAATGCGGAAGAATAAAGTGCTTATCTTATTCAGCAACCATACTATCGGGTGGGTAACTGTTGCAAAATTTCGCATAGGGCCTGCTACTAATTTTGAGATCCGTTCTGCCCGCAGCAACCCGATCTGTTTAGGTATCAATTCACCAAAAATGATGGAAAGAAATGTAACAATGATTACAACGATCGCAATTGAAATATTTTCTGCATAGGATCTCAGAAAATCAAATTGTTCAAAGAAAGGGATAAGGTAAACGCTGAACCTGTCACCGGAGTACACACCCGTAAGAATAGCAATTAAAGTGATGCCGATTTGAGCAGCCGATAAAAAAACTTCCGGATTATTGGAAAGTTCGAGGGCCTTTCTTGCTTTTTCATCTCCTTTTTCGGCCATGCTTTCCAGCCTGGATTTTCGAACCGATACCAGGGCTATTTCACTCATTACAAATAATCCGTTGATAAAAATAAGAACGAGTAATATGAAGATTTCCATCTATGCTTTAAGTTGATTATCGAAGATAGCGATTCCGTAGCGCTTATTGAAAAACTGTGCTACCAATGAACCGATCAGTAAGCCCCAAAGGCCACCACAAAAAACATCAGTAGGATAGTGTATGCCGGCATATACCTGGGCATAAGATACCAACAAGGGCCATAAAAAAATCAGGCGCAGGTAAGGACTATTGAATGTTTTTCTGAAACTGAGATAAGTGAATGCAGCCATGCCAAAATGATTAGCAGCATGATTTGAAATGAAACTATAACCCCCGGCACAATGATCGAGAATAAGACGGACTTGGTCCATAAAATCAGGATCTGAGCAAGGACGCAAACGTTCAATTCTATGTTTAAATAAATTAGTGCCGGTTAAATCAGTGATGGCAACAGTACAGATATAAAAAACCACCCACCACCAACCGTTTTTAAAATTCAGAGTAACGAAAAAGAAGAGAAATACATAAACCGGCAGCCAGTGATTACCTTCTCTTAGAAAAGGAAAAACAGCATCAAAGAAATCATTCACCCAGTCACTGTTTATTTTTTTAAACAGCCAACGGTCAGCATCTACCAGGGTATTTACAATATTCAATAGCATTTTCTATGGCGCAAATGTAACACAGTAATGTTAAAGGTGGTCTAATACTCATTGCAGATACAGCTGAATTAGTTTTACTTTGCATTCTTCATAAAAAAAATCAAACGGCAGATGTTTTCACGGTTCAGGATACCAAAAACAATTTTATGGGTGCTCAACCTGTTCCTGATCTTTTTATTCATCTTCACTCTTTACCGACTAATCACTTTTTTTGCTTTCAAACCCGCCACTATTTCTTTTAATGATATTCTGCCTTCTTTGTTCATGGGATTGCGGTATGATCTACGCTGGATATCCATCGTCATGTTCCCGATCATACTGGTCAGCATGCGGCCAGAAATGTCACCATTTTATTCTTCTCAAAATAAAAAATGGTGGACATGGTATCTTGCTATCATCACTTTTATTTTGTTCTTCTTTTTTGCTGCAAGCTTTGGCAGTTTTTCTTATAATCTTGAACCGCTGGATGCCAAGGCCATGAATTTTGTAGAAGACCCAAAGATCTCATTGCAAATGATGTGGCAAACTTATCCGCTTATCTGGATGATACTGGGTTTGATAGTAGCTGTAATGCTTTTCCGCTGGATGTATCATAAAAGTCACTGGCAGGTGATCAGATCAACAGATGGTAAAGGAATTCCTTATAGGAGGAAATATTTTTTTATTGCTGCATTGATAATGGGATTGTTCATTTATGGTTCTCTATCCTGGCCGCCATTAAAAAGAAGCGACAGTTTTAAATTCAAAAACAGTTTTAAATCTTATATCGCCATTAACCCCTTGCAAAATTTTTTCAGTACACTCAAAGGTCGCAAGCATGAATTCAATACAATAAAAGCAAGAGAAGCAATACCGGTAATGGAAGAATGGATGCAACTGAATTTAAAAGGTGAATTGAATTACCGACGCCAGATACTACCTGGCAGCGCTTCACTGGAAAGCAGGCCGAACATTGTACTGGTGATGTGTGAAAGTTTCAGCATGTATAAAAGCAGTATGAGCGGCAACCCGCTAAATACAACTCCTTTCTTTGATTCACTGAGAAATAACGGGGTATTTTTTGAAAAATGTTTTTCGCCGCATTTTTCCACAGCAAGAGGTTTATTTGCCCTGATAACCGGCATCCCGGATGCGCAGAATTACAAGTTTTCCACCCGTGATTCAGTAGCCGTGCAGCAACGTACTATCATCAATAATTTTGAAGGATATGAAAAATTTTATTTTCTTGGCGGAAATCCTGAGTTCAGCAATTTTGATGGATTGCTGAACAATATTCATGGTTTGCAGAAGTATACAGAAGGAAAACTAAAATCACCGAAAGTGAATGTTTGGGGTATCAGTGATAAGAATTTATTTCTCGAAGCAAATGATGTTTTTAAACAACAAACCAAACCATTTTTTGCATTGGTACAAACAGCCGACAACCACCGGCCATTTATGATCCCTGAAGTCGATTCGGCATTTAAAAAGATCCAGGTTGATGAATTGCAGCTAAAGAAATACGGATTTGAATCGGTTAATGAATTCAATTCATTCCGGTATTCCGACTATTGCTTCCAGAAATTTATTGAAGCTGCACAAAAAGAAAATTATTTTCACAATACCATTTTTGTTTTTGTCGGTGATCATGGAGTTGCCGGTGATGCAACTTCCATTTATCATGCAGCATGGACTGAGCAGCGGCTTACGGATATGCATGTACCCCTCTTGTTTTATGCGCCGGAACTGTTACAGCCGCAAAAAAGAAAAGAAGTAGTATCGCAGATCGATGTATTGCCTACCATTGCAGGCATGATACACCAGCCCTATGTAAATACAACGCTGGGCCGTGATTTGCTGGATTCAACCAAAAGAAAAAACTTTGCATTTACAACCAATACATCAGGCAGGATCGGAATGGTGACAGATGATTTTTATTTTACGAAGAATCTTGAATTTCCTGATGAACAATTAATTCCATTTACAACTAATGCACTCAGGTATTCAAAACCACAACAGGATTCGATCCGGGAAAAGCTTTCAATTTTCACATCTGCATTTTATGAAACAGCCAGGTGGATGATCATGAATAATAAGAAGGAATGAGGAGTTAGTAGTCGGGAGTCAGGAGTCTGTAGTAACAATATCACAATATCATTTTACTATCTAGACTTTTCTGCAATAAGGATCAGCCTCGGCGTTTTCCTTACATCATAGGCATTCAATTCATAATCGCCAAACACTTCTTTCACTTGCATGCCCTGGTAACTGAGCATATCATTAAAATCACCTAAAGAAAATTTAGCTACCTGCTCAGTATATTCCAGCGGTTTGCTGAGTGCAACATCTTCTGCTATTATTTTTTTGTAAAAATGGGCTTCATCATCCCAGCGGTGAATAGTATAAGTTGTACCGTCAATTTTTTTTACTTCATTATGTACTAAATGATCTTCTGAATAATGCACATTCAGGTAATCTATCACAAACACAGCACCGGGCTTTAAACTTTTTACAATTGTGCGGATGGAATCATCATGTTCTCGTCTTGTTTTAAAAAAACCGAAACTGGTAAAGAAATTAAAAGCATAATTAAAATAGTTGATATAGAACGGCAGCCGCATATCATGCACATAAAACTCCAGCCTGTCATTTTGAAATTGTTTTGCAAAAGCAATACTGTTAGGTGAAATATCAATACCAGTAACCTGGTGGCCGAGAGAAGCTAGTATTTTGCTATGCCGGCCTTTGCCACAAGCTACATCAAGCATTCGGCTGTTAGGTAAAGGGGAAAGATGTTCCAGGAGTTTTTTAATAAATGCGGCAGCTTCTTTTTCATCCCTGTCAAAATAGAGTTTATGATAAAAAGGGGAGTTAAACCATTCTGAGTACCATGCTGTTTGAGCCATAAGCAAATGTAAGTTAGCCAGGGGTTACTCAAATGATGCGGATAAATATTGACTGTATTGTTTTTAATTAGTGTAATACATAACATTTATGTCAACCCTGTTTTACGTATTTTTGCCGTCCGAACCATAAACACAAGATCTTGGCACTGATAAAAAGCATTTCCGGAATAAGAGGCACGATCGGGGGAGTACCCGGTGATAATCTCACACCTGTTGATATTGTAAAATTTGCTGCAGCCTTCGGCACTATCATCGCTGCGGGTAAATCAAAAGCAAAAATTGTAATTGGACGTGATGGCCGCATCAGCGGAGCAATGGTTCGTGACCTTGTCGTAAGTACACTTACAGGATTGGGCATTGATGTAATTGACCTGGGATTATCTACAACACCAACAGTTGAGATCGCAGTAAAAATGGAAAATGCTGATGGCGGAATTATTCTTACAGCCAGCCATAACCCGAGAGAATGGAATGCATTGAAATTGTTGAATAACGAAGGAGAATTTATTTCAGCTGAGATCGGTGCAAAAGTTTTAGAGCTTGCATCAAAAGAGAAATTTGTTTTTAATTCAGTTGAAAGACTTGGAGCAGTTACTACTGATGAAACTTATCTGCAAAAGCATATTGATGCTATTTTAAAATACCCGTTGGTAAATGCGAAAGCAATTGCTAAAAAAGAGTTTAAAGTCGTAGTCGATGCAATTAATTCTACCGGGGCTACATATGTTCCGGCGTTATTAAAAGCATTGGGTGTAAATGAAGTGATAGTGCTGAACGGAGAAGTAAATGGAAAATTTGCACATAATCCGGAGCCATTGCCTGAACATTTAAGGGAATTAAGTAATGAAGTAGTAAAAAATAAAGCTGATCTGGGTATCGCTGTTGACCCGGATGTTGATCGTCTTTGTTTTGTATGTGAGGACGGAAGCATGTTTGGAGAAGAATATACATTGGTCGCAGTTGCTGATTATATCCTGGGTAAAAAACAGGGGAACACCGTAAGCAATATGAGTAGCACCAAATCGCTGAAAGAAATTACGTTGAAAAACGGCGGCGAATATTTTCCATCAGCGGTGGGAGAAGTGAATGTGGTAAAGAAGATGAAAGAAGTGAATGCAGTAATTGGCGGTGAAGGTAATGGCGGTATCATAGTTCCCGATTTCCATTACGGCCGTGATGCTTTGATCGGTATCGGTTTATTTTTAAGTCATTTGGCCAATCATAAAAAAGGGATCAAATCATTGCGCAGCAATTATCCTGATTATTTTATCAGCAAGAATAAAATAGAACTGGAAAATGGCATTGACCTGAAAGCCATTTTTGAAAAAATAAAAAAGAAATACAAAAAGCAACCGCTCAATACCGAAGATGGATTGAAAATAGAATTTGACAAAGACTGGGTTCATCTGCGTCCATCCAACACCGAACCTATCATCCGCATTTATTCAGAAAGTGATTTTGAAACAACTGCTAATAACATTGCTCTGCAGATCATGAGGGATATTAAGGAGTTTATGTAAGCAACTGTGCTTTTCAGAACCTAAAGCATGTCTGTAATAAGTCAAATGATAGTCTATTTTAAATAACCTGTCAGCCATCTCATAATATTCAAAGCAAACTGTTTATTATCTGAACCGGGAACATTCATTCCTGCATCCGGAGTGTAATTCGGAGGCCAAAGCTGGGCTGTTATCATGGCGGCCTCACCAAGTACTACCACTTTTCCTTTTCCAAAATTAAATGCTACCCCATGTGTCCGTAAACCTTTTGTTTTTATCGCGACTCTTGAAATATTAGGTTGTGCCGGATCTACAACCATAAAATCAATTGCAGATTCACTTAATGGTAAAAGTGCTGAGCTCCCGTCTGGGCCAACAACAGTCCTTCCGGCAAACGTTTGTACCCGTTTTATTTTCTCCGAATCATTCCTACCACGAAGTATTGAATGATTTCCCAACGACCTATCAGTTTCAGAGAAATAAATACTTCCTGGATTAATTGTCACACCATCTGGCCGATACCTGCTGCTATGAAGTGAATCAAGGGTAATACTTATTTCCTGTGTCTCTGCACCTACGGAATATAATAACTCATCAATCGTAAAATTATCATGGTCTGTAATCGCAAGTAAGGATCCACCTTGTTGAATCCAATCTTTCAAAATCTGTATCTCAGCAACATTAATTGCACCCGGGCTTGCAATTACTACAACATTTGCCTGTCCCAGCAATTCTTTTGTAAAAGGAGTCAAGCTTCGTATTACTCTGAATCCATCATTTTCCATCAGGCGGGCAAATGGTTTATAACGTCCTGTAGCTTTATGATAATTATTATGTGCTTCATCAAATAAAATAACCGGACAATTAATTTGACAAATGGGCACTGCGACTTGAGTATCAAAAGCTGTATCAGCAATCACTTCTCTCGGTGAGTTCTGCTGTGTTGATGAGTTTTTAGGTTTTAGTTTTTCGAATTGTTGACGAAATTCATTTTCCTTTTCTTTATTTCCCGTTGCTTCATAATAATCAGCCATACTGTCAAATACATTACTGCTTTTGGGATAGTTCTCAATATTCAGTTTAAAAAGCATTTCAGCTTTATCAAACATTTTCCCGGATAAAAAAACATACCCAAGCCAATTAACTAATTGCTCCGGGGGGAAGGTCTTTTCTCCGGAAACTCCAGGTTGTTTTGAATAGAAAGAGTTTAAATAATTCACAGGATTGAAAGACGCATTAAAAAAGTTATCAGGCAGTTTGTTCTGAACCGAAGCAGCCCTAGCCCAATATTCAAAGGCCTTTATACTATCTCCAAGGTTTTCGTAATAATCCCCCATATCATCAAGCGCCGTAGAATTTTCGGGATTATTTTCGTAATTCATTTTAAATAGAATCATGGCCTTATCTTTCTTATTGAGCCGAATTAAATTGTTTGCAATGTTTCTTACCAGATATTGTGGCGGCGGAGTCTTTCGTCCAATATTTTTAGATAACTGGTCGTAATCCTTGATGATTTCAGTGTCAAATTTTATTAATGAATCTGCAAATAAAGAGGGTTCCTTATATTTTACGACTAATGCTTTTGAATAATACACAAATGATCTGTCTTTATCTCCTTTGGCCTTATAATAATCTGCCATTTGCTGGTATAATATATAGTTATTAGGGTAATTATCAATATTCATCCTGAGTAACCAATAGGCTTTATCAAACATTTCTTTTCGCATAAAAAATGTTGCTGATTTAATTACTAAGTCTTCTGGGGGTAATATGTTTTTTCCATTTGACCTCGATATGCTGTCATAATGGGTTACTATGTATTCTTTAGCATTGTAAGCTGGGCTGAAGAAGCTACTGGGTAAATCATATTTCTTGATTAACTCTTTTTCAGCTCCATTTTGACAGTAAACTACGGTAATAGTTAAGCAAGCAGTCAATGTCAATAAATTCTTTTTCATTTGTTTTGGTTTTCGAGACTGAAAGTCTGTTTGCTGGATGGATGTTAAAATTGCCCACGACATTTAAATTTACGCCTTTACAACTCAATTTTGAAAAACTTTAGATAGTACATCTGCGAAATCAACTAATCAACTTATCCGGCGTCACCGGCAAATTCCTTACTCTTTTTCCCGTTGCATTATAAACTGCATTTAAGATAGCAGGAGCAACTCCAACCAAAGCAATTTCGCCAATACCTTTTGCACCAGTCGGGCTGATAATATTATCCGGCTTGTTTACAAATAAAACATCCATTGGTGGCACATCAGCATGTACAGGTACATGATAGTCCACAAAATTGCTGTTAATATAACGGCCATAGCGATGATCCATCAATGTTTCTTCTGTCATTGCCATACCAATACCCCCAACAGCACCACCTACCATTTGGCTGCGTGCCGTTTTTTCACTGATGATTTTTCCTGCATCAGCCACTGATACAATATGTTTCAGTTTTATCACACCGGTTACAGGATGTACATGCAGTTTTACAAAATGCACAGAGAAAGAATTCGTAACATATTTATCCCGCTGTGCAAAACCGGTAGAAGCTTTTGAAACCTGTATCTCTGGTTTGCCTGTTTGTTTCAACAGATCAGTAAAATGAATAGACGCTGATCCTGAAACAAGTTTGCCATTCTCATATTTGATGTCATCAGCCTTTATATTTTTAAAAGCAGGAATACTTTCAATTGCCATTTCTTTCAATGTTTGCTTAATGGCATCGCATACTGCAATTACCGCAGAACCAACTGTGGTTGCAGAACCTGATCCTCCCTGTGTTGGCCCGGTAGGAAAATCA
The DNA here is from genome assembly GCA_005882315.1 of Bacteroidota bacterium. Classification (NCBI taxonomy): domain Bacteria; kingdom Pseudomonadati; phylum Bacteroidota; species Bacteroidota bacterium. Next base: position 45,674 of record VBAR01000005.1, read on the forward strand.
GTATCGCCCAGTTCAAATTTTACTTTGCTGTCATCAATCGCCATTTGTTCACTTCCAATTCTTACCATCGCTGTTGATGTGCCCGGCCCCATATCACTTACTGCACTTTGAAGCAATATACTTCCATCACTTCTCAAAACTCCTTTTGCTGTTGCACCACCACGACCAGCACCGAAAATACCCACTGCCATTCCATAACCAACCAGCATTCCATCTTCTTTTAATGTACCGGGAACGGTAGGTCGTTTACTCCAGCCGATCTTTTCTTTACCGAGTGCATAACATTCTTTCAGGTATTTAGTGGTCCATGGCAATTTATTCAGCGGACTTACTTCTGCATCATTGATAATACGTAATTCAATTGGATCAATGTTTAATTTATAGCTCAGTTCATCCATCGCAGTTTCCAAACCAAAACATCCGGATGCAGGGCCGGGGCCACGCATCCATGTAGGTGTATTAATATCAAGCGGTAAAATTTTATAACTCGTATTTACATTGGGGCATTCATATAAATACTGAGATACAGTTGCTATACCTTCTGTAAAGTCTTCATAGGTTGATGTATTGCTCACAGCATGATGCGTTATACCTGTAAGCTTTCCATCTTTACTTGCGCCGATCCCGATCTTTTGCCAGCTATAAGGACGATAGCCTACCATGGTAAACATTTGTTCACGATTCAATGTCAATTTTACCGGGCGGTTTAATTTCTTCGAAGCTATAACCGCTGCATGTACATGCGGCCAGCTTCTTAAACTACTACCAAATGCACCACCCACAAATTCAGTGATCACTTTTACATTTTTTTCATCGAGTCCAAAAATTCTTGCTAATTCACTCTGCACACCTTTTGGTCCCTGCGATTTATCATACACAGTTAATTTATCGCCTTCCCATGATGCAATCGTTGCATGCATTTCCATCGGGTTATGCGTTTCTATAGGTATCGTATATTCTTCTTCCAGTTTTACGTCTGCATTTTTCCAGGCATCTTTTTCCTTGCGCAGGTATTCGCCGCGGGGCTTTAAAATTTTATCGTTGAATTTATTTTTTTCAAAATCTGTTGTGGGTTCCTCTTTATTGTATTCCACTTGTACCAGCGATGCTGCATATACTGCTCTTTCGAAAGTATCAGCCACCACCATTGCTATGGGCTGACCATTACTAACAATGAGATTGTTGAAGAAAACTTTCAAACCAAAATAATCTCTTGCATTCGGGTTCTTTGAAAGATCTGCTGCTTTGTAGCCTGGTACAACCGGGCAATTGAGATAATAAATAATATCAATAACGCCGGGAGCATTTTTTGCTTCGTTGAGATAAATGCTACTGATCGATCCTTTTGCAATAGTGCTGTTTACAAAAACTCCATAGGCCAGACCGGCTAATTTGAACTCAGCCGTAAATCTTGCTGTGCCGGTAACTTTTGCCAATCCATCCACACGGTCATCATCTGCAAACCAACCTGAAGTATTGTTTTGTCCAGAGTTTTCAATTTTCCCCTCTACTAAGGGGAGTTGTTCGTAGTTATTATTCATAATCTTTTTTATTAAAACTTGTTCATTTACGTTTCCTTCTCCTTGGTCCCGGATTGGCCAGTGCTTCACGTTTTCGTTTTACAAACTCATTCACTCCATACTGTTCCTCATATTTTTCAACCCATTGTATTATTTCCCTTACTGCTGCTTCGACTTTATTTATCACAAGCAATGCGTTAAAACGTAAGAAACTAACTCCCACCATTTCCAGCTCATCTTGTCTTATTTTATCTTTTCGCATTACTTCCTCATCATGATGCGTAATACCATCTACTTCTAACGCTAATTGGAGGTCTTTACAATAAAAATCCAATATATAGTTGGCTACTGGTCTTTGCCTGTCAAAATCATATCCTTTTATTTTCCCATTCTTTATTTCATTCCACAATTTCACTTCAGAGAAAGTCATATTTTTTCTAAGAGACTTTGCTCTTTCTTTCAGTATCGGATTATATGGAATAATCTTTCTTCTCATTTGTGTTGACCCACCCCGGTCGTTTATAATTTGTTACTTCACTTAATTCGCCCCTCCCGGGGGAGGGGAAGAGTCCTCAATTGTTTTGCGTAACCGTGAACTTCAACGCTTGTTTCATTATTCAATCTGTTTCGATTAATCATAGGGTCGTCGGAAAGCTGGGGCTGAGCTCAGCATCCCCTCCTTGGAGGGGCAGGGGAGGGTTTATGCCGTTGCTTTGGTTAATGCTTCTATGATAGCCGCTTTTCCCAATTTAATTTTAAACTGGTTATGCTCATATGTTTTTGCTCCTGCCAACGCCAGGGTAGCAGCTTCAGCAAAAGTTTCCTGCGAAATATTTTTACCAACTAAGAATTTTTCAACCTCAGTTAATCGCCATGGTTTATGTGCAACGCCACCCATTGCAAGAGAAGCTGATTTAATAACTCCATCTTTTACTTCCAATGCAACTGCGATTGATACCAATGCAAATGCATAGGATAAGCGGTCACGTACCTTCAGGTAATATGATCTATTAAAACTATTAACCGGTACATTGACGGACATAATCAATTCGCCAGTTTGTAAATTATTATCCAGTTCAGGTGTATCACCCGGCAAGCGATGGAAATCTGCAAATGGAATTTTTCTTTCTCCATTCGGGCCACTTACATTCACCGTTGCATTTAATGCAGCTAGTGCTACACACATATCACTCGGATGAACAGCAATACATTTAGAGCTGGCGCCAAAAATGGCATGCATCCGGTTATAACCTTCCATGGCACCACAACCACTTCCGGGTTTTCTTTTATTGCAGGGCATCGTTGTATCATAAAAATAAGGGCAACGTGTACGCTGCATAATATTACCGCCGACAGTTGCCATATTCCGCAAACTGGCAGAGGCACCAGCATTCAAAGCCATTGCTAATAAAGGATATTTTGTTTTTACCAGTTCATGCTCAGCTGCTGCACTGTTCAGAACTAATGCTCCAATGCTTAAGCCTTTTGCATCACTGCTGATATCTTTTAATGGCAATGCATTTATATCGATCAAACGATCGGGTGTTGTTATACCTTTTTTCATCAGGTCAACCAGGTTGGTGCCGCCGGCAATGAACTGCGATGATCTATTTTTTATTCGTGCATCTGTTGCCGCTTTAGCAGTTGTGGCTCTTGTATATTCAAAGTTTATCATACAGCTTGCCCTCCTTTTTTTACTTCCATAATTGCATCAATGATATTTGGATAAGCACCACAGCGGCAGATATTACCACTCATGTATTCACGAATTTCTTCAGGTGTATTTGCATGACCTTCTCTTATGCATCCTATCGCCGACATGATCTGTCCCGGTGTGCAATAACCGCATTGGAAACCGTCATGTTTCATAAAAGCTTCCTGCATAGGATGAAGATCATCTCCTTTTGCAAGCCCTTCGATGGTCGTAATTTTTTTTCCCTGATTCATTACAGCAAGTGACAAGCATGAATTGATGCGTTTACCATCAACATGTACCATACAAGCTCCGCATTGGCCGTGATCACAACCTTTTTTTGTACCTGTTAAACCCAATTGCTCCCTCAATAAATCAAGCAGGGTTACTCTCGGTTCAACGGAAAGATTTTGTGCTACACCATTTATTTCCAGTTGTAATGGAATTTTTTCAAAGTAGGAAGCTATCTTTTCTTCATTCTCTGCGGCTTTCAGCAAAACCGGTGAAGCGGTGACCAATGCTGCAATAGCTGTTGATTTTTTCAGAAATCCACGCCGGCTTTTATGCGGACAATGGTTTTGTTCTTCTGTGTACATAGTTGAATTATATCTTTCTAAGTTAGATTTTCTACAGGTCGCAGAAAAATAAATATTGCATATGGCATAGTTAATCAGGCATTTAAGCCTGTTGGTACAAAACCTGTTTCACTCAATTCTGAATAATTATATTTGCACCCCATGCAACGTATTTATTTTGATAATGCAGCCACTACAGCCCTTGATAAAGAGGTGCTTGAAGCTATGCTGCCCTATATGACAACTCATTTTGGTAATCCATCTTCAATTTATTCATACGGTCGTGAATCGAGGCTGGCAATTGAGAATGCAAGGAAAACCGTGGCAAAAATTCTGAATGCTCATCCGGGTGAAATATTTTTTACAAGTGGTGGAACAGAAAGTGATAATATGGCTATCTCTTCAGCTATACATGACCTGGGTTGTCGTCATATCATTACATCATCCATCGAACATCACGCAGTATTACATGCAGTTGAACATTTTGATCATGATGATGTAGTGACAAGTAGTTTTGTAAGACTCTTACCCAACGGGCATATAGATCTTGAAGACCTGGAAACTCAGCTGGCATCTCATGAGGAAAGATGTCTTGTAAGTTTGATGCATGCAAATAACGAGATAGGAAACCTGCTGGATATTTATGCAACCGGAGAAATATGTAAAAAATACAATGCCATTTTTCATAGCGATACGGTGCAGACAGTTGGCCATTATAAAATTGATCTGCGTAGCAAGCCGGTGCATTTTGCAACGGGAGCGGGGCATAAATTTCATGGCCCGAAAGGAGTTGGAATTTTATATATCAACGATAATATAAAGATCAAACCCATTATTTATGGTGGCGGCCAGGAACGTAATATGCGGGCTGGTACGGAAAATTTGTATGGCATAGTTGGTTTTGCTAAAGCATTACAGCTTGCTGATGCTGCAATGGAAAAAGATGCTGCATACGTTCAATCCTTAAAGACTTACATGATCGGGCAACTGGAATCAAATATTCCGACTGTTCATTTCAATGGCGATTATTTAGGTAAAAGTTTATATACAGTCCTCAATGCTTCATTCCCTAAGAATGAAAAATCAGAAATGATATTATTTAATCTTGATATGAATAATATCTGTGTATCTGGTGGCAGTGCCTGTAGCAGCGGCGCTGATGTTGGTAGCCATGTTATCAGGGCTATTAATAATGACCCTAATAGGGTAGCCGTTCGTTTTTCTTTTAGTAAACATAATACTAAAGAAGAAGTGGATGCAGTGGTAGCAAAAGTGAAGGAACTTATCTGATGCAACGGAATTCTTTAAACTCTTGTCAGGGTTATTAAAGTTGCTTATGAAACAAATATTATCAATTGCACTAATTGTTTCATTGATTTTTAGTTGTAAGAAAAATGACCAGGAGCTATGTGATACTTATTTAACCATTAGTTCAACAAATACACCTGCTGCAGCTATTCTTGATCAAGGCATTACAAGTACTATTAATAGTTACGGACCTGATTTATGTTACAGGTTTTCTGGTATGGAGATCACACAACAACCAACTCCATCTGGCACGGTTTATCAGTTTAAATACTTCATAAAAGTAAAAGGAACAATACCATGCAAAAGCACAAATTGTGCGCAAGCCATTTATAATTCAACCAATTCAATTTTACTTACACCAGCAGTACGAGGAACATATTACCTGCATTTTTATAATCAGAACCTGTTATTTAAAACGGATACAGTTATTGTAAACTGACTCTTTATTTCCTTTTAACAAATTCCTGCAAAATAAATTTGGAACTCTACGAAATTACCGTAGCTTTACGAAAATTTCGTAGATATGGAAAAACTTACACATACCGAAGAAGAAACCATGCAAGCCGTATGGCGTACCGGCGAAGGCAATGTAAAATCCTTTATGGATCATTTGGATGAGGCGCTGCCTTACACTACTGTAGCTTCTACTATTAAAAACCTTGAAAAGAAAGGCTATCTCACCAGCCGGCTTGTAGGGAATGCCTATTTGTATAAACCAGCGATAACAGAAGAGGATTATAAAAAGAAGTTCATGGGTAAAGTGGTGAAGGAATATTTTGATAACTCTTACAAAGAGCTGGTAAACTTTTTTGTGGAGCAAAAAAAGCTTTCCGCAAAAGAATTGAAAGAAATAATTACGATGATTGAAAAAGGAAACATATAAACCATTAACCGGAACTTATGCATGACTTAATCAGTTATTTGATCAAGCTTTCCATCAGCCTCGCTGTAGTATGGCTATTTTACCAGTTTGTATTACGCAGGCTTACATTTTATAATTCCAACCGTTGGTACCTGGTGGGTTATACCCTGATCTCTTTTTTTATTCCTTTTATTAATGTCTCATCAATTGTAGGAAACAGTAACGATCCAGGGAATGATCTTATACAATTAATTCCTTCTGTTCGACAATATACTATTGCTTTGGAAGAGGCATCTCAGTGTCCCATACCCATCTGGTCAACTAACTATGATAAATGGGATTGGGCAGCATTTGCATTAATGACGGGAGCCGCAATATTGCTAATCCGGTTTCTTATGCGCTATATCTCTTTTATCCGCATCAGGAACAAAGCAGAGCTGATCTCTGATGGGGGCATAAAAATTTACCAGGTCGATGAAAGTATTATTCCTTTTTCTTTTGGAAATGCTGTTTTTATCAATTGCAGCCAGCATACTTCAGAGGAATTAGAAGAAATAGTTCGTCATGAATTTGTGCATGTAAGACAAAAGCATACGATCGATATTATCTGGGTGGAGTTGCTTTGTATAATTAACTGGTATAATCCCTTTGCCTGGTTGCTTAAAAAATCCATTCGCCAGAATCTTGAGTTCATTGCCGATAATAAAGTTGTTGAAAATGGCATTGACAAAAAACAATATCAATACCTGTTGCTGAAAGTAATTGGCAACAGTCAATTTAGTATAGCTACCCAGTTTAATTTTTCTTCATTAAAAAAACGTATAGCCATGATGAACAAAACAAAAAGTGCAAAACGACAATTGCTGCGGTTGTTGTTTTTGCTGCCAGCTACCGCAGTGTTATTACTTGCATTCAGAGATAAAATTGATGTTTTTGAAAACCAGGATCAGGATCAGCCGCCTTTTAAAACCAGTGAAGCAATTACCAGGGATACAGTTCCTGAAGTAAAGAGTCCGAATAGCAAAGGTTATATCATTAACATAAAAGATAAATCCGGCGAATGTGAAGTGGTGATAAAAGACAAAAACAAAAAGGAAGTAAAACGGTTGCTTCTTACAACATGGAATAAAAAGCCTGATTACTATAAGAATTTGTATGGCGAAATTCCTCCACCGCCGCCACCTAAAGATCCGTCTAAACCTGGCGAGCCAAAGAAAGCAGAAATAAATACTGTAAGCGACTTTCTGAAAAGAAACACTGATGTAAAAGATGTGGGATGGGTTTATCACCTTGATAATACCGTTGCCATTGTACATATAAATAAGAAAAATGGGACTTCGGAGGAATATAAAATAGATAATGATGCTGAGAGAAAAAAGGCTGAAGATAAGTATGGTGCTTTACCAATGCCATCTCCGGCTCCAGTACCGGCTCAGCCAGCAATGCCAGCAGCACCAGCAACACCTGCAGCACCTGCAACACCACCAACAAAAGTTATTGGAGTAAAACCAAAAAACGGTGTGACTGCAGATTTTGATTTAAACAATAATGTAATGACTGTAAAATCAAAAGATGGTACTCAAGAAGTTTTCGATTTGAAAAATGAAAAGGAGAAAAAACAATTCATTGAAAAATATGGTGATCCCATTATAGTTTCTGATATAACCACATCAGTTAATAGTAATATCAATACAAAGATCACATCAGTTTTAGCAACTACTTTAAAATCTAACCTTGTTGCAAATAATAATATTAATGCAATTAATGTGACCAGCACAAATGTAAATGTGAAGATTGCTAATGATAATATTATGAATGCAAAACTGGCAACGACTGTTTCTTCGCCTATAGTAACGAATTTAAAAACTGATGTAGTTACAACAGTTACTCCGGTAACTGCGGTTTTAATAGATTTCGATATAGTGATCAATATCACAAAGAATACAACAGAGAAAGAGTTGGAGAACCTGATAACTAAGATGAAGGAAAAGGGTTATGAGCTGAAATTCACCGATAAGAATTTTAATGATGGTGTTTTGACAAATATCAGCGGCACTATAAAATATAAAGGAAGCAGCTCAACTTTTTCTGCTAAAGATTTTAAAGACCTGACCATTGCCGTTTTTCATGAGGGTGATGAAGTGGGTTTTAAAATACTGACTGATCTGAGTGATATAAAAAAGACACTGACAAGTACAAAGAAGACGGTTATTTAAAAATCTGTTTAAAATATTTCAGGGCCTGTAGAAAATATCTGCAGGCTTTTTTATAAATAATACCAGGGATTTCGTTTTGCGGCCCAGATATATTTCCGCATATTTCTCCAGAAAGCAAGAATAAGATAGATGATGACCGGCGAGCCCATTGTAAGTAAAGAGAGGTAAATAAAATACTGCCGGATCTTGGTGGTTGCAATGCCTAGGCGATTGCCAATAGCCGAACAAACCCCAAAGGCATTCCATTCTACAAAGCTTTTGAATCGGTTCATATTGCTAATTTAGAAAATAATAGAAAATCCTCCAACCGCATCGCCGGAAAAACAATCCACATTCCGTAAATTCGCGACTCGAATGTGTGGATTGGTTAATGTGCGAATGTGCGGATTAATTGGTTTGTTTTGACCAACTTGTCTCATCCGCACATCTGCAAGTTCGCAAATCTGCACATTAATCACATTTTCAAATTTTCAAATTCATTCCTCATGGTATTCGATCTCGATCTTATCAAAAAAGCTTATAGTGAAATGCCGGCCAAAATAGATGCTGCCCGCAAAGCATTGGGCCGCCCTCTTACATTGTCAGAAAAAATTCTATTTTCTCATCTTTGGAAAGACCTGGCAGTAACAGATTTTGAAAGAGGGAAAGCCTATGTTGATTTTGCACCTGATAGAGTAGCTATGCAGGATGCAACGGCACAAATGGCATTATTACAGTTTGATACGACTGGTCGTAAAAGAGTTGCAGTGCCATCAACAGTCCATTGCGATCACCTTATACAGGCTAAGATCGGTGCTAAAAAGGATCTTGCCCTGGCTATAGAAACAAATCGTGAAGTATATGATTTTCTTGGTTCCATTTCCAACAAATATGGAATTGGTTTCTGGAAAGCAGGGGCTGGTATTATTCACCAGGTTGTATTGGAAAACTATGCATTCCCGGGTGGAATGATGATCGGTACCGACAGTCACACTGTTAATGCAGGCGGTTTAGGAATGATTGCAATTGGTGTTGGCGGTGCCGATGCATGTGATGTGATGGCGGGCCTTAGCTGGGAGTTATTAATGCCGAAATTAATAGGGGTGAAGCTTACAGGCAAAATGAGTGGATGGACTTCTGCTAAAGATGTAATTCTTAAAGTAGCAGGTATCCTTACAGTAAAAGGAGGTACAAATGCAATTGTTGAATATTTCGGTGAAGGAGCTGAAAGCATGAGTTGTACAGGTAAAGGAACTATTTGTAATATGGGTGCAGAGATTGGCGCAACGACATCTACTTTCGGGTATGATGAAAGTATGAACCGTTACCTGAAAGCAACAGGCCGAGCAGAAGTTGCTGCTGCTGCTGATAAAATAAAAGATTATCTGACCGGTGATGCAGAAGTATATGCTAACCCGGAAAAATATTTTGACCGTGTAATAGAAATAAACCTTGATGAATTGGAGCCGTATATTAACGGACCATTTACTCCCGATCTCGCAACGCCTATTTCACAGATAGCAAAAGCCGTGAAGGAAAATGGCTGGCCTGAAAAACTGGAAGTAGCATTGATCGGAAGTTGCACCAATTCTTCTTATGAAGATATCAGCCGTTCGGCTTCTATTGTAAAAGATGCGATGAATAAAGGATTAAAAACAAAATCTGAATTCACGATTACTCCGGGAAGCGAACTGGTTCGTTTTACAATTGAAAGGGACGGGTTCATAAAACAGTTTGAAGATGCGGGAGGTGTTGTATTGGCAAATGCATGCGGCCCTTGTATTGGTCAGTGGGCACGACATATTGATGATCCTAATCGTAAGAACACAATCATCACATCTTTCAACAGGAATTTTGCAAAAAGAAATGATGGTCTTGCCAGCACACATGCATTCGTGGCATCACCTGAAATAGTAACAGCATTGGCAATGGCGGGAACTATTGCTTTTAATCCGCTTACTGATAAACTGAAAAATGAAAAAGGCGAGGAAGTGATGCTTGCTGAGCCAACCGGGTTTGAATTACCTCCAAAAGGATTTGATGTGGAAGATGCAGGCTACCAGGCACCGGCTGAAGATGGAAGTAAAGTATCTGTGAAAGTAAGCCCCGACAGCAAACGCTTACAATTACTTTATCCTTTTGCAGCCTGGGAAGGGATTGATATAAAAGGATTGAAACTGCTTATTAAAGCAAAAGGAAAATGTACAACTGATCATATAAGTATGGCAGGACCATGGTTAAAGTTCCGTGGTCACCTCGATAATATCAGTAATAACATGCTGATTGGTGCAGTTAATTTTTTTAATGAAAAAACTGACACGGTAAAGAATCAGGTTACAGGGGAGTATGGTCCCGTTCCTGCGACACAACGTGTCTATAAAGCTGCAGGTATTGGAACAATCGTAATAGGAGATGAGAACTACGGTGAAGGTTCCTCAAGAGAACATGCAGCGATGGAACCACGTCATTTAGGTGTTCGTGTAGTAATGGTTAAATCTTTTGCCCGCATACACGAAACCAATCTGAAAAAACAAGGTATGTTGGCACTCACATTTGCCGATAAAGCTGATTACGATAAAATTCTTGAAGACGATACTATTGATATCGAAGGCTTGGTAACTTTTAGACCTGGTAAACTATTGCAGGTAGTACTCAATCATGCGGATGGAAGCAGTGAAACTATTCAAGCTAATCATTCTTATAATGCTCAGCAGATCGAATGGTTTAAGGCTGGTGGTGCATTGAATGTGATACGTTCTTCGCAGATTGTGTAAGAGAAATAATACTTATATGTTTTTTTCAAAGTCCTGTTGAAAGTAACAGGACTTTTTTATGTTTTTTCTTCATTGGCTTCCAGCAAAGCTGCATCATAAGGAAACCATCCCTGCCGTTCAGGGATATAAATTTCTGCAGCATTACTATCCACAAATAATTTATAATCGAAGCGGGGATAATTGTGAACGATATAACCAGGATAATACAGTTTTTTTTCAGCCTGTAAAGCATATTGGATCTTTATAAGCATCAGGTATTTGCCCAGGCTGAATTTTTTATAATCCGGATGATAAAAATTCATGATACCCGCAATGCTTTCGTGACCTTTATCAAATACACCTGCAGCAACTAATACACCATTATCTCTTACTTCAACAAGATGAGTATCGAATACATTGATAGGTTGATCGCCATGAAGCCAGTAATGAATCGATTGCGCTGCTTCAAAATCAATATGTGTTTTATACAGTGAATAAAGCTGCTCAAGTTCTTCTGAAAGTTCAAATGGACGAATAGTGACGTGAAATTGTGAGTTTAGTTTGATCAATCGTTTGATAGATTTCCCCAGCTTCAGTTTTTGCAGATCATACCTGAACCAATAAACCCTGTAAACCTCATCACGCAAAGAAATAAAATGAGTGGTGAAAATACTTTGCCCCATACGGTACCACCCTCTGGCAAGAAAAGCATCCAGCTCTTCGCCGGTTAACTGCTCAGGGTAATAAACATAGTTTTCATGCAGCATGTACCACTATTATTTCAACAAAGCTATCAGCTATATTTACAATTCTTAGGATATAATATGATTTTTTTCAGAACTGTTTACTAAAATGGCTTACTCCAAAGTTGATAAGGTCAAAAAGAAGGCTGCCTCCTGTTTTTTTATTTGTAAAAGCCTCCAGTTTATGCTCAATAAGGTTGCGGGGTGATAGATCTTCTTTTAATTCTTTCCAGTCGCGGCGGATCTGTTTTTCCAGCTCCAATTGTTTTACCCTGAGCCGGAGTTTTTCAGTCTCTAAATTTCTTATATTTTTATTTTTCTTCATCCTTTTCTTCTTCCTTTTCAAATAAGGCTTTTACCAATGCATTCATGATCGGTACCCCGATCAGCTTATCTTTTAAAATCCATATAAATATTCCAAAAAATAAAATTATTCCAGCCATGATTAGAAAGCCAAGCCACATATTATCCAATTGCTGACCAATAGCAATGGCGCCAGCAACACTTGCTAATACTAAAAATAAAAAAAACACCAGCGCTGCCATCAGTAAGGCAATCATCAGAGCGGCCACTTTCGAAATTTTTTCCGCTACTGATAATTTTACCTGTGCAACCCTGGTGTTTACATACTCCCTGAGCCGGTCAACCAATGATTCGATCTTTTTGAATTCTTCTGACATAATTTTGTCGTTAGAATTTTAATTTACTAAACTTCTTCCATTTCACCATTCACTTTGCTCAATTCTTCTTCCAGCTTTTCTTTACCCAATTTTACTTTGCGGGTAATTTTATCCGCAAGTTTTTTGCCAGTGTCTGAAATTTTTTTTCTTGTTTCAGAACCTTTGTCAGGTGCAAATAAAACGCCCAGTATACCACCAATTGCAAGACCAGCTCCCATGGCAATCAGGATTTTAGATGTGTTTTTCATAATTGTCTATTTAAAATGTTATTGTTTTAATTTCTTCATTTCAAATTTAACCTGTAAATAGACGAAATAGTATGACCCAGCGCAGATATGAAATTGAGAGTTATCAGGATGGAATTAAAGAATATCCGGCTCGGAATAAAGTTTCAGATTAAGGGATCAGTTATCAGCATCTTTTATTGCCGGACGGTTGTCTTCCTTTCTTTTTTCATAGTGCATATTAAACTGTGAAAGATCTGGGACATTTTTTCGGGGTCGATTCAATTCATATTTATAGATCGTTTGTCCCAGCTTGTACAGAAAAGGCCAACCGATTGTTTCATAATCATATTTATTATCATTCAACACTCCGTCACTGTTTACATAAATGATTGCAGTAAGCATGAATTCAACTTTGTTTTTAAAATCCACTACATACGAAACATCCGTGAGGCAGCCGTAGGCCCAGCCTACCTTATTAAACACACGGACATAGTCGGGCATATTGTGTCCGCCTTCTTTGAAAAAGAATTTTACATAGCTGTCGTAATAAGTACTGGTATCATATTTAGGATAACTTGTTTCAGAAGGATATTGTGAGAGATAACGGTACAAAAAATTATAATCGTCTTTGGATAAATAAAATCGTTGCTTTTCAGGAACTGATTTAGGAAATAAAACAGATTGCAATAGTTGTTGCAGATGATGAACAGTAACATTATTAGCTGTTGTAAAATCAATGGGTCCATTGATCAGGCTATCCTCAGCATTTAGATAAGCATTTCCCATTTTATTTATATGACTAAAATCAAATGAATCTGTGTTGAATGCCATTGCCTGACGGTAGATCGTCGAACCATCCTCGTTTATAAAACTTATTGGATTAGTGTGCCGGTTTTCATCAGCATTCATTCGCATAAACCGCCGGGTAATCCGCAGGTCAGGATACCCCATATTATTCAGGCGTCGGTTAATAGTTTCCTGCCCGATAAACTCATACATACGGTTATAAGCATCATTGTCACTTACCAGGAATGCCTTGCGAATGAATTGTGCAATAGATGGCAATCCATTTTTAGCTGTGCTATCCTTATATAAAACTGTTTGTTTTGAATATCCGCTGTCAAATCGCATAGCTGTGTATTTATTTACACCTGCATTCTTGAGTAAGTTTATTTTTTCAAGAGATAGAAAAGCAAGTGGCATTTTCACAGTTGAAGCAGGATTAAAATACTGCAATGAATCATAATTGTAATAATAGTTTTTAAAAGAAGGCTTGTTTTTTTTATCCCTGTTTATCTCGGTATAGATAATCTGATACCGGTAAATATCAGGGTTCTTTAATACAGATTGCAACAAACTATCAGGTTCAGCCGCTAAAATATTTTTAAGTAATGCATCTGTTTTTGGTTGTGCATGTACACCGGATGAAACAAGAAGGAGTGAGATGATAAGATATTTTGTTAGCATATTGATGAAGATAATAATTCATATCACCCGGATGAAAAGAATTTGAAATAAAAAAGCCACCCGAGGGTGGCTCTAATTTAAAATGCTTTTTTAAACTCAACAGGCGGTGCTTTCGGCCTTGTAAATCCTTTTGTCTTCATTTGTTCTTTTACTTCAGCAATTGCTTTTTCCAGTTGCGGATCAACACCTTTAGCCATTGAAGTCAGATCCTCCGGTACTTCAATATCCGGATCAACACCATGTCCTTCTTTGAACCAGGTTCCATCAGGATTATACATTCTGAATGTTGGCGCTGTAATGCTGCCGCCATCTATCAATCCGGGTACACCACTAATGCCAATTAAACCACCCCATGTTCTGGTACCAATCAATGGCCCTAATTTCTTTTTACGGAAATAATCAGGGAATGCATCACCACCAGAACCACTCCATCCATTCATCAGCATTACTTTGGGGCCAAAGTGTGCAAATGGCGGCCATGGCCATTCTTCACCATCACGAATAGACCAGAATGCAAGGGGCTCACGATTCAGTACCTCAATAAAACGATCCGGTATTTGTCCACCGCTATTAAAACGTTCATCAATTACCAATGCTTTTTTATCCCATTGTGCATTGAATTGTCGCATCAGTTCATTCTGTCCATCTACGCCAGTGCTGGGTACATAGATATAACCAATATCACCATTGCTTGATTCTTCAACTCGTTTACGGTTGCTTTCTATCCACGCAAGATTACGGAGACGGGCTTCATCACTCATCGTTTGTACAACTACCGTTTTTGCACCATCCCATGATGGTTTGCTGTTATAAGTTATTTCTACAGCTTTATTCGCTAATCCCTGGAATGCGGCAAAAGGTTCCTGTTCTGTAGTAAGTGGAATTCCATTTACGGCCAGAATATAACTACCCTCTTTTACATCTACACCGGGTCTATCAAGTGGCGAACGTACTTCTGCATCCCATGCAGCAGTACGAATAATTTTATCGATCTTATAATAATTGCCTTCTGCTGCCCAATTAACGCCGAGATAACCAACAGGGTCACTCTTCGCCTGCTCTTCATCACCGCCGGAACGATAGGTATGTGATGAGTTTAGCTCACCGATCATTTCTCCCAATACAAAATTTACTTCTTCGCGGCAAGTTGCTCCATCCAGCATTTTGAGGTAACGTTCTTTCACCAAATTCCAATCCACACCATGCATGCCTGCATCGTAAAAGAAATCCCTTTCGAGTCTCCAGGTATCCATAAATAGTTGCTTCCATTCCTGAACAGGATTAACTGTCATTGTCATTTCATTGATGCGTAAAGGTTTTTCAAACTTTTGATTTTCTTCCGGCTTTATAACAGCCCATGTATTGGTATTACCACGGAGTGCCAGTATTTTTTTACCATCAGCAGCCAGCAAATAGCGGTTAGCCTCTTCAATAATTGTTTTCTCTTCTCTTTTTTCTATATCAAAATACTTAATTGCAGTCTTACCATCTGCTGCGCCTGTGTTGGGAAATGTTTGATAAATGATCTTTCCTTTGACTGAATTAATATTTCCATACACACCGGGCTTTACAGGCAGAATTGTAAGTCTTGATTCAAACCCGTCAAAGTCTATTTCGACCGGTGAAACTTTTGGTTTTGGGGTAGCTGCAACTGGTGCTGCATCTTTCTTTTTTGCAGTATCAACATTCTCTTCTGAAACTTTTATTTCCACTTTATCATTCTTGGGGCTAAGCAATGATGGGGTGCTTTTCTTTAAACTTATGAATGCAGGTTGCCCGCTATTTGGATAAATAAAAGTATTATCAATGCTGCTGTAACTAGGTTGAAAATTCTGATTGGTAAGCAGGAAAAGATATTTACCATCGGCATCAAAAGCAGGGGAACTGCAGTTGTAATACCCGCTTGTTGCCAGTTGAGTTTTCTTACTCTGCATATCATAAATGAAGATAGCGGTGTGATAATTTTCAAGGTCGCGGCTGTAAGTAAGCCAGCGGCTGTCAGGCGACCAGTCGCATCTGAAACCTTCCAGCTGACCATGGCTCATCCGTAAACCTTTATCAACATCATACGTTTGTGAAGTGCTGAAATCATACACTTTTATCCGCATTGCTTTATCAATAAATGCGATCTTCTTACTGTCGGGTGACCAGAATAAATTATAACGGAAGCCAGGTCCGTAGTTAGTCAGCTTCTTTGCTGAATTTTCTTTACTAGGATCCATTGTCCATAATTCATATTCGCCGGATTGGTCGCTCCAGTAAGCCAGTGTTGTTCCGTCAGGTGACCAGGCAGGATTTCGTTCTGCATAACCGGAAGAACGGGTGAGATTTTTTACAAAACCATTTTCAGCTGGCACAGAAAATATTTCACCTCTTGCTTCCACTAATACACGGTTACCATCAGCACTGATGCTTGCATGCTGAATCAATTTATCTACTGTTTCGTTACCGGGTTTCAAGCCAGCTTTATCGGTTACCACATTTATTTTTACTTCTTTGGCTTTTTGTGAAGTAAGATTGTACAAATACAGTTTGCCGCCGGCTTCATACACGATATCTTCTGGCCCGAGTGAAGGCCAGTGCACATCATAATCAGTGTATTTAGTCAGTTGTTCAAAAGTTTTTTTATTTACATCATAACGCCAAAGATTCATCCGCACTTCGGGGCCACGATCAGTAATGAAATAAATATGATTGCCATGCCACATTGGTAATTCATCTGCAAAATCTGTTTTTGTTGAAATATTTTCTGAGCTGTTATCTTTCAGGTTGAAAATATGAATGTCTGCACTCAAACCTCCCTGGTAGCGTTTCCATGTTCTGAAAACCGTTGAACGGAAAGTAACCGCCATTTGTTTTCCATCAGGAGAATAGCTGCCGAACTCTGCATAAGCTAACTGCATTCTTTCCGCAGCGCCACCGGTAGATGAGATTGTAAAAAACTGGTTGAAACGTTCACGACCTGCTTCGCGACCTGATGCAAATAAAATGCGTTTGCCATCAGGTGCCCAATCAACAATACGATCGGGAAGGCCATGTTGTGTTAAACGCAGCGGCACACCACCATTTGCCGGCATCGAATACACATCAAGATTACCATCATAGTTACCGGAAAAAGCAATTGTTTTTCCGTCGGGAGAAAATTTAGGAAAACTTTCCACACCGGCTGGCGAACTTAGTTTAATTGCTGTACCGCCTTCTTTAGGAGCAATCCAGACATCGTTGGCATAAGTAAAAACAATTTGTGATTGCGATACATCCGGGAAGCGAAACAGGCCCGCATCTATCTGTGCAGATAATTGCAGGCAACCGAAACCCATTAACAGCGACACAAAAGATTTTTTTTTCATGGTAATAGCAGTTTATTATTTGAAATGAAAAGAATAATTAAGGAACGGATAACTTTTTAACGAGAGAAGAAAACCTGGTGGTATGGCGGCTTTCATTTATCATTTAAAGGGAACTAAACTTAAGATTTTTTCAGAACAACAATCAAAAAAAATGATGACCGGAAATTGTTGCATCGATAATTGGGTTAAAAACAAAAAGGGCATCTGTAAAAGATGCCCGTAATTTTTTTTTGGAAAGCCTGTTTATTAGCTCAGGTGTTTCGCCAGGTGCTTAGCCATATCAAACATAGATACCTGTGATTTACCACCGAAAATTGGTTTCAGTTTGTCATCAGCATTGATCATACGTCTGTTTGCTTTATCCTGCAAACCTTTTGCTTTAATGTAAACCCACATTTTCTTTACTACTTCAGTACGGGGTAATCCTGCACTGCCAACTACTGCTGCCAATGCTGCACTTGGAGTAAGTGGTCTCATGAAGGCAGGGTTAGGTTTACGAGCTGCTTTTTTCTTAGCTGGCTTCTTAGCTGCTTTTTTTGGAGCTGCCTTTTTTGGAGCTGCTTTTTTCTTAGCTGCTTTCTTAGCTGGTTTTTTTGCTGCGGGTTTTTTAGCTTTTTTCTTTGTTGCCATAATGTTTTTAATTTAGAATTTTAATGGATGTCATTATTTTTCTGGAATCAAATATAGAGTTTTTCACAATAGAGAAATATAATTCATAATTTTTCTTATCCTCATTCTCCCTCTGGAAAACCTGCTTTTGCAGGGTGCAAGCTATCGGTTGCCCTATGAGCTATGTTGAATATAGCTTTGTTATTTCACTGAAATAGAAAATGAATTTGCTTTTTTAAAGATTACATTGGCAGTTATGTATTGGCTAAGATTCACAAGAAAACCCTTACCCAACAAGGCTTTTGGGGTAACACAATTGATTATATACTTATAACTTCTGTATGCTGTTCACATGAGTTAAGAAGGATGGCTGGGTGATAATTGCTTGCCCCTGGAGCAGCTATTTGACTGTACAAACCTGATCTCTGCACCGTTTTTAGTGCTACCAGTTTTTCACATTTCCTTACCAGCCCGAGTAGAAAAATGATGAGCTGACAGGTTAAAACAGGATTTTCATTGGGGAAAATGATAAAACGATGGCCTATTCTTCCTAGGTGTATTTCTAATTTTCTTACTCCAAAATGACTTTGCCGGTTCATTGAATAATGCGACAGAGAAAGAAAAAGTTTAACCATTATGAAAATATACGAACGCAATCCTTTTTTATCCTATTCCATTTTCATATCTTTTACATACTAAAATCAATTTTATGACACGCTATCACGTTATTTCGAGGGTAGCGATTTATTTGCTATCCATCGTACTCATCAGCTTTGGTATTTTTCATTTTATGTATCCAAGGGATCTGGTTGTATTCGTCCCCGCCTCATTGCCTGGAGGCATTAACTGGGTTTATATTATCGGTGCAGTTTTTATAGTAGTGGGAATTTCTTTCCTCACCAATAAGTTTGTGAAAATAACGGGATACCTGTTATTTCTGATACTTGTTGTTTTTATAATCACCATCCATGTGCCCAATTATATGGATGCAGGTGACAAAGAAATGAAGCAACTTGCTTTAATAAATATTTTAAAAGATACTGCCATAGCAGCTTTTGCATTGCATATAGCTGCTGGCGCCCATCACCAGCATTTGCACTTCGAAGAAAGTGATTAATTTTTTTATGCTCCGCAACTTACTATAGTATTTGTTGATACAGGTGTTACAGTAAGTTGTGTTTTGTTAAGTGGGGGGATGAAATATTTTCTTAAGCAGGTCATACAGTTCGGGGTGTTTTGATTTCAGCATATCGGGTCGTTCAAAAAAATATTCTGAGACTACTGCAAAGAATTCAGCCTGGTTGGTGGCTCCATAAGGGTTGATGTCTGATTTATCATCAATGATATCTTCGATTTTTTTCTGCATCAGATCTAGCCAGGGCAGAATATATTTTTTTTCAAGCAAAAATTCAGGGATGCCATCAACGGCGCCATCTGTTTTATCCACTAAATGTACAAACTCATGAATGGCCACATTCGATTTACCGGTTTTGTTGATGAAGGCCTGCCGCAGCTCATATTGTGAAAGTATCATCATATGATTCATAGCGCCGCTGCCAACCATACCGAGTGTATTGCGGTGATGACCTTCCTGCTCAAACTCATCGCCGAAGGAATCAGGGTATAATAACACTTCGTTCAGGTTTATATATTCCCACTCTTTGAAACCAAAAATGGGAATAACAGCACTGGCTGCAACAAAGACCTTGTCCATTTCTTCCACGGTTGTATTTACGCCGGTAATTTTTACATGTGAAAGAAAATTGATCATACGGTCTTCAAATTCTTTTTTTCTTTCTGCATTTAATTGCTGGTAAAAAGGAACCTGTTCATTAAGTATTTTACGAAATGAATCGGGAAAACTTTTTATTAAAGGCGGCTTCTTTTTCCGCTGAAAATAAATGAGTGAAAATAAAATGAAGCCGGCCAGGATGGCCATGAACAAAACAAAAGGGTGCATCCTGCAATTTAAAGAATATTGAGGTTTGGTTTTGACTGAAGGCGTAGATTTGATATTTATTAAAACAATTTTGTGAAAGGAATAAGACCCGATCTTGATATCATTAAAGACATTCTCGAAGCTGTGCTGAAAGTGCAGCCTGAATCATCGTTTACACAAAGCCTGTATCATCAATACCAGGAGAGAGGCGGGTTGAGCAAAAAACAATTACAAGGATTATTAGGAAAGGCGCAAAAGATAAATTCAATTCCTTCAGCAAAGCTGGCTACACTGGAAGCGATCATTTTACGCAAGCATGAAAAAACAAAAACGACTGCGCCGGTACAGGCGGGGCCTTTATTTGAAAAGAATGAAACCGCAGGAAAAATGATAGATGCATTACTTGTAAAATATCCTGCGCACAAAAGGGTTTTATTTTTTAAAACAAAATTTGATAATAATGAAACGCTTTTGGCCGCTGAATTATCAGAACTGGAAAAATTTACTAAACTACTTTTAAAATGATCAAATATTGGTTACTGATATTTCTGTTTATCAATTCCTGCACGGGTAATAAGAAACTTGCAAAAACAAATCATCCGGATGCAGAAGGTTGGGTTGATCTGTTTAACGGAAAGGATATTAATGATTGGGTTGTTAAGATCAATCATCACGAAACGGGAGATAATTATGGAAATACTTTTCGGGTGGAAGAGGGGATGATAAAAGTCCGCTATGACCAGTATGAAAGTTTTAATGAACGATTTGGACATTTATTTTATAAAACACCATACTCCTATTACAAACTGAAACTGGAATATCGTTTTACAGGCGAATTCAGAAAAGATGCACCAAGTTATGCCAACTTAAATAGTGGTGTAATGTTTCATTCGCAAAGTCCCTTTACAATATTAAAAGAACAGAACTGGCCGATTTCAATCGAGTTTCAGTTCAATGCAGGGCTGGGTGATGGTAAATCAAGGCCTACAGGGAGTATGTGCTCGCCAGGAACAAATGTTGTATACAAAGGTGTACTCGATGTGCGGCATTGCATTACATCTTCTTCCCGAACATTTGGTAAAGATGAATGGGTAAAAGCCGAACTGGTTGTTTATGGAGATTCATTGGTTTCTCATATCATTAATGGCGATACTGTACTTCAATATTCAAAACCACAAATAGGGGGCAATGTGGTTGCAAACTTTGATCCGGCTATTAAGATCGATGGAAAGTTATTGAAGGATGGATATATTGCTTTGCAAAGCGAAGGGCAGCCGATTGATTTCAGGAATATTCAGTTGCTGAATCTGGAAAAGAAATAGCATCGGAAAAGCAAAGCGGGAACTTACAGTCCCCGCTTTATTATTTATGGCGCTGTTGTTTTGCTTCCTGTAGTATTAATGATAGCAAGTAATTTACCTTCCGGTTTTTCGGCAGATGTGTAATACAGCTTCAAACCAGATTGATTAGCAACCTTAACACTGAAGATCTCTTTAACACCGCATTTCATAGAGTAGTTATTATCTGATGTGTTGGTAAACTTCCATTCTTTCAGCAATATACCATCGCTGCTTTTTAAAGCAAGTACACGGTCTTTACCGGCCTGGCCGCAATGAAAGTATTTTACAGTCAATTCGCTGCCTGCAGTATTACTGAGACTGATGGTTTGCACTTTTTCGATGTCTTTACCACAACGCTGTAGTACAAGCTTACTATCCTGGTAAATTTCAAAACACTCACCGCCAGCAGGAGAAGTAAATGATGAAAGACTAAGGGCTGCAAAAGCCAGTGTAAAACAGGCTGTTGTTTTTTTAAATAAACTTTTCATGACTGATAATTTTTTGTTTGATAAATGAGATAAACTCTGTTGACAATACAAATAAACTTACAGCAGGAGCCGGGATAAAATATGTTTGATGAAATGCAGGGTCAGCCTGACGTGCAGCAGCTATTTCTTTCGCCTGTTTGAATTGATCAGGTAAATGACCATTGTTATGATCAATAAACCTGTAGAACCATATACGAGATAACTCACTGGCATATCAGGCTTTTTCTGTTCTAAGTGTAGTCCACGTCCATAAAGCGCCGAGTAGATCTATAACTCCAAAGACAACCAGGACAGGCGATACATAATCCAGCGCAGCAAATGCGGTAAAAGCAATACATACGAATATTCTTGTCGGGATAGTATGTTTTAGCACTGCTTTGATATTTTCAGCCCCGGTGCGATGATAATAATAACCGATACAGAAAACAAGTACGCCAACTACACGTATCCAGACTTCATTGGTTTGGGGCAACTGGAGTGTTTTTAAAAAAAGATTGGGAACAAATATCAATGTAAGTCCTGTGAGGTAGAGGTAGAAACCAAAATAATAAACTGATTTGGCGGCGGGTGACATAATCGTTGATTTTGGAAATAAATAAAAAGAAAAGGTAAATCAAATTCAGTTTATCTGAGCGGTTTTGTTTCAGGATGATTTAAGTAACTTGGAAAAGCTTTTGTGAGTGTGCTGCAAGAAACATTTGAACAATTTTAAACATGTTTAAAATAATAAAACTATTATGATAAGGATCGCATTGACTTTTTCTGCTATGTTATTATTTCTTTCTTCCTGCCAGCAACCAATGGCAACTGAAAGCAAACTGGATAAATTGTTTGATAGCCTGTTCAAAAAAGATGAACCCGGTGGGGCTGTGCTCATTGCAAAAGATGGGAAAACGATCTTCTCAAAAGGGTTTGGTCTTGCTGATATTAAAACAAAAGAAGGCATTACTCCGGCTACTTTATTTAATGTAGGCTCTATTAGTAAAACTTTCGTTGCATTTGGAATTTTAAAACTGGCAGATGAGGGTAAACTATTTCTTGATGATGAATTATATAAATATTTTCCCAATTTCAAAGACAGTACGATCCCTCATAAGGTAAAACTGAAACATATGCTTACGCATACTTCAGGTTTGCCTAACTTAAGAAAGATAAATGAGGATAGTGTGTTTTACCTGACTGCAAAAGATGAAGGAAACTGGGAACCAGTTTACCAGGCCGATAGCCTTGAGTTTGAACCAGGTTCACGATATACTTATTCCAATATTGCATTTAACGGGCTGGCTTTGATAATAGAAAAAGTTAGCGGAATGAAATGGCAGGAGTATATCCAAAAAAACATTATGAAACCTGCCGGTATGAAAATATCTGTTATACAAGATGGCCCATATCCTGAGTCAGGGGTAAGTCATGCGTATTGGTATGATGGCAAAAACTATTTAGAAAAAGATTATGGCGAGGAACCAACATTTCCCGCATCAGGCAATGGAGGTGTTTGGAGTTCGGTGGAAGAATTGTGGAAGTATGAGCAGGCTGTTCAGCGATTTGTTTTTTTAGATAGAGGTTGGATAAAGAAATCACGAACAGTATTCGAACATAAAAACTGGAGCGGTTCCAATCCATCGGAATTAGGGCTAAGCTGGTTTATGACAAATTTTGAAAACAACAAACTGATCGGTCATACTGGTTCACAAGGAGGTTTCAGGGCCGATTATGTTTGGGTGCCTGCAAAAAATGTTTTCTACGTTATACTTTGCAACACACCAAAAGATCTGTATGAGGTCAGAAAATCTGTATTTAAAATTCTTGAGTTATAAAATGGTTACCATAGAATCGGCACGCAAGGCTGCCTTGTCATTGCCAGAAGCAGAGGAGAGATCTCATTTTCATATTCCGGATTTCCGGGTAAAGAATAAAATTTTTGCTACTCTTCATTTAGATAAGAATTATATGATGATCAAACTATCAGCAGTTGATCAATCCGTGTTTTGTTCTTTTGATAGGGAAATTATTTTTCCTGTGCCAGGTGGCTGGGGTAAAAAAGGGGCAACTTTTTTTGACCTGAAAAAGATCAAAAAGCAAATGTTGCTGGATGCACTTACCTGTGCATGGAAGAATACAGCCCCGCCAAAGCTTGTTAAGCAACATTTTGACAATGAATAGTCAAATTATTTATACGGTCGGCTTTATGAGCCCTATTAACTTATTTTTACCTCATAAATAAATACTCTATGCGTAAGTTGATAATCCTGTTTCTGTTGGTGCCTGTATTTTCCCTGGCACAGAAGAAGTTAATTACTCTTGAAGATTTGTACAAGACCGGTACTTTTCGTGGCGAACCGGTCCGTGCTTCTTTCGATACCATTGATGTAACAGCTGCAATAAAACCTGAAGATGTAAAAAATGAAGATGGAAAACCCATCGGACAAATACAGGATATAATTATTTCATCGACTGTTCCCGGGAAATATATTATTCGCACAGCGATTGAACCTATTTATCGCCGCAGCAGCAAAGGACTGGCGTATGTGTATGAACTGGCCTCAAAAAAAACTATACCAGTTGATAAAGAAAAAATCCTGCATCCAACCTTTTCACCAGACGGAAGCAAACTGGCTTTTGTAAAGGATAATAATCTTTATCTGAAAGATCTAACTACAAATACAGTAAAAGCTGTTACTGCCGATGGTAAATGGAATTATATAATCAATGGCAATTGTGATTGGGTGTATGAAGAGGAATTTGAATTTACACAGGCTTATCAATGGAGCCCTGCCGGAAATTATATCGCTTATTATCGCTTTGATGAAACAAATGTGAAGGAATATAGTATGACTATGTATGATGACAGTCACAATAAGGAGTATCGCTATAAATACCCCAAAGCAGGTGATGATAATTCGAAGGTTGAAATTTTTATTTATAACATCAATACCGGGCAAACAGTAAAAGCGCAGTACGAGCAAGGCGATATTTATATTCCCAGGATTAAATGGACAAAAGACGATAATACTCTTTGTGTGTTCTGGATGAACCGTCACCAGAATCAGTTGAAACTGCTTGCCACCAATGCACAAACGGGTGAAGCCAATGTTATGTATGAAGAAAAAAATAAATACTATATCGAGATCAATGACAACCTGCAGTTTTTAAATGATAAAAAACATTTTGTTTTTACCAGTGAAATGAATGGCTATAATCATATTTACTTATATAGCCTTGATGGAAAAGAAAAAAAACAAATAAGCAGCGGCAACTATGACATGGCTGAAATAAATGGGGTGGATGAAAGCAACAGTCGTATTTATTATACAATGGCTTATCCGCGGCCGGTTGACAGGAATGTTTTTGTAAGCGACTATAAAACCGGCAAAACCTTCCCGCTTACGGAAGGAAACGCATGGTACAGGATTTCGTTCAATGATGATTACTCAAAGTATTTTCTTTTTAAATCTGATTTGAATACGCCACAGGTAGTTACACAGCACAGCCTGGTATTTGATAAAAAGAGAAACCCTGCAAGCACTCTTTTAAAAACGATAAATGAAAGTGCAAAGTTGAAAGCTAAAATGGAAGAGTATGCAATTGGTAAGGCAGAATTGATAAAAGTTCCCAATACAAAAGGTGATACACTTAATGGCTGGATGCTGAAGCCAATGAATTTTGATGCTACTAAAAAATACCCGGTATTGTTTTGCAATTATGGTGGACCCGGCTCACAGCAGGTTGGTAATCGCTTTGGTGCTGTAAGTTTCTGGCACCAGATGCTGGCTGAAAAAGGATTTATTGTTGTGAGTGTAGATAATACAGGCACCGGTTATCGAGGTGAAGAGTTTAAAAAGAAAACTTACCTGCAGTTAGGCAAGTATGAAATAGAAGACCAGATAGATGCGGCAAAATATCTTGCGAAGCTGCCATATGTAGATAAAAACAATATCGGTCACTGGGGCTGGAGCTATGGTGGCTTTATGAGTTCACTGGCTATAACAAAAGGAGCTGATGTATTTACTGCTGCTGTTGCCGTTGCGCCGGTTACATCGTGGAGATACTATGATAATATTTACACAGAACGTTATATGCGTACTCCGCAGGAGAATCCTTCGGGCTATGATGACAATTCTCCTATCAATCATGTAAAAGAAATTAAAGGAAAATATTTGTTGATACATGGAACAGCCGATGATAATGTACATTTCCAAAATAGTGTACAAATGATAACAGCATTGGTGAAAGCAAATGTAGATTTTGAAAGTGCTTATTATCCCAATAAAAACCATGGTATTGGTGGTATGCAGGATAATACAACCTTTCATCTCTGGAGTAAGATGACAAACTGGATTTTGACCAATATGGGGAATGAAAATACCAAGGGCCCGGTTGGAAAAACTACAGTGCCAAAGCCTTTTTAATATTTGTCAATAGTGAATTGGATAGTCCTGCTAGAGGCAGGATTTTTTTTTCTTCAGGTATTTTGTTTGTGGTTGTTCAGGGGACCCTATTATAAAAAGATACCCCCGGTAGAAACCGGGGGTGTAATCAAAAACCATTAACCATTAAACCTTATCCTATGAAAATTCTAATCGCTAATTTCGACAAATATGTTAGACCAACAACTTTTTTTTAGAATTTGTATTGCACAAACTGTCCTTTTTGCTAATTTTTGACTGAACTCAATATTTTTGTGGTATGCATACTAGGTTTGCATGACATAAAACAGTTGTTTGTAGAATTAGTTCTACATCAAATTTAAATAAACATGAATATAGTTATAGCAATCACAGGGGCCAGTGGATCAATCTATGCTAAGCTTTTAGTAGGAAAATTACTACATATTAAAAGTCAATGGAAACAATTGAGCATTGTAATGACCGATAATGCAAAATTGGTTTGGCAAACTGAGCTCGGTGATGAATCTTATAAAGACTGGCCGGTTAATTTTTATTCTAAGAATGATTTTATGGCTCCCTTTGCATCGGGTTCGGGCAAATACAATACTATGATCATAATTCCCTGTAGCATGGGAACATTGGGTCGCATTGCATCTGGTGTTTCTGATGATTTGATAACAAGAGCTGCTGATGTGGTATTAAAAGAAAGAAGAAAATTGATTTGTGTAGTAAGAGAAACGCCGTATAATCTTATTCATATAAAAAACATGGAGACGATCACACTTGCCGGCGGAATCATTTGCCCGGCTACACCTTCATTTTACAGCAAACCAACAACCATTGAAGAAGCTGCTTCTACAGTGGTTGATCGTGTACTTGATCTTGCTGGACTTGATATTACTACATTCAGGTGGGGAAAATAAAAAGGGCGCCTGTTACGCGGCACCCTTTGCATTGCAAGCATTAGCAGTTAAACTTAGTTATTATATTGCCCGCCGGCATTTATCCAGTTTGTAATTTTTTGTCTCTCCGCTGGAGGAAGCAAACCAGTTGGCGGCATCGCCGATGGATTTGCGTTTACAGCCCTTTGCTGAATCAATGCGCCGTTAGCTACAATATTACAATCAACAGTCCAGTTTGGCGCCTGGGTTCCATTGTGACAACCGCTGATGGCACAATTCATTTGCAACAGATCTCTGACCTGTGAAAAAAGCGGACCCGCTGTAGCTGTACCTACCGTTGTATTAGCAGCACCAGTGCAGTTATTCGCATCTTTAGCAGTTATTGTATAATTACCAGGAGCCAGGTTATTAAATGTTCCTGATGATTGAAAATTCACTCCATTTAAACTATATGTGTAAGGGAACAATCCGCCACCTGCAAGTGAGGTGAGAATTCCATTATTAGCACCTGTACAAGGAACATGTGCTGTAGGATTTATGTTTTGCGAGATTGTAATACCAGCACAAGGATTAGGATCGGTTAAGGTCACAACAGTAGAACCTGTACAACCTATTGCATCTTTTGCAACAATTGTATAAGTACCTGCAAACAGGTTGCTGAAAGTAGATGAAGATTGGGGTGCCCCGTTATTATTAGTGTAAGTGAAAGGAGCAGTACCACCAATTGGGCTTACTGTAATGGAACCTGTTGAACTACCGGGGATATTCGGATTAAGTACTATTGTTTGCTGCACTGTAATTGTAACTCCCGTGCATGGACTTAACAGTGTAAAGTTTGAAGTACCAGTACATCCATTTGCATCTTTTGCAGCTACTGAATAATTCCCTGCAACGAGATTACTAAATGTGCCTGATGCCTGGAAAGTGCCGTTATTTAAACTATAAGTATACGGCCCCACACCACCTGATGCTGATGCCGCAATGCTACCATTTGTTCCGCCCTGTGTAGTTGGGTGAGTGAGTGTGCCATTCACAGTAATGGTAACACCTGCACATGGACTTAGTAAAGTAAAGTTGCCTGTGCCTGTACATCCGTTTGCGTCCTTAGCAGTAACTGTAAAACTACCAACAGCTAATGTATTAAATACATTGGAACTTTGAAAAGTAGTACCATTAATGCTGTAAGTATAAGGTGCAACTCCGCCACTTGCGTTTGCTGTGATCGTACCATTAGTGCCAGTTGGTGTAGTCGGGTTTGTAGTTGTGCCGGTTACGGTGATAGTAACACCTGCACATGGACTTAGTAAAGTAAAGTTGCCTGTGCCTGTACATCCGTTTGCGTCCTTAGCAGTAACTGTAAAACTACCAACAGCTAATGTATTAAACACATTGGAACTTTGAAAAGTAGTGCCATTAATACTGTAAGTATAAGGAGCAACTCCGCCACTTACGTTTGCTGTGATCGTACCATTAGTGCCGGTTGGTGTGGTCGGGTTTGTAGTTGTGCCGGTTACGGTGATAGTAACACCTGCACAGGGATTTGGTGCCGTTAATGTAAATGAATTGGAACCAGTACAACCATTACTGTTTTTTGCAGTTATAGAATAAGTAGCTGCTGCAAGATTAGTAAAAGTGCCGGTTGCTTGAAAAGCCCCTCCATTTAAACTAAAAGTAAAACCTGAGCCCCCTGAAGCAGATGCTGTGATCGTACCATTAGTGCCGGTTGGTGTAGTCGGGTTTGTACTTGTACCGGTAACACTAACTGTTACACCCGTACATGGGTTATTAGGAGGTGGGGGATCTCCACCACCATTACAGGACAGAAAAGCAAAAAGATACATAATGGCTGATAATTGTATCAGCCTGCTGAAGGTCTGCGTTCTCATATTTGATTCTTTATTTGATTTTTTTAAAAAATTAAAAAGCGCAGGATGTGTTTAATTTTTTATTTAGCAAATGGTTTGAAATTAGCACTCAATAAGGCACCGGCACTATTCAATTTAACTTTCCCAAAGCCTACACCCTCCCAGGGTATTTTTAAATAAGGGCTTAAGGAAACAGAAAACTTATTACTGATCTTTCTTTCATAGCCACCTGCCAGTGTGATGACGCTGAAATAGTGTTTGTTTTCATTATAATATTCCCAATTCCTTACTGCAGGCTGACCCGTTCCGGTTTTATAATGGTAGGTATATTTTTCTTCCTTCATGATATAGGATGAAAGACCAAATGTGCCGAACCAATTTCTTTTTTTATTAGTTGAAAAATTATAGTTTAATAAAAGTGGTATTTCATACACTTTGCAATCAGCATCTACTTTTTCAAGTGTTGGGTAAAACTGCCACCACCAGCCCGGAGCATTATAATCCTCAGCATCCGCGGTATAAATTTTACGGGCAGAATAAAAACCTGTTTGTATTGAAATACGGTCGTTAAAAGCATAACCCAGACCCAATCCATAGACCGGCATTATTTTTCCAACATTGCCTCCAACTCCTCCCACATCTGGCCCCACAGAAGCTGAAATGAATAAACCATTCCCTTTCCCTTGTTTCTTTTTTGAAGATTTTGCTGATGCTTCCGGAACTTCAGCATTCACAGGTTGAGTTTTTGCCGGGCTCAAAACATCAGCAGGTTCTTCTTTCTTTGCAGAAGAGATATCGCTTTTGTTTTGTGTTACCGGGTCAGGATTTGCGTTTGATACATTGTCCGATTTATTGATTGAAGGATCCGGATTAAAAGTTGAATTCTGAGTAAGAGGTGAACCAGGATTTTGATTAGCAGGTATACCGTTTGTCATATCCTGATCTTTTGTTCTTTTTGCAGGAATAGTTGCCGGCTGGTTTCTTTTATTCTTGTTTTCATTTGGCGTTTTTACAGCTGGAAAAGAAATAACAGGTGTTGCTTTTACCTCGTTACCTGGTTTTTCATTTTCAGACAGATCAGTTCCTGTTGGTTTAATGGATTCAACGTTTTCAGTTGGGTTATGAGTCGCATTATCAGTTTTAGTTGGCCCGCTGGAAGATTGTTTAGTTGTGGCAGATGCAATTTTTTTATCGGCATCACCATTAAAAAATAAATAAGCTACGCCACCACCAGCAAATAAGAATAAGAGTAACAAGTAGGCTGCCCTTCTTTTTTTCTTTTCCTCTACTGGCATGTGTTTATCAAGCAGCATGTTCATCTTCTCCCATGCTTTCTCGTCGTAGGAAGGATGATGGTTTTCAGCAGCTTCGGTTATTTTTTTATCTGTTTCTTCAAACTGCATTTTTGGCTAATTGAATTTCGTTTTGTCTAAATAATATTTTCTGTAATTGCTTTCTTGCTTTGGCCAGGTTCGATTTTGATGTTCCTTCCGATATACCCAATCGTTTACTTATCTCATCGTGTGTAAATCCTTCAATAATATATAAGTTCAGAACAGTACGATATCCCGGTGACAATTCCTGTATAGCACGGATTATTTCTTCATGTGAAATTTTATCCAGCGCTGTTTCGCTTACTGAAGGGATTTGGAAAACGATATTATCCAGCTCTGTTACTACACGGTGTTTTTGCGATTTTCTAAAATGATCAATAGCTGTGTATACCATGATTTTTCTTACCCAGCCTTTAAAAGAACCCACCACATCTGCATAGGCCGGTTTATAATTATGCATTTCTTTGAACACTTTCAAAAACCCGTCATTCATGATCTCCAGCGCATCATCCTGGTTTTTGGCATAGCGGTCGCAAATAGCCATAGCATAGCCATAGAAAGAGTTATAAATAGCCTTTTGACTCTCTCGTTTATTCAGAGCACATTCTCCGACATGGTGTGTCAGTTCATCGGGTGATAGCAAACGCAGTTGTTTTCAGATAATTAAACGGTATTCGTAGGCTACCGGTTGCCTTTGTGTGTTACAAGTTACAAAGTATTGGTCTTATAGAGAATCAACCATCGTAGTATGCTGAGTTTGAAGGATTTTTTTATCAAATTATTTCTGCTACATAGCGTGAATGAGTGACGTATCAGACTTAAAAAATAAATGACGGGTATTAAAAAAGCCCCGTACGGAGCTTTTGATATTTTGAAGTATTTCTTTATTTGTTTTTTGGCTTATCGATCATATAATCAAAACGTTTACCGCTGTACTCAGCCATATCCGGTATTGCTTCAGCTTTATAAGCACCTGCATCCAGTTTCTTTTTAGTATCACTAAATGCATTCAATGTGATCTCAATATCCTCATCCGTATGTGCAGCTGAAGGAATGAGACGGTAAATAATATGTCCTTTTGGGATAACAGGATACACAACAATAGAAGCAAAAACTCCATAATTTTCCCTGAGATCCATTACCATTTGTGTGGCTTCTTCCACGCCACCGTCCATGTACACAGGTGTTACAACTGAATCGGTGTTACCAATATCGAATCCTCTTTCTTTTAATCCGCTCTGCAGTTTCATTGCATTGCTCCAAAGCTTTTCCTTATACTCCGGGTGATTACGTACCAGTTCTAATCTTTTGAGGTTACCTACTACTAACGGCATTGGTAAGCTCTTTGCAAAAATCTGTGAACGGATATTATAACGGATATAATCAATGATCTTTTTGTCACCGGCAACAAATGCGCCGATGCTTGCCATTGATTTTGCAAACGTGGAGAAATACAAATCAATTTCATTCTGGCAGCCTTGTTCTTCGCCGGCACCGGCTCCTGTTTTACCTAGCGTACCAAAACCGTGTGCATCATCTACGAGCAAACGGAATTCGTATTTAGATTTCATCGCTGCTATTTCTTTCAGTTTACCCTGGTCGCCGGCCATACCAAATACACCTTCCGTGATCACCAGTATACCACCTGCTTTTTGTTTTTCAATTAATACAGTGGCACGTTGCAATTGTTTTTCACAATCATCCAGATCATTATGTTTGAAAACATAACGATGCCCCGGATGCAAACGCAGACCATCAATGATACATGCATGGCTTTCGGCATCATAAATAATAACATCATGGCGGCTGCACAACGTATCAATGATACTTACCATGCCCTGATATCCAAAATTCAATAAAATTGAATCTTCTTTTGCTTCAAATGCTGCCAGCTCAGCTTCTAATTGTTCATGCAGGTTACTGTTTCCACTCATCATACGGGCACCCATCGGGTAAGCCAGACCGTAATCTGCAGCGCCTTGCGCATCTGCTTTTCTTACTTCGGAGTGGTTGGCCAGGCCCAGGTAATTATTAAGGCTCCATACGATCATTTCTTTTCCGCGGAACATCATCCGACTGCTGATCTCACCTTCTAATTTAGGGAAAGCGAAGTACCCATGTGCCCTTTCGCGGTGCTGGCCGATTGGGCCAGAATTCTTTAGCAATCTTTCAAATATGTCTGCCATAATGCTACTTAAATTGGTTGATAAATGAATGGCGCAAAGGTAAGGGTTTGAAAGGCATTTCAGAGTGAAGTTGATATAGCAAATAGTAATTGTGAACAAGTCAAAATACTTAACTACCAATCCTTTAAGACTGAACCTTCAGAGATTAACATTCATCCAATATTTTAACTCCGCTATTTCTTCAACTTCTCCCATTTTATTTTTAGTTCATTAAAAGCTTTCATTGCTTCTTTTACATTGGCTATCATTTGCGTCGTGGGTGGCATATCACTATCCTGCAAAACATTAAAGAGAGAAGCGAATGAGTTATTTAACCTGCTAAAACTTGGCTCAGTACTGCCTTGTGGCGAATTTTCTATCAATGCAACTTCTTTTATTGCGGGGGTATTCTGATCGCCGGAAAGTTTTGCCCGGTAGATCCTTATCTCATCAAGAATTTTCATACACTCTTTTCTTGCAGCATAGCATTGATATGAAAGATCGTATTGCAATTGGATATCTTTTGCAAATGTCTTAACCCTTGGATCCATTTTTATAGTGATTGATTGTTCATGTACTTTTCCATCAACAGTAAGACGAACAATATAATTACCGGGCATAACCCATGGTGCTGTTTGGTTGGGTTCAGTGTTTTTATAAATGGCGGAAATAGGATAGGATGGCGGAATGTTCAACGGATCTAATTTCATGTTCCACATAAAACGATTGTGACCTTCTTTAGTTGAAAGTATTTGTTGTGGGCGGATCCAATATTGCGGAATATTTACGTTTCCGATTTTGTAAAGTGTGTCCTTGTTTGAATAGGTTCTTAGTTTTATAGTTCTTCCGGCAGCATCTTTCGAAATGATTTCAAGTGTCACATCATTTGCTTCTTCATTTAAATAATAATCGATCATTGCTCCATCAGGTGGATTCAAACCCGCTGGTTCTTCCTGTGGTACTGGTGTATCAGTGTACATACTCCAGCGGATGCGATAAGCAGGTTGTGGCTTGTATAAAATTGTTGGTGAAGCCGATAACTTTTCTGTCAATTGGCGCAATGAGGTAATATTGTCTAAGATCCAAAAACTTCTTCCATGTGTACCCACAACAACGTCATCATCTTTTATAACCAGGTCACGGATCGAAGTAGCAGGCATATTCAAACGTAAGCTTTGCCAGTTTTCACCATCGTCAAAAGAAACATAAACTGCTCTTTCGCTTCCGGCAAATAATAATCCTTTTCTTAACGGGTCTTCTCTCACTACGTTGATAGGGTCATTGGGTAAACCGTTTACAATTTCTTTCCATGTTTTGCCGCCATCATTAGTTTTATAAATATGTGGCCGCATATCATCACAACGTATCCTGTTTACGGCTGCATACACAGTATTAGCATTCGAATGGCTTGCATCCATTAAAGAAATTTTACTCCATGATGTTATTCCGGGTGGCGTTACATTCTTCCATGTTTTTCCACCGTCTCTTGTTACATGTATTAGTCCATCATCTGTTCCGCACCAGATGGTGTTGATGTCTTTATATGATGGGGCCACAGTATAAATAACACCACGTCGTGGCATTGTTTTCATATCACTACTGGTATAAATGCCAACACTTGCAGGTATATCATATGTTTCTCTTGTAAGGTCTGGACTGATGATCTGCCAGCTATTACCCCCATTCATTGTTTTGAACAAAACATTACCGCCATAGTACAATGTTTTTTTATCAATGGGATTGAATAAAACCGGTGCTGTTCTTAAGAAACGATACTTGCCACTGCGAACTGCTTCGGGTGAAATATCTTGTGTTTGCCCGGTTCGTTTATCATAGCGGGTTATTTTACCGCCATAAATAATATTTGGATTCAACGGATCGGGAGCAACATAGCCATATTCCTCAGCTCCAACCGGTCGCCAGTCACGATAAGTGATCTGCCCATCACTACTTCTTGATGCAACCATGGCGCTGCCACTTTCTTGCTGACCACTATAAACATTATATGGAAATGCATTATCTGTATTTACATGATAGAATTGTGCAGTCGGTTGATTGTACCAGCTTGAAAAAGTTTCACCACCATTTACGGTAATGATTGCACCCTGGTCACTTGCAATTAAAATTATATTTGTGTTGTTTGGATTGATCCAGATACGATGATAATCATCACCACCCGGGGCACCACGAAATGCATCCCATGATTTACCGCCATCAATACTTTTCCATGTAACTACGTTTGCAGAATAAACAATGTCTGCATTCTTTGGATCTACTTTTACTTCTGCAAAATCACTTGCCCTTCCCCAATAGCGGTTATCACTTGACATTCTTTTCCATGATTCGCCGGCATCATCACTACGATAAATGCCGCCATCTCTTCCTGCATCTACTGTTGCATACATTCTTTTTGAATCAGTTGGTGCAATGCAAAAGCCAATTCTTCCAAGACCCTGGTCGGTTGTTGGCAAACCCATTGTCATTTTTTTCCATGTAGTTCCCCCATCTATGCTTTTAAATAAACCACTTTCTTTTCCGTTCCATGCGCCATTCTCCCAAGGTCCCTGGCGTCCTGCCCAGAGATCAGCAAAAACAATATTCGGATTATTGGGATCGATCGTTACTTGTACTGCGCCAGTGTTTTCATCTTTATATAAAACTTTTTCCCATGTTTTGCCGCCATCGGTTGTTCTGTAAATACCTCTTTCTTCATTCGGGCCATAAGGATGACCCAATGCTGCAACAAATAGACGATTCTCATTTGTTGGATCAATAGCAAGACCACCGATCTGCTGTGCATCTTTTAAACCAAGAAATGTCCATGTTTTACCTGCATCAGTTGATTTATAAATTCCATCACCAACAGACAAGTCAGGTCTTTGTAAACCTTCACCGCAACCAACATAGATCACATTAGGGTTCGATGGAGATACCACTACATCACCAACTGAACCGGTTGGCTGATCATCAAAAATGGGAAACCATGTTCTGCCATAGTCAGTGGTTTTCCAAACACCACCATTGTTTACACCTATATAAAAAACATTGGGTTGCTGTGGCACACCCACGGCACCCACTGTTCTTCCGCCACGATGCGGACCAATGCAGCGCCATTTCATTTCATTAAAATAGTTTGCATTGAAAGATTGACTGAATAATTGGGAAGTAAAAACCAATATGACAAATAATAAAAGCAGCTTTCTCATGTAAGAAGTTTTAGGGAAGGTATGAAATAGAAAGAAGTCAATAAAAAAAGCAGCCTTTTTACGGCTGCTTTTAAGATTTTTAATAACCAGGGAAGAAATCTCTGGTTTATTTTCCCCAGGTAAGTATAGTAACTACTACAACTGCTGTAAAAATTAATCCAATGACCAAATAACCCCGAACATTAGGCTCATGTAAATAAGAGTAAATTTTTTTCATGCACAGACATTTTAAAGTTTTAAAAAATGGTTGGAATTCCAGCAGGAGTACGGACGTGGATCGAAACAGTAAAATCTGTGGCTTTTAGAAAGATTTGAATCGGGCACAAATGTAAGGCAGTAAGACGAATGAGAAAAGGGATAAAACAGGTTTTTATTATGCTAAAAACCTGTTTTATAACCGAAAATGCTGAGGATAGATTTAGATGTCGGCGTCCTATCCTAGTTTCTTCTTTAAATTGCTGTCAAT
The DNA here is from genome assembly GCA_005882315.1 of Bacteroidota bacterium. Classification (NCBI taxonomy): domain Bacteria; kingdom Pseudomonadati; phylum Bacteroidota; species Bacteroidota bacterium. The sequence continues at coordinate 81,749 of VBAR01000005.1, forward strand.
TGCATCCAAAAATTCTTCTGTATATAAATAATGTTCACCATGATTTACTTTATTACCATGAACACAAACGGCAAGATCTTTTGTCATCTTTCCGCTTTCCACAGTTTCAATACAAACAGCTTCAAGAGCATTGCTGAAATCAATTAAAGCCTGGTTGCCATCCAGTTTTCCACGGAAGGCCAAACCTCTTGTCCATGCAAAAATAGAAGCGATAGGATTCGTTGATGTTGGTTTCCCTTTCTGATGTTCACGATAGTGACGGGTAACAGTTCCGTGTGCTGCTTCTGCTTCCATCGTTTTTCCATCAGGAGTTATTAAAACAGAAGTCATTAAACCAAGTGAGCCAAAGCCTTGCGCAACAGTATCACTTTGCACATCACCATCATAATTTTTACAAGCCCAAACAAAATTACCGTTCCATTTTAGTGCACTCGCCACCATATCATCGATCAGGCGGTGTTCATAAACAATACCTGCTGCATCAAACTGTGCTTTAAATTCTTTCTGGAAGATATCTTCAAAAATATCTTTAAAGCGGCCATCGTATTTTTTAAGAATGGTATTTTTTGTAGAAAGATAGAGTGGCCATTTTTTGCTAAGGGCAATATTAAAACAGCTTCTTGCAAAACCTGTGATGCTTTCATCCGTGTTATACATCGTCAATGCAACACCATCACCTTTAAAATTATAAACTTCAAAGGTTTGTACTTCGCCACCACCTTCAGGTGCGAAAGTCATAGTCAGTTTTCCTTTTCCTTTAAAAACAGCATCTGTAGCACGGTACTGATCACCAAATGCATGACGGCCAACAATAATTGGTGCTGTCCAATTAGTTACCAGTCTTGGAATATTTTTTATGACAATTGGTTCACGGAAAACAGTTCCATCTAAAATATTACGGATCGTTCCGTTCGGGCTCTTCCACATTTGCTTCAGGTTGAACTCAGTAACTCTTGCTTCATCGGGAGTGATGGTAGCACATTTGATACCTACACCATACTGTTTAATAGCATTTGCGGCATCTACTGTCACCTGGTCATTTGTCTCATCACGGTATTCTACTCCTAAGTCATAATATTTAATATCTACATCCAAATAAGGTAAAATAAGTTTTTCCTTAATAAACTTCCATATGATTCTTGTCATTTCATCGCCATCCAGTTCTACAACTGGGTTAGCTACTTTGATTTTTGCTGCCATTATTATGTCTTTAAAATTTTGTGAAAATATTCTGAGTCGCAAACCTACAGGAATTGATGGAATCGGGCAAAGTCAATTGATGCATTTTGTCAGTCTGAAAAAAAATCAGTTGTTAGTTGAAAAAAATACAATTAAGTGTATTTTTTACTAATTGTACTTTACCTTGCGCCCATGACTGAAGGTGTTTATAATTTTCTGAATCAGCATACAGCTGTATCGGAAGATGATTTCCGATTACTGATGAGCAAGGTCACGACCCGGAATTATAATAAAAAAGAAAGACTTACTGAGATTGGAGAGGTTGAAGATCGTCTGCATTTTATCAGTAAAGGATTAATCCGGAAATTTTTTTACAGGGATAATGAAGAAGTTATTACACAGATAATAAAACAAGGAACCATCATCAGTTCAACTGCTTCTTTTTTTTCACGCAAGCCCTCACAATATATTCTCGAAGCCATGGAGCCTTCAGAAACGGTATCCATTACCTACGATGACCTTGAGTCACTTTACGGCCTTGGCAATACATGGGAAAAAATTGGAAGAGTGATCACTACTCATTTTCTCCTGCAGCAGGAGCAATTGTTAATGGATAATATCCGGCTTACAGTAAGAGAACGATTTAAAAAATTTATGAATGAAAATCCTGAGCTCATCCAAAAAGTGCCTCAAAAACAACTGGCATCATATTTAAACATCAAGCAGGAGACATTCAGCAGGATGAAGCATTTGTTATATGACCGAACAATTAAATCAGTATAGAAATTCCACGTCGCACAATGTTAATAGATTTTAATAATATCAATGAAAACTCATTGCAATATATGAGTAATTACCTGCAGCGGTTCATGCCATTTTCTGTTGAAGATGTAAAAGCTTTGCTGCCTTACTGTAGTATCCGAAAGTTTGACAAGAGAGTCGAAATAGTGAGTGAAGGTGAGGTAGATAATTACCTGAACATGGTATTGATCGGGTTAGTCAGGAAATATGTAAAGGTGAAGAAGAAGGAAACAATACTGCAATTGGCTACCGAAGGCCATGTTATTCATTCTGAAATATCTTACCTGACTCAAACACCTTCACAGGTGATACTTGAAACGCTTGAGCCTACCACACTGGTTTCAGTAAGTCACAAACAAATGCAAGATGCACTGGCCAGCTTTCCAAAAGGAGAAAGATTAGGTCGCCTGATCATGACTGGTATGTATGTAAAAAAAGATGAACGTCGTTATGAAATGCTTTCGAAATCTACAAGACAACGTTTTCTCGATTATATGAAACGCAACCCACATATGTTGCAACGGGTGCCGCAAAAATATCTTGCTTCTTACCTGAATATCACATCCGAAACATTCAGCCGCTTCAAGCATTTGCTGAAACCTTCAAAGAATATTTAGTTTTCACCGAATTATTTTTTTTGTATATTGTTACGTCCATTTGGTCACCACCTTATTTTTTTGACCACCCATGATTAGTAGCACCGAAACTGACCAGCGATTTATTCAGTTCCTGAATAAATTTCTTCCCTTTTCACAAGAGGAGTATGACCAGTTAATGAAGCCTTATGTCCAGGTTCGGAAATTTGACAAAAAGGTTATCGTACACCACGCAGGGGAAATGGAAAACTATATCAATTTTATAGTATCAGGCCTTGTCCGTAAGTATTATAAAAAAGGAAAAATGGAGATTAATACCCAGATCTCATTTGAAGACCAGATCATTCATTCACAGGAATCATTTCACAGCCGCAAAATATCAGAGTATACGGTTGAAACAATTGAGCCAACAGTAATGCTTTCCATTACCTATGATGACCTGGAAAAAGCTTATGCGGCTTCGCACAAAATGGAACATATGGGCAGGCTTATTATTACTACGGCTATGACAATAAAAGATATGTGGCAAACGCAGATGGTCACTTTATCCCCGAGAGAACGATTTATAAAATTTATAATTAAAAACCCCGAACTGGTACAACGGGTGCCACAGAAATTCCTGGCATCTTTTTTAAGTATCAAACCAGAAACCTTTAGCCGGTTCAAACATTTGCTAAAGGATGCCAGCAGGAAATACTAGCTTATTTTTTGTCTGATTGAGGTTTTGTCTTCCATCCACGCAGTTCATAATATTTTTCTTTTGGTTCTCCTGTCCATCCATTAATTCCATTTTTAGGTAACCACCAGGCATGAACAACAAGTACCAATAAAAGCATTATGCCAAGGAAAATAAAGAAACCAGTGCGACCTGTATAATAAGTAATAAGGATCGTAAGGCCAATAAAGAGGATGAGCTTCAATAATTTTCTCCACTTAGGTGCTCTTTCTTCCCAATGACCAAAATAAATGTGGCCGACTGCAAAGAACAATGCCATGATCGCAATTTCAAACCACATACATTATAAGTTTACTATCAATACAGGAATTTTTAATTCATGTCTTACTTTGTCAATTGTTTCTCCATACACCCAGTCTTTCACACCGCTGTGGCCATGTGCCCCGATCACCAGCATATCAGCATTATTTTCTTTTGATAATCGTGCAATTTCTTTTGCCCTGTTGTTGAAGCCGAGTTGTGCTGCTACTTCAAACCCTTTTTGTTTTAATTGCGCAGCATAGTTTTCAAGTCGTTCTTTATCTTTCTGCGTTTCATAATCAAAACTTTCCTGTTCATAGAATTTTGCAGGTACACTTTCTACAACATGTATAAGAATAAATCTTGAGCTTGGATTACTTTGCCCGATTGCAAATGCCAATAGCTTCGAATCATTCTCACTAAAATCCAATGCTATGGCAATACGGTTAAACGCCGGAGCCTCTATCAACTCAAGCCCTTCCTTAGCCGGATGCATTTCAAAAGAAGATTCTTTTCTGAACCGTTTGAGCCAGGGAAAAAATATTGTCATAACAAGCAAGCCGGCAAAAATTAATCCGCTAAGAATAATAATGGCTTTCCAGTACCAGGTACCGCCTGATTCGAAATACCCAACGGCTTGCTCTGTTACCATCCGCATATTCAGGTAAACAAGTACAACGGTGATCAGCCATGCCAGTATTTTGGTAAGATTGTTAATGACAAATTGCCCCATTGTTTTTTTATCGCTTACAAAATGGATCAATGGGATAATTGCAAATCCTAATTGCAGGCTTAGAATTACCTGGCTTAAAATAAGCAGGCTGTCAATATTCTTTTCTCCATTAATAACAATTACAATGATGGCGGGTGTGATAGCAACTACCCTCGTCAATAATCTTCTTAACACAGGGTTGATGCGTAATCGGAGATAACCTTCCATTACGATTTGTCCTGCTAATGTGCCTGTGATAGTTGAGCTTTGGCCGGAACAAATTAATGCAATAGCAAAAAGTTTTGGTGCAAGGCTGCTTCCTAATAATGGATCGAGCAATTCATGTGCTGTTTTTATTTCAGCTACATCCGTTCTTCCGCTTTTGAAAAAAACAGTGGCTGCTAAGATCAGGATGGCCGCATTTACAAAAAAAGCAAGATTGAGTGCAATGGCGCTATCAATGAAATTTAGTTTTAATGCTCTTTTAATACCTGCTGTATCTCTCTTGATCTTTCGTGTCTGCACCAATGCAGAATGCAGGTAAAGATTGTGCGGCATTACAGTTGCTCCGATAATGCCAATTGCAATATATAATGCAGTATCATTGGGAATGCCGGGTACAAAACCGGTTATCACTTCGGATAATTTTGGTTTTGCAATAATGATCTCAATAAGAAACGATGCGCCGATAATAAATACCAACCCGATGATGAATGCTTCCATTTTACGAATGCCCAATCGCTGCAGCAATAATAAAAGAAATGTATCAAGAACAGTTATTGCAACTGCCCATATCAATGGCATGCCGGTAAGCAATTGAATACCGATCGCCATGCCTAATACTTCTGCCAGATCTGTTGCAGCGATCGCAATTTCTGCCAAACCATACAATGCATAGTTGGCATATTTGGGATAGGTTTCTCTGTTGGCTTGTGCAAGGTCTCTTCCTCTTACAATTCCTAATCTTGCTGACAAACTCTGAAGCAATAAGGCCATCAAGTTGCTCATCAATAATACCCAAATGAGTTTGTATCCAAACTGGCTACCTCCAGCTAAATCAGTTGCCCAGTTACCGGGATCCATATAACCCACACTTACCAGATAGGCCGGGCCAAAGAATGAAAGCATTCTGCGCCATGGGGGTTTGCTCCTGGCATTTGTATCCACACTTCCATGTACTTCGCTTAACGAAACAGATATATCATGCTTACGATTCATATTTTACGAAAATATTTTTTGCCAACTGCTCACTGATAGTGATCGTAGGCTGTTTATTAATTTTTATTTCAACTGAATTATCAAAATCAAATTTTCTTTTTATTTCAAGACGTGTGCCGATAGAAATGTTTTGATGTTTGAGTACTTCAAGTAATTCGGTACTCTGGTTAGTTACCTGGCTTACAATAACCGGTTTGTTAACAGGTATTTCAGCTAATACAAATTTTTTTCCTGTTTCCAGTTTTCCATTCGCATCAGGGATCGGGTCGCCATGAGGGTCGAATTTTGGAAAACCCAAAAACTCATCCAGTTTATCAATCAATTTTTTACTGCTTATGTGCTCCATATCTTCGGCAACAGCATGTACTTCATCCCAGCTAAACTTCAGTTTTTCTGCTAAGAAATATTCCCAAAGCCGGTGACGGCGGATAATACCCAGTGCAACTTTACTACCTTCTGCCGTGAGACGAAAACCCTGGTAAGGTTGATAGTTCACCAGTTTTTTAACCTTTAGCTTTTTCATCATATCCGTGATGGAAGCGGGTTTGGTATGGAGCCGATCAGCCAGTTCATTGGTGGTTACCGTACCATCCTGCTGCTGCAAGTGGTAAATGGTCTTGATATAGTTCTCTTCACTGGTCGAAAAATTAAGCATGTCTAATTAAAAATTTAGACAAACCTAAAAAACCTTTTCCAAACTGCCAAATAGCAGCCCAAAGAAAATTATTATACATTCGGTAAAAAATAACCTATGCCGCAACGGCGAATGTTTTCTATAATCATGGTTCTGTGTGCAGGATTATTACTGGCAAACTGCAAATCCAAAAAGAAACCCGTGACCGGTGATGAGATAACAGCAGTAAAAGACCTGATTGAATTTTTTCCGCAACCGGCTGTTTCACTTCAATATAGTGACAGTGTTCTTAATCGGAAGGAAAAGGATTCATTAGCGGTGAGTTATACAACATTTTCAAAGTTTGTTCCCGACTCAATAATTGCAAAAGTTTTTGGAAAAGGGTTGAAACCAAAAAGTTTTCCGCTGGGTCGTATGGAGGATAATAACAAAACGAATTACCTGCTGATGAAAACGGTGGCGAATGAAACCCGCAATATCATTCTTTATTGTTTCGATAAAGATGAAAAACTGATCGGTGCAATTAATTTACTTAAACCGGATCAATCGCCTGCAACTACCCAAATGGTTACTATTGACAAAAACTTTAATATTGCAAAAAGCATTACCCGTAAAAATCCTGATGGAAGTATTGCTGATGGAAGAGATGTTTTTATTTTAAATGAAGAGGCGGGAAACTTTATGCTTATCCTGACTGAACAACTGGATGAGAAACTCGCCGAACTGATCAACCCGATCGATACATTACCCCGCAAACAAAAATTTTCTGCAGATTACCTGAATGGAAAAAATAATCTTGTATCTGTACGTGATGGCAGCAAACCCGATCGTTTCATTTTCTTTATCCATTTTGAAAAAAATAAAGGTGAGTGTAATGGAGAGTTAAAGGGTGAAGCCACTATCACCGGTAAGAACACGGCTGTTTACCGTCTTGGCGGCGATCCTTGTGTAATGCAGTTCACATTCTCCGCAACTTCTGTTTCACTAAAAGAAATGGAAGGCTGTGCTGCACACAGAGGATTGCGTTGTTCATTCGATGGAAGTTTTGCCAAAAAGAAACCTGTAAAGCCTGTAACGCAGAAAAAAAAGAGGTAACCTCATTTATTGATCTTTTTTCAAACGATTGCGCCTTTAATTTTCCCCTTTTGTTAATATTTATAACTGAAATCCACGGTGAAACGAACAGCTGTTTTATTATTTGAAGTTATATTGCGACACCTTACTAAAACCAATTAAGATGAGTTTTCAAAATTTCAAAATTCCGTACCAGGTTGATGACCGTTATTCAAAATCCGTTGCCTATTTCTCCATGGAATTTGCTACACACCAGCCATTAAAAATTTACAGTGGTGGTTTAGGTTTTCTTGCCGGTTCACATATGCGTAGCGCTTATGAGCTCAGGCAGAATTTAATCGGCATTGGTATTTTATGGAAATACGGATATTATGATCAGTCCCGTAACCAGGATCAAACGTTGCAAGTAACCTGGATGGAAAAAAATTCTGCTTTCTTAGAAGATACCGGGATAAAATTTCAGATCACCGTACATGAACATCCTGTTTGGGTAAAAGCTTTTTACCTGAACCCCGAAACATTCAAGACAGCTCCGATGTTTTTGTTGTCAACAGATCTTCCGGAAAATGATTATGTATCACAAACAATTTCTCATCGGCTGTATGATGCAAATGTGGCTACCAAAGTAGCACAGTTTATTTTACTTGGTGTAGGCGGTGCCAAACTGCTGGATGAGATCGGTTTTACTGCCGAACGTTACCATTTGAATGAAGCACATGCTGTGTCAGCGGCATTTTATCTTTATAATAAATTCAACAAAGATCTTGATGAAGTAAAAAAACGGTTAGTGTTTACTACGCATACACCTGAAGAAGCAGGCAATGAAAAACATGATATTTATCTCTGTCATAAGATGAGTTATTTCTGTGGACTGACAGTAGATGAAGTAAAAAAACTCTGCGGGTTACCGGATGATCGGTTTAACCACTCACTTGCAGCATTACGTTTTGCAAGACTGGCAAACGGTGTATCGCAATTGCATGGTGTGGTATCAAGAGAAATGTGGAAGAATTATGAAAATGTTTGCCCGATCATATCTATTACCAATTCACAAAACTGGCGATACTGGGCTGATAAACAGATGTACCGTTTTATGGAAGAAGGTAATGACTGGGGATTTGATGATCGAAAAAAACATTTGAAAAGAAGGGCATTTGAAATTGTTGCAGATCAAACCGGAAAATTGTTTGATCCCAATGTATTCACAATTGTTTGGGCAAGAAGATTTGCAGGTTATAAAAGAGCGAACCTTATAACGACGGATGAAAAACGTTTTGAAAGATTGCTGGGAAATAGCAAATATCCTGTACAGATACTCTGGGCAGGTAAACCTTACCCGGTTGATTATCCTGCTATATCGGAGTTCAATAATCTTGTTCATTTGAGTAAGAATTATAAAAATGTAGCTGTATTAGTTGGCTATGAATTGGCTTTATCCAAACGGATGAAACAAGCTGCAGATGTATGGTTGAATAATCCCCGTGTACCAAGAGAAGCCTCAGGCACAAGTGGTATGACAGCTGCAATGAATGGTGCAGTAAATTTTTCTACTGATGATGGATGGATACCAGAGTTTATCAATCATGGACATAATGGTTTTGTGGTGCCAAAAGCCGATTACGGAAAAATGGCGGTGCATGAACAGGATGAGTACGACCTGAATCACTTATATGAAATACTGGAGAAACAGATACTGCCTTTATACTACAACAACTATGATACCTGGCGTGCCATCATGAAGAATGGTATGCAGGATGTTCGTTTCCAGTTCGATAGTAACCGGATGGCGCATGAATACTATGAATTGCTGTACAGGTAATTTGGTTTAGTTTATTCCTTAATTTTAGGATACCTTAAAAATTATGGGATGAAAAGCTATTTTTTAATTGCAGTATTCTTTATCTGCAGAAGTTTTGCATTTGCACAGGGGAATGCTCCGCTTATACCAGTTCCCTTAATAGCGCCGGCGCAACCTCTTTTTTTGAGGGATTATTTTACCACCCCGGTAAAGATCGGTGAAGGATCAGGGATCGGAGGTTCGCCTTTCATTTTTGATGATTGGTTGCTCGCCAATATTCGTTTTATGGACGATAAAAAAGTGGATAGTATCCGTATTAAAATAAATACTTATCAGAACAAAGTGCATTATCGTGATGAGAATGGCGAAGAATTACAGGCAATTGGAAAATTTAAAGAAATAAAGATCATCGATAACAGTTCATCGTGGAATGGTACTGTTTTCTTTTCAGGTTTTGAAAAAGAAAAAAATGCTTTTTTTCAAATGATGGCCGACGGGAAAAAAGTAATGTTACTGAAAAAAGTAAAAGTTATAGTCTGGGAAACCAAAGCTATGTTTGAAGAAGCAAAAAAGGAATTTCAAAAAGAGAATGAGTTTTATTTTTATGTGAAGTACGAATTGATAAGACAGAATAAAAGCTGTAGTCAATTAACTGACGCATTTAAAAACGAAGCAGGTTTGCTGGATTTTATTTCAACTAACGATCTAAAGTGTAATAAGGAAGATGATATGAAACGGATAGTAGATTTTATTAATTCAAAATAACTGCTTAGCTGAAACCGGTAACGAGTTTATCGATCTTGTTTTCTGATTCAAAATAACCGGCCAGTTTTCTTATCACTCCTTCTACCAATGCATCCGGGCAAGAGGCGCCGCTTGTGATCAAAATTTTTAATGGTTTTTTGTCAGGTAAATAGTTTACTGTCAGTAATTCTTCTTTTGTGTGGAAATTATAATTTAATATTTCTTTGACTGAAATAATTTTTTCTTCGTCGCGGATAAAATAGGTGGGAAGTTTTTCTTCACATAACTCAACGAGATGGGAAGTGTTGCTGGAATTATAACCGCCAACAACAATTGCAAGGTCTGCCTTTGTCTGCAGCATACCTGTAACGGCGGTTTGGTTATCATTCGTTGCATAGCAAAGCGTATCTCTTGTATCGGCAAAACGTTCCTCAATAGTTGATTCATTCAAACCATAATGTGTTTGAATTGTTTGCTTCAGAAAATCAGCAATGGCCTGTGTGTCACTCGCAAGCATGGTAGTTTGGTTTACCACACCGATGCGTTGTAGGTCTTTCTTTATATCAAACTCTTTCGAGTATTGTCCATCAAATGCTGTATAAAACTCTTCAACAGATCTTTCCCCGGTAATATATTTTGCTAATTCTTTTGCTTCATTCATATCCTTTACTACTACGGACGGAGCATTAGATGCAGCATGGGAAAATGTTGCCCTTGTTTCTTCATGTTTAGGTTTACCGTGAATAACAATGGTATAATTCTTTTTTGCGATCACTTCGCTGCGGTTCCATACTTTTTCTACAAATGGGCAGGTGGTGTTGTATTTTTCTGTTTGAATTTCTTTTTCATGCAGTAATGCTTCTATTTCCAGTGTAGTACCAAATGCCGGAATGATAACTACATCATCTTTTTTCAATTCATTAAAGGAAATTATCTGTTTTCCATAAGTATCCTGCATAAACTGCACACCATGGGATTGGAGGTCAGCATTTACCTGCGGGTTATGTATCATTTCACTTAACAGGAAAATCCGTTTACCGGGATTTTCTTCTACTGTTCTGAATGCAATGTCAATGGCATTTTCAACGCCATAACAAAATCCAAAATGTCTTGCAAGGAAAATTTGCAGCGGACCAAAATCGAGTAGAGTAGGAGTAAAATCTTTTTTCATTTTATCCTGCTCTTTCCGCTTTTTCTTAATAGCGGTAATTAATGGACTGCGATAAATAATAGGAACATCAAATTGCTTCACACTGCAAATTTAGGTATTTGATTTTTGAGGTAAGATTGTGCATTATGCTCCTTCTTCCTAACTAAAAATGCCGCTTCAACTGAGCGGCATTTTAAATTATTATTAGTTATTAATCTCTATTAATCATCTCCAAGGTTCAGTGGGTAGGTATGAGTACCATTGTATCCCGGATAAAAACCTTCAAGCTCAACGGTGCCTGTTACATTGGAAAGTAACTTGCTCAATTCTTCAACAGTTGTTACTTCATTTCCATTCACACTTGTAATAACAAATCCTTCCTCCATCTTCGAAGCCTTCAATGCGCCATTTGCTCTTAAGGATTTTACAATTACACCGCCTTCAACACCATAGGCAGTTGCCCGGCTTTTCGGAAAACTTTCCAGTGTGCCACCCAATTTCTCCTGAATGTTTGTTGCAGTTACCACTTCCAGTTTACCTGCAGATTCTTTCAGGATAACTGTTGTTACATATTCCTTGCCGGTACGTATATAAGTCACCGGTACTTTATCACCGGGCTTAAATTGTGCGATCTGTCCGCTCATTTCCAAACCATTTGAAACGGTGCTGTTATTTACTTTAGTGATCACATCACCTTTTTTAATTCCGGCTGAGGCAGCAGCGCCATCATTAGGTACTGCGCTTACAAAAACACCCGAACCATCATTTACTCCGGCTTTCTTCACTTCTTTTTCATTCAGATCTTCATTGGGAATATAGCTGATTCCCAAAAATCCGCGTTTAACATCACCATACTGTATCAGATCGTTCACTATTTTCTTTACAATATTTACAGGGATAGCGAAACCATAGCCAATATAACTGCCGGAATAACCACCATTGATAGCAGAATTAATCCCGATCAATTGTCCATCCGTATTGATTAACGCACCACCGCTATTGCCCTGGTTGATGGCTGCATCGGTTTGAATGAATGATTCAATTGGCGTCTGGCTTTGACGACTGTTAATACCAATTGTTCTTTCCTTTGCGCTAACAATACCTGCAGTTACAGTTGTTTCCAGCGAAAGAGGATAACCTACCGCCAATACCCACTGACCGAGTTTTACATTATCTGAATTTCCATATAGCATAAAAGGAAGACTCTTGCCATCAATTTTTAATACAGCAAGATCGCTGCTGGGATCACGGCCAATGAGCCGGGCCTTATAAACCTTTTTATTATTGAGTGTAACTGTAATTTCTTCAGCTATTCCCTGGCCGCCATCAGAAATTACATGGTTGTTGGTTACTATATAACCATCTTCGGAGATCAGCACACCGCTGCCAGATGCTTTTTGTTCCGGGATTACTTGTGGGCCAAATTCAAAGAACCTCTCAAACCAATCGTCCATATTATTACCCCTGCTACGTGGTAGGCTATTACTCGCCTGCTTTGCAGGAATTTTTGTTTTTATATGAACAACAGCTTGTACAGCTGCTTCGGATGCTTTTGTAAAATCAATGGTAGCCGTAGGTGTACCGTCTTCATTAAAGCCAACATAGTTTACCGGCATTTTACCTGAATCGGTTTGTTGTACAAAGGTCACTGGGTTTTTGCCAATGATTTTTCCATAAATCCATACGCTTCCAATTGCTGAAAAGGCGCTGATGCCTGCAATCAGTAAAAGTTGTTTCAATTTCATATTCATGGGTTTTTAAAATGTGTTTTCAAAAATTGTTCCTTATGTCCTGCAAATTACCAAAGCGTCAGTTCAAATGTAATACCGTCAGTTTAGTTTAACAAAGCCTTTACTAAAGGCTTCGTAGTTCTTTGATATTTCAAATTTAATCATCATTTCAGATATACGGTAACCTGGGTTATAGGTTGTGTAAAAAATCCATTGTATTCACCCCATCGGCAAAATCATCCAACCCGGGAAATTGTGCCTGGCCGAAGGGAACAAAATCCTTGCCTACGATGCACTGCAGATCCTGGCTCATATTCAATGTGGCTTTCACAGAATCCAGGTCAGAATAGAATTCATAGTTCAACTGGCTGATAGGCGAAAAGATAGAAGACTCCTGCACAAGGAGGAGTGAGCTATTACTCATGTAATATTTACTATTCAGAATATGGATAGCGAGGTTATAATCATAATTGTTTTTGTATTTATAATGATCGGCCAGCCAGTTGTACTTCTTAAAACTTTCGAGTAAGGGAATAAAATCATAACCTTCCGGAACATAGATCTTGGTCACATTCCTGCAGCCCAAACCAAAAAACAGGTACACATCATCTGCCAATTTTTCAAGTTCGGCGGTGGTCTCATTGCCGGAAAGTATTGCGACTGAAGTTTTATTACGGCGGATAATATGGGAGTACTTACCAAAATAATATTCGAAATAACGGGAGCTATTATTACTGCCTGTGGCAATATAGGCATCACAGCCTTTCAGCATTTCTTCAAACCTGATAAAAGAAGATGTCTCTGGTTCCCATTCAATGAGTTTATCTGTAAGATGTTTAATTAGCGTTTCATCCTTTGATGATAATTTTATTAAAGCCTTATGTCCGCTTATGAATACTGCAAGCAGATCATGAAAGCCGACCATTGGAATATTACCTGCCATGATTATTCCAACCATCTTTGGGTTTTCAAGGGTTGATTTCAGATCATACGCTTTTGCCCATTGTTCAAGTAAATCCTTCTGCAAAAAACGCCGGGCTATATTTTCTGAAGCGAGGTTGGTAAATTCAGGGATGAACCAACCATTGACGTGACCGGCTTTTATTTTGGCTTCAGCCCACTGTTCGTTGCCCGATAAAATATATTCTCCCAGTCTTGATAATAAATTAATCCTGTATTGTAAATTCATTCCTGTATTTTATATTTGAGGCACAAATTTAGTTTGCAACCCCTTTAAATAAATTTTTTATGGCAATCAAGATTACTGAAGAATGTATAAACTGCGGCGCCTGCGAGCCCGAATGTCCAAACAATGCGATTTATGAAGGTGGCGTGGAATGGGCCGTAAGTGATGGTACAACTGTAAAAGGTTCTTATACATTGATGGACGGCACAGTTGTAGATGCAGATCAGAAAAATGCCCCCGTATCAAATGATATTTACTATATCACACCCAATAAATGCACAGAATGCCAGGGTTTTCATGAAGAACCTCAGTGTGCTGCTGTTTGCCCTGTAGATTGTTGTGTACCCGATGAAATGTACCAGGAAACAGTTGATGATTTACTGGCTAAAAAAGGAAAGTTGCACATTTAATTTGTGCTTTTCGTGTGCAAAAGAATCAAGACTTAAAGTTGTCAATGCCTTTTTGAGTTAATACCTTTAGTACAGGTTAAAATATATAATGTAGCGGCGATAAGCCGCAATTAAAATGGCGGGTGATATTTCCCGTCAGTAAAAAGGTGAGGGCAACACAGTCTTCACCTTTCTTATTTAGCTTCTATCCCCATTCTCCATAGCAGGCAGGTCTAAAAAGACGTAAGAAACAGCTTATTATAAATTTATTTTAGCAATTCAGGTTTCCCAGTCTTGGTTTTTTAGTGAATATTTGTGCATCCAAAATCACACACTATTCCATGAAGAAAAAAATAGCTCTTGTCACAGGTGGCTTTTCCGGGGAGGCACAGATTTCTTATAAAAGTGCAGTTACCATTGATAAAAACCTTGACCGGGAAAAATTCGAAGTATATAAAATTGATATCAACCCACAAGGTTGGTTTTATGATTTGCCGGATGGCAGTAAGACAGAGATCAATAAGAACGATTTTTCACTTAATATCAATGGGAAGAAAATAAATTTTGATGCTGTGTTCATTGGCATGCACGGCACACCCGGAGAGGATGGAAAACTGCCAGGCTTTTTTGATACGTTGAAGATCCCTTACACTTGTTGTGATGCAGCAACATCTGCTATTACTTTTAATAAAAGATATACTGTTGCGGTTGCCAAAATGGGTGGCATCAATGTTGCTGAATCAGTTCACCTGTTCCGTCATACTGCCTATAATACCAGTGAAATTTTAAACAAACTGAAACTGCCGGTATTTGTAAAGCCCAATAATGGCGGCAGCAGTATTGGCATGAGCAAAGTGCATAAGCCAGAAGATCTTGAAGAAGCAATAGAAAAAGCATTTAAAGAAGATGACCAGGTATTGGTAGAGCAAATGGTGAAAGGAAGAGAATTTACAGTTGGCGTTTTTAAATCAAAAGGCGAAATAACCGTATTGCCGATCACTGAAGTGATGACAGAAAAAGATTTTTTTGATTTTGAAGCAAAATACCAGGGAAAATCATCTGAGGTAACGCCTGCTGAAATTGATGAATCGGTTGCAAATAAGATTCGCAATGCGGCAAAAAAAATTTACCAGGTTCTTAACTGTCGGGGAGTGGTGAGGATCGATTTTATATACAATGAAGAGGTCGGCGAACCGTTTATGCTGGAAGTAAATACTATTCCGGGACAAACTGATGCAAGCATTATACCCCAGCAAGTAAAGAGTCTTGGCTGGGACCTGAAAGATTTTTATTCAAAACTGGTAGAAGAAATTTTATAAACGAAAATAACAGAGTGCTAAAACAAATCACACATCGTCCACTTTGGGTAAACCTGCTCGTTGGTCTATTATTGATCATAGGAGTTTTCACAGTGTTTATTTTGTCATTGAACTGGCTCACCAATCATGGCAAATCAAAAACTATACCCGCTGTAGTAGGAAAAAATTTCGATGAAGCAATGGATATCCTGAAAAAGCAGGGCTTTGATGTGACGGTACAGGATTCCATTTATGTTGATACGCTTCCGAAATTTACCGTCATCAAACAATTTCCATCTCCTGATGCAGTCGTGAAAGTAAACCGGAATGTTTATATCACAGTAAACCGTGCTGTTCCCCCAATGGTTGAAATGCCTAACCTTGTTAATTATAGTTTTCGCAGTGCTGAAATGGGTTTAAAAAATAATAATCTAAGGTTGGGAGATACAACCTTCAAACCGAGATTTGACAAGCATACAGTCATGGAACAATGGTATAATGGGGCGCCTATTGCGCCGGGTACAAAGATCAGGATGGGAAGTAAGATCGATCTTGTGCTTGCAAGTGGTGTCGGCAACCTTGAGTTTTCGGTTCCAGATTTAAGAGGACTGAGTTATGGACAAGCTAAAGGAATGCTGGAATCAAATGGACTCGTCATTGAATTGATGCAGGTTGATGCAGATATAACCGATACTATGAATGCCTTCATTTATAAACAGGAGCCTTCACAATTTGATGATGAAGGCAAAAAGATCAAAATCAGGTCAGGCCAAATGATGAATGTGTGGCTTAGTAGGGAAAGAATAGTTATTGACACGGCGACCAAACAACTACCACTTTAAAAGAATTTATATGAACAACATTACAGTTGAAGAATTGAAGGCCCGGATGGATGCAGGCGAAAAAGTTAACCTTATCGATTGCCGTGAGCCGGATGAATATGCTGAATTCAATATCGGTGGTAAATTATTACCATTAGGCATGATCCAATCTATGCAGACTGAAGAAATCGATGATTTGAAAGATGAAGAGGTAATTGTTCATTGTCGCAGCGGCAAACGCAGCGTTACTGCCTGTATGTTTTTAGAAACACTCGGTTTCTCCAATACTGTAAACGTTGTTGGCGGTGTGCTGGATTGGCAGACGAAATTTGGTAGTGGAAAATAATTAGTCGCTAGTCAGCGGTCAATGGTTTTGACTAACGACTATCTATTTCTATCTCAGAATTTAAAATTCACTGAGATCATAAAATTTCTTCCCGCCATCGGAAAATAATAATTCTCTGTTGTCATACTTCCTCCATAGATATAACTGAATGTATAGCCATTCGGTTCGTATTTTTCATCCAGGATATTATTCAGTTGAAAAATGAAACTGGTTTCAAGCCGATGGCTATCGGCTTTCTTTTTGCCTTTTATAGTGTAGATCGTTCTGAGATCCTGGGTATAAAATCCATCAAGTTTGCGGGCATCATTTGAAGTATTATCAAGATACTGCTTGCTTACGACTTTAAACGGCAAGCTGATCTCCCAGTTTTCCATAGGTAAAATATTAAGTGAACCGCCACTCACTACAGAAGGCGATAAGGCAATATCTGGTGAGGAGTAATTATATGTTTGTTGCCCGCCATTATCATAATCATCTACATACTCAGTAAAATTCTCAACTTTGTTTTTGCTTAACGCAATATTTGCAGTTGCATTTATCCATTTATTAAACTTATAAGCCCCTTGTATTTCGATGCCTTTCCGATAGCTTTCTGGAATATTTGTTCTTGTATAAGCGCCAACGTCATTTATTTTTCCTGAAAGTACCAACTGGTCCTTATAGCTCATGTAATAAATATTTGCTGATATATTCCATTTCAGTTTTACGAATTCTGCGCCTGCTTCCCAATCATACAATTTTTCTGGTTTGGGTTGTTGTATTTCGCTTGCTTCAAAATCATCCCTGTTCGGTTCTTTATTGGCTACTGCAAATGATAAGTAGCCTTTCCATTTATTCTTATTGAAACTGATACCGGCTTTTGGATTAAAAAAACTGTAACCATTATTAATGATCAGTGTTGGGTTATCTCTAAATCCGTTGATATCATAGTTCACCTGCCGGAATTGCAGATCATAAAAGAAGTGCCAGTAGTCGGCAAACCGTGTTTGTTGTTTTAGGTAAATATTAAAATCCTTTTTTACGGCATCGAGGTCATAGTAATTTTTTATATAAGGCAATCCTTCTTCTGCCCATATTACTTTTCCGAAATGATTTCCGTCGTACTGTGTAACAGCACCTCCTAATGTGATATCGCTTGCTTTGTCTTTATAATTTAATGAAAAGATGTTTCCATAATAATCATTATCCAGCCACAATTGCCTCACTAGATCCGAAGTGGTTGTATTCATGTCAGGATAGGGGAGATCATAATCAGCATAATCTTCGTCAGCCTTGTACTGTTCGTAGTAACCTTTACCTTTTATCAAAAACAAAGCAGTACTGAAATTGAATTTTGAAGAGAATTTATGATTGAAAAAAAATTGGTAATGGTCCTGTTTATAATTATCTGTTTCATTATCGTAAGGCTCGTTGGGTCGTTCGGTGCCTGCATAGTTAACAGTACGGTTACCTGCAATTAGATCCGCTTCAGAAATTCCATACCATGCCTGGTAAGTTTTTTCTTTACCTGAAAAAATATTTAAACGTAGCGAAGACTTCTTATTGATATAAGCAGTGGAAAAATAAATTGATTTCAGGTTACTGGAAGCCCTGTCAATAAAACCATCACTGCTGATCCTTGAAAGCCGAAGGTCGGTGGTAAAATGGCCGGCTATTAATCCGCTTCCGATTTTCAATGTATTTTTAAAACTATTAAATGAACCTGCAGAGTTATTCAACTCAAAATAAGGTTTATCATTTACCTCGTTTGTGCTGAAGTTGATTGAAGCACCAAATGCTCCTGCGCCGTTTGAAGAGGTGCCAACACCTCTTTGAATCTGCACACTTCCGGTTGATGAACTGAAATCAGGCAGGTCAACAAAAAAACTTCCCTGACTTTCTGCATCATTGAACGGAACTCCATTCAGTGTAACATTAATTCTTGATGCGTCAGTACCACGGATGCGGATGCCTGTATAACCAATACCATTACCGGCATCTGAGTTTACAACTACTCCGGGAGTTTGATTCAGCAAGAAAGGGATATCAACGCCGGTATTAATTTTTTCCAATGTCTTTTTTGAGATATTGGATTTTGTGAAAGGAGAATTTTCTCCGGCACGGATGGCCCTAACTTCTACTGGTGTCAGTAAATAAAAACTGTCTTGTGTGATCTCTTTTTCCTGGGAGTTGACAAACTGTGACAGGCAAACTGAAATGATAAAAGATGCAATCCTCTTCATTTTAAAAAAATTTGTTGTTCCGTTATAAACGGGACAGATTAATTAAATAAATAAAGAGGGAAATGCTGTTAAGAAAGGAGATAACATAACGATCTATCCTTCCCTGCGCAGGCATTACCCTGATCAGGTCTTACGGGTATTTCTCAGCCGTCCGGCCAATTGGCGGACAGCACCCCGGGAACACTGAAACTAAAAGCTTTTAGCTTTTTTAAAGAACTGGTGCAAAAATAAAGAGGAAAAATCTTTTAGAGGGTGTAACTTTTCTACGCCACCCTTCGTATTATACAAAAAAACCAGGGTTTATGAAAAAAGTTATCTTATCCTTTCTGTTATTGACAGGTATTTTAGTTTCCATTTTGGGTCAGGAGGTTATCAATGATGCTAACGCATCCACAAGAAATGTCAGTGGTTTTCATGGCGTTGACGTAGCTACAGGCATCACATTGATTCTTACAGAAGGTTCTGAAGAAGCTGTTGCTGTCAGTGCATCCACAACAGAGTTTCGTGATAAAATAGTGACTGAAGTGGTAAACGGCATTTTGAAAATTCATTATGAAACAAAAACAGGATCCATCAACAAGAAATATGAAAACAAAAGGCTTAAAGCCTATGTTTCTTATAAAAGCCTCGATTATTTGGCAGTAACTACTGGTGCTGAACTAAGGATCAAAGGGGTTTTTAAATCTCCAACACTTGATTTAAAAGCTAATACCGGTGGAATTGTTAATGGAGAAGTAAATATTACAACACTTAAAGTAGATCAGAATACAGGCTCCCGAATTACACTAAGTGGTCAAGTTGATAAACTTGAAGCTGAGGGTGATACAGGAAGCAGGTTTTTGGGAGAAGAACTTGCAACATCATCATGTGATATAACTGTAAGCACCGGGGCAGGTGTACATATAAGTGTTCAAAAAGAAATGAATGTAAAGGCCAATACAGGTGGTTATGTAAAGTACAAAGGTGAAGCTGGTATCAGGGATATAAAAACAAATACGGGTGGTCATGTAAGCCGCATTTAATTATTCAACTCCAAATTTTAAATCATGAAAAAACTTATAGGAATAGTTACTGCGGCGTTCTTAACAATATCGGCATCGGCACAAACAACAATTAGCGATGCCAATGCAGTTGAAAGAAAAGTAAGTGGGTTTCATGCCGTTCATATTGCAAGTGGCATTGATCTCTATCTCAGCCAGGGCAATGAGGCTGTCGCCGTAAGTGCATCAGAAACGAAATACCGGGATAAAATAAGAACTGAAGTGAAGGATGGTGTATTGAAAATATGGTATGAACACGAGGAAGGTAATATTCGTATTTCGTGGGGCAATCACAAAATGAAGGCCTATGTATCTGCAAAAACATTGGATGGTTTAGTTGCATCGGGTGGTTCAGATGTGATCGTGGATGGAACTTTCAAAACTGATAAACTTGACCTCAAGGTATCGGGTGGCAGTGATTTTAAAGGAAGGGTTGAGGCAAGCGAAGTAAAAGCAGATGCAAGTGGCGGCTCTGATATTATTATTTCAGGCTCTGCAAAATCAATTCATATTGAAGCAAGTGGCGGCAGTGATTTTAAGGGATCTGATCTGGTTGTTGAAAACTGTTATATAGATGCCAGTGGTGGTAGCGATGTCTCTATTACAGTAAATAAAGAATTAACCGTTGATGCTACCGGTGGGAGTGATGTCCGTTATAAAGGAACAGGCCTGATCCGTGAAATAAAAAGCAGCGGTGGCGGCAGTGTAAAGAAAATTTCAAAATAAGTTTTAAATTATTAACGAATATGAAAAAGTTTTCAATAGCAATTGCAGGGTTATTTTTTTCAATGCTGTCAATTGGTCAGAGAATAAATGATGCGAATGCCGAAATAAGGGAAGCAAAGAATTTTCATGCTATAAAACTTTCCAGTGCATTTGATGTGTATATCACACAAGGCAATGAAGAATCTGTTGCTGTGAGTGCTTCTGATGTGAAATACAGAAATGAAATTGAAGTGAAAGTAGAAGGAGGTGTTTTGTTCATCGGATTAAAAAAATCCAGCTGGACAAAAAAATGGAATGGTAGCAAAATGAAACTCCGTGCTTATATTTCTTTTAAAAGCATTGATAAGCTGGATGTTTCAGGCGCATGTGATGTTTCCATACAGGGAAAAATAAAGGAGGAGAATCTCAAAATAGTATTAAGCGGCGCCAGCGATATAAGGGCAAAAGAGGGAGAGTTTGATGTACAAAAAATGAATATTGATCTGAGTGGTGCTTCAGATATGACAGTAACAGGATCGGCTTCTAATTTAAATATTAAAGCAAGCGGTGCCAGCTCATTCAAGGGTTATGATTTTAAAACAGATTATTGTGATGCCGATATAAGCGGTGCAAGCAGTATAAAAATTACAGTAAACAAAGAATTATCTGCCAGGGCAAGTGGTGCCAGCGATCTAAGATACCAGGGTGATGGATTGATACGTGATATCAAAACAAATGGTGCAAGTAGTGTATCAAGAAACAGATCTTAGCTATTAAAAACTAATAAAAAGAAAGGGTTCCAGTGGAACCCTTTCTTTTTATTTTATTGTTTAACGAGAGTTGTAGTGATCCTGTCACCGGGAACTAATTGATCTGTAATATAAATTACGAGGCTTTTACAATCGAAGCTCTGAATGGTTGCAACATCCCCATCTACAGTAATTGTGCTTCCACTATAAGACCATGTACCCGAATAACTGCCGTTGGGTGTGCAAACTGTACCCGCATCCTGATAGTTATAGGCACCGTTAGAATTCAATACAAGAATATCGTCTTTTTCACAGGCATCTAAAGTTGCAAAAAAGTCCTGTTCAGCAGAACTGGATGTTTGTTTGTATTTGATAGCAGTTTGGCGGTAATTTCCGGAAAGTGAAGCTGTACTTGTGGTACATTCATCTTTGTCTTTTTTACAGGAAATAACGGTTAATGCTGCAAGAGTAACAGAGAATAAAAGCTTTTTCATGATATGATTTTAGTTAAAAATTAATAAGGTAGCGAAATTAGCAATTAGATTCCTGCCCGGCAATTGTTATCACATATATCTCTATTCAAACTTAATTATACGTTTTTAGTGTAGTAATTCTTCATCTCATAATTGAGTAGATATTTGTTTGGCTGCAATGTGTAATCCGGTTACCTTTGCACCCCACATCGCGAAGTAGAGCAGCGGTAGCTCGTTGGGCTCATAACCCAAAGGTCGGGAGTTCGATCCTCCCCTTCGCAACTACAGAAAGGCCGTCCGTAAATGGATGGCCTTAATTTTCCTGGCAGTTGAACTTCAACTCATAAGGATTGATTACCTCCTCCATTCCTGCAGTTTGAAGTCAACGGCTTTAAACTTTTTCATGAAAACAGGTTTCGTAAATATTTTCGGACGGCCTAATGCCGGTAAAAGCACCCTTCTGAATGCATTGATCGGTGAAAAGCTTGCAATTGTTTCATCCAAAGTGCAAACAACAAGGCATCGTATAAAAGGAATATTAACCGAAAAAGATTATCAGGTTATTCTTTCCGATACACCCGGTATCATTGAGCCTAAATATAAGCTGCATGAAAAAATGATGCATTCAGTAAAGAATGCTTTAGAGGATGCTGATATTGCTTTACTGATCGTAGATGTAAATGAAAACATAGAGGAGTGTGATTCAATTTTTTCTTCATTGAAACTTAAAGTGCCGGCGATAGTTGTGGTCAATAAAATTGATAGGGCCAGTCAGGAAAAAATAGCAGAGGTGATCAAATATTTCAAAGAAAAGAAATATTGTACCAATACAATTACAATTTCAGCAACAAGCGGTATCAATAAAAAATCTTTCTTAAAACCTATTTTGGAATTGCTGCCAGAAGGTGAACCATTTTATGCTGAAGATGAAATGACGGATCTGAACACAAGGTTTTTTGTTGGCGAAATAGTTCGTGAAAAAATATTTGAACTGATATCAGATGAAATACCTTACCAGGCAACTGTACTGGTTCGTGAATTCAAAGAAAAAACAACACTAGTTAAGATCACTGCTGATATAATTGTGCAGCGGGAATCGCAAAAAGCGATCATATTGGGTGATAAAGGAGCTATGATAAAAAAGATAGGTACATTATCACGATTAGATATTGAGAAATTTCTTCAACAGAAAATTTTCCTGGAGTTGTTTGTAAAAGTGAAAGAGAAATGGCGGGACAATGATCTGTACCTGAAAGAATATGGTTATTAAATTTTAAAATTATGAGTTTTACTGTAGCGATAGTAGGAAGACCGAATGTCGGAAAAAGCACTTTATTCAATCGTTTGCTTGAACAACGGAAAGCAATTGTGGATGATGTAAGCGGTGTAACCCGTGACCGACAATATGGTATTGCAGACTGGAATGGAAAAGTTTTCAACGTAATTGACACTGGCGGTTTTGTGGCAAGAAGCGAAGATGTGTTTGAAAAAGAAATTGCGAAGCAAGTATTGATTGCGGTAGAAGAAGCCAATGCAATATTATTTATGGTAGATGCTGCTACCGGGATCACTCAATTGGATGATGAAATGGCGGCCTTGTTAAGAACTTCAGTAAAACCAGTATTCCTTGTAGTTAATAAAGTTGATAATAGCGACCGTATGCTTGAGGCAACAGAATTTTATAGCATGGGGTTAGAAAAAATATTTTTTATTGCTGCAGCCAGCGGAAGTGGTACGGGTGAATTGCTGGATGCAGTAGCTGAATTAATTCCTGACACAGAAACAGAGGCTGATGATAAAGATCTTCCCAAATTTGCAATCATGGGTCAGCCTAATGTGGGCAAATCATCATTGCTGAATGCGCTGGTAGGGCAGGAGCGTACAATTGTAAGTAATATAGCTGGCACAACAAGGGATACTATTCATACATATTATAATCTTTTCAATAAAGATTTCATTTTGATTGATACGGCTGGTATACGCCGCAAAACAAAAGTGCATGAAGATCTTGAGTTCTATTCAGTGATACGTGCTATCAAAGCAATGGATGAAGCAGATGTATGCTTAATATTAATTGATGCAGAAAAAGGGATCACTCAACAAGACCTGAATATATTTTCACTGGCTGCTAAAAAAGGAAAAGGAATAGTAGTGCTGGTAAACAAATGGGATTTGCATGAAAAAGAAACCAACACAGCCCGTGATTATGAAAATGAATTAAAGAAAAGACTGGCACCCTTTAACGATGTTCCAATTTTGTTTATTTCAGCAAAAGAAAAAACGAGGATTTTCAAGGCCATCGAAACAGGATTGGAAGTGGCTGACAACAGGAGAAGAAAAATAGGAACATCAGCGTTGAATGACGTGATTCAAAAAGCAATTGAAGCTTATCATCCACCAGTAGTAAGAGGAAACCCGGTGAAAATAAAGTATGCGACTCAATTGCCTACTCCTATTCCATCATTTGCTTTCTTTTGCAACTTTCCGGATGATATTAAAACTCCTTACCGTAATTATCTTGAAAATCAGTTAAGGCTGCAATTCGAATTTTTAGGGGTACCCATCCGTATATACTTTAGAAAAAAATAGATCTGGCTTTATTAGGGTCTTTTATTGATTGCAAATGTTCGCTTTTAGAAGACATGTTTGCTTGAAATCAATAGTTGACTTTACCTGAGATTTCAATTGTGAAAAATTTGGTCAATTCCTTTTGGCGGCTACCTTTGCGCCTTCAATTTTAACCTTAAAAAAACAAAGTACAATGAAGAAATTTTTTGCAATCGCTGCAATCGCTACTGTTTTAGTTGCTTGTGGTGACGAAAAGAAAACTACTGAGGAAACAAAAGTGGTTGGTGATACTATTTCAAATGCTGCAACTGAAGCTGCTAATGCTGCAGATACTACAGGAAAAGCTGCAATGGATACTTTTAAAACTGTTGTAGATACTCTTAAGAAGTAATCGTTGTACTTTTTACAATTAATCTTCTTGCAAGAAGGTCCCCTTGGTCCAAGCCTGGGGGATTTTATTTTAATGACTTTACTATAGCTTTTCTCAAGTAATTGTTATCTTGTCCTTCCTTCAATCCACTTTCTTTGAAAACCTTTTCGGGATGTTCTATGAGGCAAAAATGATGTATGAAAAGGTTTCGGGTTTTAATTTCTCCGTGCTTACTTATTAGTTTGGTTTGTTTTATTAAACAGGCTGAAGCCCAATTTGTGATGGGTTCTGCAACCTATTCTCAAAATCTCAACACCCTTGGGACTGGAAGTATTACTGCTGTAGGGGGTAATCTTGGAAGCCATAATGCGACACTAACTGGTTGGTATTTTGAAGAAACGGGCTCAAATCAGAATACTACGATGACTGCTGATGATGGCAGCAATGCTAACGGAGATAGTTATAACTATGGTGCAAATCTTGGTTCCGATCGTTCTTTAGGTTTACTGCAAACCGGCACATTGAATTCTTCATTTGGTTTTTATTTTACAAATAACACCGGTTTTACCATTACAAGATTATTTGTAAGGTTCGTTGGTAAGCAATGGCGTTTAGGTGAAGCAGGCAGGCTTGACAAACTCGATTTTCAATATAGTGCCAACGCAACAAGTCTCAATAATGGAAACTGGTTTGATGCAGATGCATTGGATTTTATTGCTCCAGTAAACGTCGGTATACCGGGCCCTCTTAACGGTAATGATCCAGCTAATCAAACCACAGCTATTTATATTATCCAAAATCTTTTTATAGTACAAGGTTCATCATTTTTTATAAAATGGACGGATTTTGATGCCACTGGAAATGATGATGGCCTAGCTATAGATAATGTTGATATTGCATTCCTATTTAATCCATACAGTACAGAACATTTTCGAACAGTACAGTCAGGTGCCTGGATAAATTTGAATACGTGGGAATCTTCACCAGATAATATATCATGGCTGCCTGCAACTACAATACCCACTGCCCATGCAGAAACAATAATCATACGTAATAGCCATACGGTTTCTTATGCTGCTATAATAGGTGTGGATGAGTTAACGATTGCCAATGGCGGCGTACTCGATATAGTCAATGGTAATTTTTTAATTGTAGACGGACCCGGAGATGATGTCAACATTCAGAATGGAGGTGCTATGCATTTGTCTATTGCCAATACACCGCCTAATTTTAGTGATGCAAGCGCAGTGCTTAATGTCAGCGGAGGCGGAATATTAAAGGTAAATGCAGATGGAATGACAGATGCCGGTATAGGTGTCAATTCAAATAATATAGTTTATAAGGATCAATCAATACTTGAGACAGGTATTGGGTTTTCAACTGCCGGGGTAACTTATTTTCCAAATGTAAATGCTGCAACAATTCCTGTATTTCGTACAGTTAATTTCGGCGCATTAACTGTTGGCGCCAATACAACTACTACGATCAATGGTGTATTCGAAGCAAATGGTACAGGACTATTCACCTGGGAGAATGGAGGGAATAAGATTTTCAGAAATGGGATCAGGGGTGGCGGAAATGTTGTTGCAGATGCAAGTGCTAGTACTGCCAAATTCATTATTAACGGAACGACTGCAGAATTAGGAGGGAGTGGAAATCTTGCAGTACCGGCTATTGGTGGATTGGAAATTGGAACCAGTTCTTATGTGACCATGATCTCAAATAAAACAGTGACCGGTAATATTTTTCTTTTAAGTGATTCTTATGTTGAGTTAGGAAATAATTCTCTGACAGTAACTGGAACTATCGCAGGAGGTGCTAACAACAGTCATGTTATAACGAACGCAACCGGCTTTCTTAAAATTAAAAATGTAGGGATAACACAGGTTGATTTTCCGGTCGGTCATTCAATCTCTTCATACAACCCGGTAAGTTTTTCAAACCCAGGTACAATCATCGATTTTGATGTAAGAATAGTATCGGGTATCAGTCCATCAATTGCATTTCCTGCTTATGCTGTAAACAGGACATGGGTCATTAATACTTCTGCAGTGCCATCCACTGGCGTAATAACCAAATTTCAGTATGACGCGGCGCATTGCAACGTAGGGGTATTACCACAGCCGCAGCCAATGGAGCTATTAAAAAATGTATCACTGGTATGGAATGTGATTGCGACCAATTTAAGTCCGGTTGGTTCAGATCCATTTATTGTAACAGCAAATTCTGTTACTTCATTTAATACACCTTTTTCAGTGGGAAGAAATGGCGGATGGGCATTGCCGGTTCAATTGCTTTCATTCAATGCAGTAAAAAGAAACAATACGTCTTCAGAAATTTTATGGGAGTTGGGAGTATGTTGCTCCCGCAATGCAAGTTTTGAAGTACAACGTTCAATTGATGGTAACAGTTTTATGAGAGTAATTACTGTTGGTGGAAGTGAAACAAACCGTTTTTATAAAACTGAAGACGATTCATTGCCCGAGGGCATGATTTATTACAGGCTTAAAATAACTGATGAAAATGGCAAGATCACTTATAGCAAAGTTATAATGATACTGAATAAAAAAACTGTTATTAATTCAGCAAGGCTATATCCATCTATTGTACTGTCTACTGCTACTCTTGATATTAATGCTGAAGAAAATAAACTGCTTGATTATATAATAACAGATATGAATGGAAGGGTACTTTCTAAAAAACAGTTACAAGTGTTACGTGGCAATAATAGAACGGAACTTAAACTGGATCATTTAGCGGTTGGTATTTTCACTATCATCATCAGCAATGGATCTAAAACTATATTTATTGGCCAGTTTGCAAGACAGTAAGCCCGATCAATCGTTTCTATTGAGCCCTCTCAATATTTGGAAAGGTATTTTTACGAGCCTTTAAAATTTAAATCTCTAAAGCTTTGAATAGAATAAACTCCGATGTAATTTGTGTCGGCGATCTTCTACAGCTATCCTTTTTGAAACTCCCCTTAGAAATTCTTTATCGATTGAAAAGCCGGTTGAAATCCTGTTCCTAATGATAGGCCGTAACCTACTTTATGAAAACACAATCCGGAATTAAAATGAAACTGCTTGCAATTTTGTTATTGCTAATGATTACAAATATATTGCCTGCCCAAAATGAAAAAGGCACACGGGAAAAATGGAAATTGGATAAAAATAAATACCTGACGGGTGGGTTGGTACTTGTCGGAGGTACTGCAAAAGGATTTAATGAAACATTACAGTTTCATTGGAAAAGCTTCAAAAAAGCCTTCCCTGATGCTAACCCCGATTGGTTTAATCCTGCTATAAGCTGGAGAAATAAGTACGAGGATGGTAACCCTAATAATGGTGCTAATTTTCCTTTATCCACTTCTGTGCTGATCATGTTTACAGATCAATATCACCTGAATAATTTTATTAGTAGAAGTGCATTGACCACTGCCCTCGTAATTAAAATAGGGGAAAAGAAAAAACGCTTTGGCTACTATGTAAAAGATTTTCTTTTTTATACCCTATGTTACCAGGTTGGTTGGTCTGCTAGCTACATTCCATTTAAGTATAAAAAAGTATAAGCTGTTATTGAAAGATCTTAACCAGGTTTTCAACTTGTTTTTTAAATTGTTTTAATTCATCTTTTTGCTGGTTGATAAAAATATTTTTATCCAGTTTGCCAATTACTTTTTCCATCTCGGTGGTGTTGTCATATACCATTTTACGAAAATCGCTTTGATAGTCCTTTGCCCTTGAATCAAAGATCGATTTTACCATCCATTCTTTTGTTTCGGTTGCTTGTTGAAGCAATGAATCAAACAATTTTTTTGAAAATGCGCTTGGAGAAATTTTTAATATCTCCAGCAATGAAGCAAATGCATGTTGGAATTTTTGTTCCGGGTAGGCTACACTGTTTTTCCGGTAAAAGGAATGGACTTCATCCCAACTGCGGATCTTTCCAGTCCTGATATTTCTGATCAAAGTACCGGCTGATAATTCAGGTATTAATTGCCCACCGATATTTATCCATGCAGCCCGTTTTGCCTGGAATGGCAGGGCCGCATATAATTTTTTCCACTTATTTATTTTGTGTTTATCAATAAACTCGATCAATTGTACAACGCCGTAATAAATAATAAGACGTTTGAAAATATGATAGCTTTCTTCCCCTTTTACAATTTCTGTTTTACGTTTTGCATTTTCGAAACCCGGGGCAAGCAATTCAAGTTTATTAGCATAAACCTCATTCAGTTCAAGCAACGATTCTCCGGTTTTCAATAATTCTTTGGGAGGTATTGTTTCTTTGATTTTTACCTGGTAGGCTTCGCCTGTGATCTTTTTGAGCAGTGTTAAGGCATCAAAAATCTCATTAACAGTATCCGGCGCCAAATAATCATATTCGATATGTTGCGATTTATCGGTGCGGTTATCCCTGTCAACATATTTACCTGCATTTCTTGCCAGTGCATACATATTGTATTGAAACCAATACGCAGGCATGATAACTAATTTATCATTACTCACATCATTATTCACCAATGAAAAAGGTATCGGAATATTCAGCTCAGCAGGAAAATCACTTTTTGCTATTATAGTATAAGAAGCAAATTTTGAATTATGTTTAAGACTTACACAGAGCCCTGGCCAGAACCCGCGGCCAGCAACAATTTCACCATCTGCACCACGACTGTTATGATTACTGCCGATGGTGGCGCCTGCTGCCATATTGGATTGACCCATCACGGTTGCGGCGCATAGAAAAGAGTTATTATGATGTTGCTCATGAGCTGGAAAAATAAGAGAATTTAAAACCTCGCAACATGAAATAGTTGAGTTGTCGCCGAGATAGGAGTTAATAAGCCTTGCACCATATTTAAGCTGTGAGTTGGATGCAAGAATAAAACGAACTGCTTTTACACCATAAAATATCCGGCAGCCAAACCCGATAATTCCGTTTACGATCTCGCAACCTTCACCAACCTGCGATTTTGCTTCGGGAGAAGAATTGATGGTAAGATTTTTTAATTTGTTGGCACCCTTCAGGTAAGCATCAGATCCTATCCATACATCTTTAATTATTTTACAATTTTTAATAACAGTACGATCGCCAACTTTACCGTAATAACCTCTTTGTTTGTCAAACCGCTTTTCAGTAAACTCTTTAAATTTCTGCAATAGCTTTTCATCATCCCTGTATTTTGACCATAGCCACGCATCACCTGGTTGCATTCCGTTAAAGGGCATTACTTTTCTGCCGGCATTTTCATTACATATCTCGATCCAGATCCGA
Source organism: Bacteroidota bacterium (assembly GCA_005882315.1). Taxonomy (NCBI): domain Bacteria; kingdom Pseudomonadati; phylum Bacteroidota; species Bacteroidota bacterium. The sequence continues at coordinate 111,808 of VBAR01000005.1, forward strand.
ACAGACTCTGATTCACCATCTTTTATTATACCATTTCCAAATTTGGAATGATCGGTAGTTGCCATTTCATTGATATTGGCCAGTATCACTTCATTACCGATTATATAATGTGATAAGTAGTTAACATTATCAATTGCCACGTTATCGCCCAAATCGCAACTGATGATGGTGCTGTTATATAAGCCAACAGCCAGGCGAATATTGTTGAATTCAAGAAAAAAAGGTTCTAGTTTACCGATTCTTACTAGTCCATAAAATTTACAGCCTTTTACCAGTTCAGGGTTAAATGCGTCGGATACGAAAACTTTATCCCAGTTATCCGAACTATTCCTGTTGCGGATCAATACTTCTGTTTCCAATGTAGTAAGCTTGCGGTATTTTATTCCACTGCGGTTTTGAAGATTACGCAGGTGATATTCATTTTTACCTTTGGGAATAAATTCTTTCGGGATAAAACCGTAGCCAAGCGAAGCAATTGGTTTTTTAATGATATTGTTCATGCTGGTTGTTACTTCCTTGCTGCCTGTTAAAGCAAACAATCTTTTTTGTTTATATATTTCTCCATTCGTAGTTTAAGAAAATAAATTTTCGGATTGAAAATACAAGTAATCGGCCACCAGCAACTACTCAACGGTAACACTCTTTGCCAAATTTCTCGGTTTGTCAACATCACATCCTTTTGCTACTCCAATATAATACGCTAAAAGCTGAAGCGAAATAACACTAAGCATAGGGGCTACTATTTCATCTGCTTCCGGTACTATCATCACGTCTTCTGACAATGAGGTACTCATTTCATCGCCTTCAGTAATTACAGAGATCACTCTTCCTTTTCTTGCTTTTATCTCCTGCATATTACTTACTGTTTTTTCATGGTATGTATCTTTTGTAGCAACAAAAACAACAGGCAGGGTTGCATCCACCAATGCAATAGGACCATGTTTCATTTCTGCTGCAGGATAGCCTTCGGCATGTATGTAAGAAATTTCTTTAAGCTTTAAGGCGCCTTCGAGTGCAACAGGGAAATTATAGCCACGGCCGAGATAAAGGAAATCTCTTGCGTCTTTATATTTTTCAGCAAGGGCTTTTATATGGTCTTTTGATTTTAATACCCATGCAGCTTTCTCCGGTATTTCCTGCAGTTCATTTAATAAATGCAAATATCTTTCTTCATCAATCGTTCCTTTCATATGTGCAACTTTCAGAGCTATCATGGTAAGCACAGCCAACTGTGCAGTAAAGGCTTTAGTAGATGCTACACCAATCTCCGGTCCGGCATGTGTATAGGCTCCGGTATGACTTGCCCTGGCAATGGAAGACCCTACCACATTTACCACACCCATAATTATGGCGCCTTTTGCTTTTGCATTTTCAATAGCCACTAATGTATCCGCCGTTTCACCGCTTTGTGAAATAGCAATGATGATATCACCTTTATTGATCACCGGATTACGATAGCGGAATTCGGATGCATACTCCACTTCTACATTCACACGGCATAGTTCTTCAAAAATATATTCTGCTACCAATCCCGCATGCCAGCTGGTGCCACAGGCAACCATAATTATTCTTTTTGCATGAAGAAGCTGTTCTGCATATTGCTGAATGCCACTCATAGTAATGGTGCCTGCTGCAGGATCCAATCTTCCTCTTAAACAATCATATATAGTTTGCGGCTGTTCAAATATTTCTTTAAGCATGAAGTGGTCATAACCGCCTTTTTCAATTGCTGCTAATTCTATATCCAGCTTCTGAACATATGGCGTCAGCTTTTCATTACCAAGATTTTTTAAGATGAGTTCATCTGGTTTTACAATGGCCAGTTCATAATCATTTACATAAACTACTTCTTTTGTGTACTCAAGCATTGGCGATGCATCACTACCCAAAAAATGTTCGCCTTTTCCAATACCAATTACAAGAGGACTTCCTTTTCTTGCTGCAATGATGGTATCGGGACTGTCTTCATCGATCAATAAAATAACGTACGCTCCTGTTACCCTTTTCAGTGCTATTCTTAATGCTTCTTCAAGACTACACTGGTTGTTATTTTTTATTTCTTCAATAAAATTCAATAATACTTCTGTATCCGTATCGCTGGTAAATTCATATCCTTTACTGATGAGTTCTTTTTTAAGCTGTGCATAGTTTTCAATGATGCCATTATGGATCATGGCCAGCTTACCGCTTTTTGAAAGATGGGGGTGTGCATTGCGGTCATTCGGCTCGCCATGTGTGGCCCAGCGGGTATGACCGATGCCAATATGAGCATGCAGGTTTTTACCAACGATGCTATCCTCAAGCTCGGCTACCTTTCCTTTTTTCTTGTAAACTTTCAGACCGGTTGAATTATTTAGTGCTACGCCGGTACTATCGTAACCGCGGTATTCAAGGCGTTTGAGTCCTTTAATGATGATCGGATAAGCTTCTTTAGGGCCGGTATATCCTACTATTCCACACATGGGCTTTTTGGTTTTTGTGATTATCCTGATAGCAACCCGGATAGATTGAATTTTTGCAACACGAAAGTCATAAAAATAGGGGAGATGGCAAAGGATGATTTATCCTTTAGAGAAGAACACCTTTAAGTAACAGGAAAGCAGTGCCAAAATAAATAAGCAGGCCGGTTACATCCACCAATGTTGCCACAAAAGGAGTGGAGGAAGCGGCAGGGTCAGCTCCCATTCTTTTCAATAAAAGCGGAAGCATGGAGCCCATAATTGTGCCCCACATTACTACGCCAATTATTGCAATCCCAATGGCTATACCGATGCGAACGAAATGTTCTCCAAACAAGCCAAAAAATTCGTGACCACCAATAACAATAAGGCATCCAAATACACCCAGCGTTGCACCCATCATAAAACCGGTGAATATTTCCCTTCGTGCAATAAGCCACCAATCGCTTAGTTTGATTTCATTTAATGCCATTGCCTGAATGATCAGTGTTGCAGCTTGTGAGCCACTATTGCCGCCACTTGAAATGATCAATGGGATAAAAGTGGATAGCACTAAAACCTGTTCCAGTGTTGCCTGGAAACTCGACATAGCAGCAATTGTCAGTGTTTCACCCACAAATAATATCAACAACCAGATGATCCTTTTTTTATACAGTTTTTTTAATGGCACTTCCAGGTAGGGTTCTTCCAACGCTTCAGTACCCCCCATCTTCTGCATGTCTTCAGAAAATTCTTCTTCGGCTACCCAGAGTATATCGTCGATAGTTACAATGCCGAGTAGCTTATTGCTGTTGCTCACCACTGGCAGTGCCACCCTGTTCTCGGTTTTAAATGCTTCACTGGCTTTTTCCTGGTCATCATATGCATTCAGCTTTGTTACCCGGTTATTCATCAGCTCCGAAACTTTTGTTTTTGGATTACTGAGAATAAAATCACGGATGCGGATATCATCCAGCAACTCGCCTGCTTCATTTATCACATAGATCACATTGATGGTCTCACTGTCTTTTCCGTATTTGCGTATAGTGGCAAAAACTTCTTCTACTGTATTATGCGGATACACCCAAACATAGTCTGGGGTCATCAGCCTTCCAATACTATCTTCCGGGTAGCCTAATAACGATAATGTTGTTTTTCTTTCTTCAGGGTTAAGAAGTTTTATCAGTTCTCTTACAGCATTGCTGGGCAGTTCTTCCAAAAAATCAGTACGGTCATCTGGTGAAAGTGCATTAAGTAATTCTGCAGTTTTATAAGGGGGCAGTTCATGAATTATTTTTTTCTGCTCGGCCAGGTCAAGGATCTTAAATACATTGGACGCCCTGTTTATTTTCATATGGGTAATGATATAGGCTTCCTGGTCGGGAAAATGTTTGATCAGGTCGGCCACATCACTGATGTTCTGATGATCTAAAAACTCCCGTGAAGCAATTTCATTACCTGATTCCAGCAGGTATTCAAAATGATTGATAATATTTCCGCTAAGGATTTCTGACATATTAATTTCAAGGTTGCCTGCCGGTAGGCAGGGCTTCAAATTTAAGTTGCTTCACTGAAAACCTGTTTTATATTTTTGTAGATAATGATACACCCGGCAATTCATATTAGTATGTCAGATGGAAAAGGAAGAGGTGTTTTTACCAATGAAAAAATTGAGAAGGGAACTGTGATAGAAATTGCTCCTGTGATAGTAATGAATGCGGCAAATAAAAAATTGCTTGATCAGACATTGCTGCATGATTATATTTTTGAATGGGGTGATGACAGAACACATTGTGCAATGGCGTTGGGTTGGGTGCCAGTATATAATCATTCCTATTTATCCAACTGTGAATATGAAATGGATTTTGAAGCACAGACCATTGCTGTAAAAGCTATGCGTGATATTGAACCCGGCGAAGAACTGTTTATTAATTACAATGGCGATTGGGATGATGCCAAACCTATCTGGTTTGATGCAAAATAAAAATCCCGGCATTTCGGCCGGGACTCAACTTTCTATATAAAATTTATTATTCAAACTTGATCTGCCCTTTTATTTCGCCACCACCATAAGTAGCAGTATGAATGTTTACATAATACATTCCATTTAACAGATCCGCTTCTTTTATTGCCACACCGTCGATAAATAAGGTGCCGCTGTAAGATCCGCAGCTAGTAGGGCCAGCAACGCCATTTACTTTACAAGGAACGATACTTGCGGCAGTAAATGTTTGAAATACCGGAGCTGAAAAACCAACAGGTGCCAAACCATGAATATGAAAAATAGTTACCGGACCAGTTAAGCCTGTCCAGGAAAAATTATAAGTTAATGTTTTGGATAGCCTGCTATAGCTCACATTCAACTTGCCCAATGCACTAGATGGATTGGCAGGAACTTCCTGTGCTCCACTCATTACAATATCTGATTTCATGTACAGATTCTGATGTTCTACATCATCGCGACGGCAGGAGGCAAGGGTAATAATAAAAGCAATAATAATAATGGGAAATGCAGTTAGTCTCATTTTAGTCATGGTTGCAGAATTTGAGTAAAAATAAGAAGTTTTTTGAAATGGCAATATTTTTAAAACGAGGGTTTAAGGGTTGTGGAAAAAGGGTTTTTAAGATGGGAAAATGAAAATCGTAACTTGACGGTTACCAAAACCAATTATTATGAATCAACTGACCGATTCCCGTAGTCGCATTCAATCAATTGATATATTAAGAGGGCTTGTAATGGTGATTATGGCAATTGACCATGTCCGTGATTTTTTTTACAAAGCAGACCTGGGAAAGGCAGCCGATGCGGCAATGGACCCAACAAATATGGAAACCACTTATCCTGCACTTTTTTTCACCCGCTGGATAACGCATTTCTGTGCACCCATTTTTGTTTTCCTGGCTGGAACTTCTATCTATCTAATGAGTCAGCGAAAGTCAAAAGCAGCGATCAGCAGCTTTTTAATTAAACGTGGCTTCTGGCTGGTTTTTGTTGAACTCATTATTATAACATTTGGATGGACATTCAATCCTTTTTTCAACCTTTTTATAATGCAAGTCATTTGGGCAATTGGAGTAAGCATGATCCTGATGGGCATTCTTGTGTTGCTGCCTTACAAAATAATTTTTGCAATCGGTTTATTGATAGTTGCCGGGCATAATCTAACAGATATTTCTTCAGTTGGCTCGGGATTAAGGGGAACGGTTTTAGGCGACCTGCTTTATTTCTCCAATTTTTCAATCTATAAACTCTGGGATGGCCATTATTTCCTGATCGTATATGCATTTCTTCCATGGACAGGAGTAATGTTGCTGGGTTATTGTTTTGGAAAATTATATCAACAGGGAGTTGATGCAATATGGCGAAGAAAAATGTTACTTAGAATTGGTGGTGGGTTGGTGATATTGTTTGTAATTCTTCGTTTCAGTAATCTGTATGGCGACCCGCTTCCGTGGAGTTCGCAGCCGAGAGGAAGTGTTTATACATTTTTATCATTTCTTAACCTCAATAAATACCCGCCATCATTGCTGTTTCTTTGCATGACCATTGGGCCTGGCATTTTATTTTTAGCATTTATTGAAAAAATACAAAACGGATTTACGAGGATAATGAATGTTTATGGTCGTGTGCCGATGCTTTACTATATCCTGCATTTTTATATTATTCATCTGCTCCTTGTAGTCGAATTTTACAGGCAAGGTCATGGGGCAAATGAGATTATTCCAAAAGGAGCTCCTTTTTATTTCAAGACACCGGATCTGGGTTTTGGATTGTTGGGTGTTTATGCAATCTGGATTTTTGTAGTTGCAATATTATATCCTGTTTGTAAAAAATACGACAAGTATAAAACTGCACATGCAAAAGAGAAGTGGTGGCTGAGTTATATATAGATTAGATGATAGATAATAGTGGATAGATGATAGTTTAGGGAGTTTTATCATTGTCAGTTATCATCTATCCACTATTATCTATTTCAGTTTGCTCTTGATTTCTTGCAACTTCAGCAATGCTTCTACCGGGGTAAGGCGATTGATATCAATATCGCCGAGTAATTTTCTTATTTCGTCAAATGTTTCGCTATGTGCATCAAAAATAGAAAGCTGCATTTGCGGTAGCGAAAGGTTCTTTATTTTTTTATCTAATGACTCCGTATTCTTGACTCCCGACTCCGAACTCCCGACTTCATGTATTGCTTCTAAATATTTAAGAATCTCATTAGCTCTATCAATCAATGAAGGCGGCATACCTGCCATTTTTGCTACATGAATACCGAAACTGTGAGTGCTTCCGCCCCTTGCCAATTTGCGCAGGAAAATAATTTTATTGCCTACTTCTTTATTGGTGACATGATAATTTTTTACTCGTGGTAGTTTTTCTTCAAGTTCATTCAATTCATGATAGTGAGTAGCAAATAAAGTTTTGGGTTGATGAGCTGTTGCGTGCAAATGTTCAACAATACTCCACGCAATGGAAATGCCATCGTAAGTAGAAGTGCCTCTTCCGATCTCATCCAGCAAGATCAAACTCCTGCTTGTGATGTTATTTATGATAGAAGCTGTTTCATTCATTTCCACCATAAAAGTGGATTCGCCACCGCTGAGGTTATCGGAAGCACCAACTCTTGTAAATATTTTATCTGTCAAAGAAATCTTTGCTTCAGCTGCAGGAACAAAACTCCCGATATGTGCCATTAATGTTATTAATGCCGTTTGACGAAGCAATGCAGATTTACCACTCATATTTGGCCCGGTAAGAATAATAACCTGCTGTTCAGTTTTATTTAACTCAATATCATTTGAAATATATGATTCGCCAATCGGTAAATTTCTTTCGATCACAGGATGACGGCCCTCTTTGATGATGAGTTCAGGTTCATTATGTAATTGCGGCTTGCGGTAATGAAACTGCAAAGCATTATTGGCAAAACAACTAATACAATCAAGCGTAGCTAAAATATTTCCATTAGCCTGCACCGGTTGCAGGTAATCCATTAGTTCGTTTAGCAATGCTTCAAATAATTCCAGTTCTAATTTTAATATCTTTTCTTCAGCACCGGTGATCTTTTCTTCATAGTCTTTTAATTCCGGTGTGATATAACGTTCGGCGTTTGTAAGTGTTTGTTTGCGCATCCATTCGGCCGGCACTTTGTTTTTATGTACATGTGTTACTTCAAGATAATAGCCAAACACATTATTGAAACCGATCTTTAATGATGAAATGCCGGTTGCTTCAGCTTCTTTCTGCTGCAACTGGACCAAATAACTTTTTCCGGAATGTGAAATATTTCGTAGCTCATCCAGCTCATGGCTGATCCCACTATTAATCATTCCGCCTTTTACAGCCAATGCAGGAGGATTATCAATGATCTCTTTAAAAATCTTCTCTGCGATATAAGGGCAGGGATTTAGCGCATCGCCGAGACGTTTCAAATATTCATTGGAAGAACTTAAACAAAGTTGTTTGATGATCTCAACCTGTTTTAAACCTCTTGCCAGTTGCAATACTTCACGGGGGTTGATCTTCTTTAATGGAATTTTTGAAACCAATCTTTCAATATCACCGCATTGGCGAATATGTTGTGAGATCTTATTGCGCAGGTCGGTTTCTTTTATAAAAAACTCAACTGTATCAAGTCGTTCATTTATCTTCTGAATATCTTTTAGCGGAAAAACGATCCAGCGTTTCAATAATCTTGCACCCATTGGTGAAGCTGTATTATCTAAAACATCCAATAGTGTATGTCCTGCTTCGGAATTTCTTGATATTAATTCCAGGTTCCTGATGGTGAATCGGTCCATCCATAAAAAATCATCACGATCGATTCTTTGTAGCGCAATAATATGCTGCAGGTTGGGGTGCTCTGTTTCTTTTAAATAATGTAAGATCGCTGATGCTGCTATCAACCCTTTTCTCATTTCATCCACTCCAAAACCTTTGAGTGAATGCGTTTGAAAATGTTTCAGTAAGGTATCTTCTGCATAGGCTTCGGTAAAGATCCATTCATCCAATGTGTAGGAATAAACTTTTGCTCCAAAATTTTCTTTGAAATTTTTTTGCTTGTGACGCTGGAAAACAACTTCGGCCGGTTTAAAACCCTGTATGAGTTTGTCTGCATATTCACGGTCGCCTTCGGCAATAAAAAATTCACCGGTTGAAATGTCGAGAAAGGCCAGGCCGTATTGATCGTTTTCACCAAAATGAATTCCGGCTAAAAAATTATTGCTATTATGTTCAAGCAATTTGTCATTTGTAGTAGTGCCGGGAGTTACCATTTCCGTTACGCCACGTTTTACAATTCCTTTTGCCAGCTTGGGATCTTCCAACTGATCGCAAATAGCAACACGGTAACCGGCTTTTACCAGTTTATGCAGATAAGTATCAAGTGCATGATGAGGAAAACCTGCAAGTTCAGAAGAAGACGCAGCGCCATTATTTCTTTTTGTAAGTGTAATACCCAGGACCTGCGAAGCAATCACTGCATCAGGCCCGAAGGTTTCGTAAAAGTCCCCTACACGGAAGAGCAGAATGGCATCAGGATATTTTTGTTTAATAGCCTTATGCTGCTGCATTAGTGGGGTATCAGAAGTCGTAGTCTTTGCCATTGTTCACCCGGATTTACCGGCAGGCGACAAAAATAAGGAACTGTTTATGTAACTCTACTTTCTTCTGCATCCCTAATAAAATTAATTTATGCAGAAGTTATTATTCACCTTAACATTTCTTTTATCAATTTACGTAAATGCACAGAGCCAGTCCCGTGATAACGGGGATACAACCCGTACTGATGCGGAAATTTCCAATGCTACCGTCTATTTCGGTTATGGCGCAGAATTGACACATCAATCCAAGGTAAAGCTCAATAACAATACAAAGATCATTGTCATTAACCGGCTGGGAACAAATATTGACCTGAACAGTTTACAGATAAGTGTGCCGGAGGATGTAGCGTTGCTTTCGCATCGTTTTGGTTTGTTTACTCCACCAGCACCGGTTTGGGTAAAGCCGCCAGTAGCTGTATTAATGGAAGACAGTATTGAATCGATCCGGGAAGAGATCGGTAAAGTGGAATCATTGATCGGAATTGAAGCAGAAGTTTTACAAAAAACAGGAACACTGATAGAATCTGCAATGACTAATAACGGGAACAAACAAATACTCAGCGCTGAAGTGTTAAAGTTGGTAGACTATTACAATGCAAAAATTGAAAAAACAAAAACCAATATTTATAATCATCAACAGACAAAAGGAAAATTGACAAAGAAAGCAGAAGAGATCAGGAAAAGAATTGCTGCATTGCAGCCGGTGAATGTAATAAGAGAAAAATCATACGGCCAATTATTCCTCCAGGTATTTACCAAGCGTACAGGAGAAATTCCGGTATCCATTTCTTACTATACACGTAATGCAGGATGGGTGCCTGTATATGATATACGGGTGAATTCAAAAACAAATAAAGTAAAGTTGATCTATAAAGCATCACTTACGCAAACAAGCGGGGTTGACTGGAAGAAAGCAAAACTCACATTAAGTACAGGTACTCCCAATTTCGGCGTGACAGCTCCTGTTCTTTCTCCCTGGTTCTTGCAATTGTATGTACCGGAGTTATATAAGGATTTACAAGGCAGAGCAGCAGGAATAAATGCACAGCGGAATACAATTCAGTCAATGAATGATGATAATGCAATGAAAGAAGAAGTAATGACTACTGCTCCTGGCGAGAAAAAAATATTTAAAGAACTCGGCTATTCACAAACAATTGATCCGAGTACAATGAATGCCTATACAACATTGAACGAAGGTCAGCTTAATACCAATTATGAAATTGAGTTGCCTTATGATATCGAAAGCGACGGTAAAATGAACAGTATTGCAATTAAAGAAGAAGAAATTGTCTGTACACTTAAAAACTATGCAGTACCGCGGATGGATAAAGAAACTTATCTGATGGCAGAAGTAGCCGATTGGCAAAACCTTGACCTGTTACCCGGCGATGCAAACATTATAATGGATGATACTTATATCGGTAAATCGCTGATCGATCCTAATACAATCGCAGATACACTGAATCTATCTTTAGGGAGAGATAAAAGAGTAGTAGTAAAACGTTCGCTGGTAAAAGAATTGAGTAGCCTGAAAACAAGTGGCAGCACAACTAAACAGAGTTTTACATACGAACTGGTAATTAAAAACAACAAGCAAACTGATATTAACTTGTTGCTGAAAGATCAATTTCCAATGAGTACGATAAAAGAAGTGGAAGTAAATCTTGAAGACAGTGGTGATGCAATTGTAAATTCAGAAACAGGAGTAATAACCTGGAAGCTGAACCTGAAACCGGGAGAAAGTAAGAAAGTGAGATTTACCTATTCGGTGAAATATCCGAAGGATAAGAAGATCGTAAACCTTAAATAGGACTAAGAATTTAAAAGAGAAAAGGAGATAAAGAGAAATCTGACCTCCTTTTCCCTGCCTGCCGGCAGGCAGGTCTTCTCTCTTTTATCCTCTTATCCTACATTTGCAAACATGCGAAAATTGTCAATGGAAGAGTTGGGCCGTAAATCGGTGGATGAATTCAAGCAGGCCGATAAGAACCCGATCATTGTTGTGCTGGAAAACATCCGCAGCGCTTATAATGTAGGCTCTGTCTTTCGAACAGCCGATGCATTTTTAATTGAAGCTATTTATATCATTGGCTATTCTGCCAAACCCCCACATAAGGAAATAAAGAAAACGGCATTGGGCGCAGAAGACTCCGTTGAATGGAAATATTTTAAAACAACAGCTGAGGCAATTGATGAATTAAAAAACATAAAATATAAAGTGTATGCAGTAGAACAAGCAGAAAATAGTTACAAACTGCATTCGGCAGGCTTTAAGCAAAATGAAAGGATAGCAGTGGTTTTTGGTAATGAAGTGACGGGTGTAGAACAATCAACCATTCAATTATGTGAAGGGTGTATCGAGATCCCTCAATTTGGAATGAAACATTCCTTAAATATTGCAACGGCTGCAGGTGTAGTATTATGGGAATTGGTCAGAACTAAATAATCTCCGGTAAAAGGAAGAATTGAACATTAATTATTTTAAATGAGTAAGGTCAGGAGTTATTTAAGCTTAATAAAATTTTCTCATACCATTTTCGCAATGCCCTTTGCGATGATTGGGTTTTTTCTTGGTATGTCAACCGGGCTTTTTGAATTAAATATAAAATCCGCTAATCCCGGTATAGACGCGGAAACAAGAGATATTCTTTATTTAGGGCATGGCGCAAAATTATTTCTTCTCGTTATCCTCTGCATGGTCTTTGCCCGCAGTGCCGCCATGGCCTTCAATCGCTATCTCGACAGAAGTTTTGATGCAAGGAACCCGAGAACAGCTATAAGAGAAATTCCTGCTGGTGTACTAAAAACAGACAAAGTGCTTTTGTTTACAATTATGAATTGCATAATGTTTGTTGCCTGTACTTTTTTCATCAATAAAATATGCTTCTATCTTTCACCAGTTGCCTTGCTCGTCGTGTTGGGTTATAGCTATACAAAACGATTTACACCGCTTTGTCATCTGATACTTGGTTTAGGTTTATCGCTAGCGCCGATTGGCGCTTATTTAGCTGTAACGGGTCAATTTGCTTTATTACCTATTCTGTTTTCATTTACTGTTTTATTCTGGGTTAGTGGTTTTGATATCATCTATGCATTACAGGACGAAGAATTTGATAAAGAAAATAAATTGTATTCAATACCGGCTGCTTTGGGAAAAACAAGAGCTCTTACTGTTTCAAGAATTCTGCATTTACTGAGTGCTGCCTGTGTTGTATTTGCTGGCTGGTATGGAAATTTTGGTTTGTTGTACTGTTTCGGCGCAGCACTATTTGTTTGTTTATTAGTTTATCAACATACACTTGTAAAACCAACTGATCTAAAAAAAGTAAATCTTGCTTTTTTTACCACTAATGGAATTGCATCAGTCGTTTTCGCCATCTTTGTTATTGCTGATTTGTTTTTTAATAATTAATTATTCAATTGCCCCGCATAATTTCAATAGACTACGGCCTCAAACGAACAGGACTTGCAGTTACTGACCCGTTAAAGATCATTGCAACCGGTTTAACCACGGTTGAATCAAAACAACTTATTCCTTTTTTAAAGGATTATTTTTCCAAAGAACCGGTTGAACTTATTATCATCGGCGAACCAAAGAACTGGGATGATTCGGATACACATGCTACCCCGTTAGTTGAAAAATGCATCAAAGACCTTCAAAAGAATTTCCCTAATATTCCTATTAAAAGAGTAGATGAACGCTATACATCTAAAATGGCTAAAGACGCAATGCTGGAAATGGGTATGAAAAAAATGCAGCGCCGCAATAAGGCTTTGGTAGATGAAATTGCCGCTACGATCATGCTGCAGGAATACCTTCGGTCTCTTGATTAGTTCATTGGCCAATTGACAGTTTAGGGCTAAATTTGCACACTTAAATAATTTAATAATTTGACACTTCCGATTGTAGCATACGGCCACCCAGTTTTACGTAAGGTTTGTATTGATATTTTCCCTGACCATCCGGGACTGGAAAAACTCATTGCCGATATGTGGGACACGATGTATATGAGCAATGGGGTTGGTCTTGCAGCGCCACAAGTAAACAAGGATATCCGCCTTTTTGTAGTAGACAGTCATCGCATTTTCGAAGGTATGGATGAAAAAGAGCTGGCAGAGTATCCGGATGTGCCGGGTATCAAACAGGTTTTTATAAATGCACACGTAGTAGAACAAAATGGAAAGGAATGGCCTTATAATGAAGGTTGCCTCAGCATTCCTAAAATAAGGGAAGATATAATGCGGCCCGAATCAGTAACAATAAAATTTCTCGACGAAGAATTCAACTCGCATATTAAAACCTATCACGGAATAACATCCCGTGTTATACAACATGAGTACGATCATATTGAAGGGAAATTATTTATTGACTACATCACCCCGCTAAAAAGGAAACTCATGAAGGGCAAACTGAATGATATTACCAAAGGCAAAATCACAGTTGATTATAAAATGCTTTTTCCGCGTTAAGCCAACTATGTCTTGGGTTTTGTTGCTGGAGGTTTAGCCTGTGTTTTTGGTTTGGCAGTTTTCTCTTCACACACTTTTATGTTTTGCAAGGCGCCTGTAAAATTGGGGAAGATCGCTGTAGCCTGTTTGAATAATTTAGTTGCTTCCACATAATTTTTTGCTTCCATCTGTAGCACTCCTGAAAGGTTCAATGCTGCTGCACTTACAGGAACTAATTGTTCTGTACCGTCTCCATTATTAAACGTCACCCCGATCTTGCTGCTGTTGGTGTCAGCTAAAACTTTTCTGCAATTAGCTTCACATTCTGCTATTCGTTTCAGGCTATATTGAGATACGGCCAATTGATAAAAATGATAAGGGTTTTTTGTGGCGGCACTGATCTGTTCGAAATAATTTACTGCTGTTTTAAAATCGCCCAGCTGTTGGTAACATTCTGCTGCCCTGGCATAGGCTTCTATATTCGATTTATCAGTCTTTGCTACTTCTTCGGCAAGTATCAATGCACTGTAGTAGGATTTACGTACAAAGTATAAAAGCGACAATGTGTCTTTATAAGCAACATTACTATCAATAGCAATATATCCGTGTAATGCATTGATGGCTGCGTCCGGGTCATTATAGGCCATCGCATTATGAAAAACTTTCAGGTAATGTGATTTCAGATTGTCATTTTGTGCAAAAGCATGAGCTGATAAAACAACGAGACCAAAAAGCAGAAAATATTTTTTCATAATAACGCTGGTTGAGTATTCAGTAAAAATAAGATTTCCGGCAATTGAAAAGCATTTCATTTAGTATAATTTGCATGCTAATGAGTAAACGGTTGGTATTTATATTTTTTGTGGTTTATACAGGGGCTTTATGTGCACAGAACGATTCACTGGATAATGAACGGCTTGCAAAAATGGTGACCCTGACACCGGTAACTGTCCGCACTGATATTAATGTGGCAAAGTTTATTGAACGGGTTAAAACAGATACTACATTTTACAAAGCATTCCGCAGTCTTCACCTTGTAGGGTTTACCTCGCTCAACGATATTCGTATGCGGGATAAGAATAATAATGTGATTGCCTCATTGCAAAGTAAAACCATCCAGCACCGGAAGGATAATTGCAGGACGATGGAAGTGGTGAATGAAAAAGCAACCGGCAATTTTTATGATAGTAAAAAAAACTATAACTATTATACAGCTGAGTTGTATGCAGGTTTATTTTTCACCAATGGAAAGATCTGCAATGAAACAAATACAGTAAAAGGCATTGAACTCAATCCTAGATCGCAGAAAGGAATAGAAAAACATAAGCAGCAGCTCAAAATGCTATTCTTTAATCCCGGTAAAAAGATATCCGGTATTCCGCTGATGGGAGATAAGATCGACATCTTCGATCCTGATCGGGCTGAGTTGTATGATTTCCTGATCGATTATGATGATTATGAAGGACAGGCCTGTTACGTTTTTACTATAAAAGCAAAACAAGGGTTACGATCAGGCAAGAAGGATAAAATTGTAATTGACTCCATGATCACCTGGTTCAATGCAAGAACGATGGAAGTGGTGGCCCGCAAATACGATATGAGTTATAATGCCGGTGTATATGACTTTAATGTACATATGGAAGTACAGATGACACATTTTGGTAAGTATCTTTTACCAAAAACACTGCGTTATGTCGGCACATGGGATGTTGCATTCAAGAAAAGAGAAAGAGGCGTGTTTACTGCAACTCTCTTTGACTTTAAGAACAGCGAATGAGATGACAGTGAAAAGATGATAGATGATAGTTCTTTAAATCCGGATGCTTCTGATAGTTTAATAAGAGTTTGAATTGAGAGCACTAATAACTATCAGTTATCATCTATTATCTTTCACACTCACATATTTTCTCCACTTCTCGATCATCAACTGCATATCATCAGGCAATTCGGTTTCAAAAAATAATTCTTCTCCTGAAGTAGGATGGGTAAAGCCCAATGTTTTTGCATGCAATGCATGACGGGGACAAATTTCAAAGCAATTATCAACAAACTGTTTGTATTTGGTATACACCGTTCCTTTTACAATTTTATCACCACCATAAAAATCATCATTAAATAATGGATGACCCAGATATTTCATGTGTACACGTATCTGGTGAGTACGGCCGGTTTCCAGTATACAGCTTACCATCGTTACATATCCAAAACGTTCGATCACTTTATAATGTGTGATCGCTTCTTTACCATGATCACCCTCGGGATAAGCTTCAAATAATTTTCGAAAGCGAAGATGACGGCCTACATGTGCCACGATGGTTCCTTCATCATTTTTCAGATCACCCCAAACCAATGCAACATATTGCCGTCTTACGGTATGATCAAAAAACTGTTTAGCCAGGTGCCGCATCGCCGTATCTGTTTTTGCGATCAGCAGTAGGCCACTTGTATTTTTATCAATGCGATGTACTAATCCAAACCGCGGCAATAGTTCCTCACTCAGACCTGGGTTTTGCTGTTGCAGATACCATGCTATGCCATTCAGTAAAGTGCCATTATAATTTCCACTGCCAGGATGTACTACCATTCCGGCTGGTTTATTGATCACCATCAGGTCAGCATCCTCAAAAAAAATATTCAGGTCCATCTTCTCCGGCACTACATCCGTTTCATGGGGATGCATATCGCTGTACACAACAATTGAATCAGCGGGCCTGATCTTATAATTCTGTTTGATCGTTTTATTATTCACCATTACAAAACCCGCATTGATGGCCTGCTGGATCTTATTACGGGTCGCCCCTTCAATTCTTGCCATCAGGTATTTATCAATGCGTAATGGTTCCTGTCCTCTATCGATCGTAAAAGCAAATCGTTCATACAGATCATCGCTGCTGTCGTTTTCCTCAGTTATATTTTTATTCAGTTCGTCTGTCATAGTTTTTTTGTTAGGTCAACTGCATTGCTGCTATTGAAAGTCCCTTGCGACGCTCCGTTCATCTTCCGGTAATTCTTATCGTCATAATCCGCAAAAGTAACCATGTGCCGCTACAATCTTAAATTTGCAGATTCGTATGTCAAAACAGCAAGTCATATTCCAGGATCTCGGCCAGATGGACTATAAAACTGCCTGGGATTACCAGGAGAAGTTATTGCAGGAAAATGTGAAAAGGAAGTCGTTAGTTTTTAGTCAAGAGTCAGGAGTTGACGAATCCGAACTCACGACTCACGACTCACGTCTCACGACAGAGCATCACTTGCTATTTGTTGAACATCCTTCTGTTTACACTTTGGGCAAAAGCGGTAATGAAAGCAACCTGCTGATTGATGAACATCAGCGGGAAGAAAAAGGAGTTCAGTATTTTAAGATCAATCGCGGCGGCGATATTACTTACCATGGTCCCGGCCAGATCGTTGGTTATCCTATTTTGGATCTTGAAAAATTTTATACAGATATTGGAAAATATCTCCGCAATATTGAAGAAACAATTATTCTTACACTAGCTGATTATGAAATTGAAGCGGGCCGTTCACCCGGCGAAACAGGGGTGTGGATCGATGCAGACATAAAAGGTAAGGAAAGAAAAATATGTGCAATAGGCGTTCGCACCAGTCGTTGGATCACTATGCATGGTTTTGCACTCAATGTAAATACTGATCTATCATTCTTTGGTAATATCATTCCCTGTGGCATCCAGGATAAGCAGGTCACTTCAATTGAAAAAGAACTCGGTCGCAAGATCGATTATGAAGAAGCAAAAGAAAAAGTCAAGAAAAACTTTGCAAAAGTGTTTGACGTAGAAATTATTTAGCGCCACTAGCTACTTGCTATTAGCCACTCGCCATCAAAACTCTTTCGGTATTAAAAACTTGTGTTTCTCAAACAACTTGCCATCTTCATATAACTCAAACCGGAACCAGCCTGAGTGATAAAAATTGGATTTATCCAGTTTAGAATTCTTCAGCGGTATTTCTTTTATTTCAAAAACCTGAACATCTTTCTCATCAAAAAATTTAACGCTGTATTTTTTTGTTCCTTCAGGCAGATTAATGCGGACATAACCATCTCCCAGGGTATAAACATATTTGGAAGCTACAAACGTATTTACCTTGTCTTTTTCTTTCAATGAAGGATTTGGTCCCCACACAGAATCAGTACCAGGGGATTTTTCCATTTTTCCATTTGTTGTCATTCTTTTTTTTGCAGCCATGCTATCAAATACAGGTCGTTTTGATGAGCCAAAGAAAAAAACGCCTTTTTCCTGCATGATATAAAGGCGATAAAACATTCTATCACTTGATGCCTTGGTGTCGAGGAAACCATTTTCAAGTACAGTGGGATCGGGAACAGTCATTATGGTCTTAAAATCTCTTAAGCTATCAAATGAACGCTGAATACTTATCTGGCGGATATTTTTAAAAGTATTTACCCAACTGATCACAATTTTATTGGAACCAATATTCCTTACAGTAAATTTTGGCAACGTATCCTGCGCAGTAACGGATGAATAAATGATGAGTAAAAGAATAACAGGTACTAATTTTTTCATATCTGATAATAACGGATTCAGTATTGGATTTCTTTTCTTATTGCCCGCAAAGATAAGGCTCTGGCAAAACCATTCTCAAAATATTAACGTTCCCTTCGGTAAAGATGCGTTTCCCTGCAAACCACCGCTATGAATGATCAGTATTTTACTTCCCGGCCCAAAGTAATTTTCCTGTATCAACCGATCCACTGCATAAAATAATTTGCCGGTATAAACAAAGTCGGTCGGAATACCTGATTCGTTGTAAAACGAATTCATAAACCCTGTCAGCTCCGGTGTTTGTTTTGCATAACCACCAAAATGATAACCTTCAATCAATTTAAATTTCTTCTGTTTTTCTTCGCTGGTAAGTAAATGAGTTATTGCAGGTGACAGTTCAGGATTGTTTTTCAAAACAGGAATGCCAATTACTTCCTGCTTGTCTGAAACGGCTTTAATAATTCCGGCCATCATGGTGCCGGTGCCAACAGCACAAATAAAATGAGTGAAGTTGTTTTTATCACAGTATTCAAGTGCAGTTGCAAAACCGGCTGCTCCTTTTTCTCCATACCCGCCTTCAGGAATAATATAAACATCTTCAGCATTTATGCCAGCAGGAAGTTCTTTAGTTCTGTAATCATTGCGGCTGATAAAATAAAACTGCATTCCATATTCCTGCGCAGCTTTCAAAGTGTCAGAATAAACTAAAGGCTCTTCTCCCCGTATGATGCCAATACATTTTAAATTATTAAGTGAACAGGAACAGGCGGTGGCAACAATATGATTAGACCATGCCCCACCATAAGTAACGATTGTCTTTTTATTCTGTTTTTTTGCCTCTTCAATATAATGTTTCAGCTTAAACCATTTATTACCGGAGATCACAGGGTGCAGGCTATCGAGTCTTAACACAAAAGTAAAAATGTTTTTGGCGCTGAATAATTCATTAACGACTGGTTGTGTTTTAATATTATTGAAGTTTAAATCCCGCATTCAACTGCGAATTTATTTATTTTCGTGTCCTTAATTATAACAGATGCAATCAACATTGGTAATATTAGCGGCTGGCATGGCTTCAAGATACGGCAGTATGAAGCAGGTACAGGGTTTTGGTCCCGGTGGAGAAACGATAATGGAGTATTCTATTTATGATGCAATCCGCGCCGGGTTTACTAAAGTTGTTTTTATTATTCGCAAAGAATTTGCTGCTGACTTTAAAGAAATATTCGAGCCCAAACTGAAAGGGAAAATTGAAACTGCTTATGTTTTCCAGGAAATGAATGCGTTTACAGAGGGCTTTAATATACCCAAGGAAAGAAGCAAACCATGGGGCACAGCACATGCTGTTCTATGTGCAAGACCTGCCGTGCATGAGCCTTTTGCTGTAATTAATGCGGATGATTTTTATGGATATGATGCATTTGATAAAGCTGCCGCATTTCTCCGCAATGATGCATCTAAAGATCTTTTTGCCATAATTGGGTATAGCTTGCTGAAAACACTTTCACCCCATGGAACAGTAAACAGGGGTGTATGTACAGAAGACGGTAAAGGAAATCTCACAGGCATTAAGGAGCGGATTAATATCTCAATGAAAAATGGGAAGATCTTATGTGATGATGAATGGGAACCTAAAGAGCTTTCATTAGATACAAGTGTTTCTATGAATTTCTGGTGTTTTCATCCCGCAGTATTTGGTTATACTCAAAAAATGTTCACTGAATTTCTTGCAGAAAATATTCATTTACCTAAATCAGAATTCTTTATTCCAATTGTAGCCGACCAATTTATCAAAGATGGTGGAGTCGTAAAGGTGATACCAACTACTTCGCAATGGTTTGGCGTAACCTATAAGGAAGATGCACCGGGTGTAAAGCAAAGTCTCGATAAACTGATCGCTGATGGAGAATATCCCGAAAGACTTTGGTAAAAAATAAGCCCCACAATTGCGGGGCTTTTCTTTATGCTGATAGTACGAATTATCAATTTACTTTGATCATATAAACAAAATCCTCGATCCTCTTAACCTGCTGTTGCCTGTTCATGCTGTTCAGGGATGATTTTGCCGGCAGTTTTATACGCTGAAAGGCTGTATCATTTTTCTTCAACTGTTCAATTACATTGAAGATATATTTTGACTGAATGGCAAATGCTACACCTTCTGCATCTGCTTCTTTGGTACTGAGTATACCAATTACTTCACCATCATGATTAAAAACGGGCCCACCGCTGTTTCCTCGATTAGCTGCAATGCCTAACTGGCAACTAAGGGTATCACCATTGAAACCTGTTTTAGCACTTAGGTAACCTTCGCTGTATACAATATCGTTTCTCGGAAATCCAAGGGTATAAATTGCTTCAGCCACATCTGTTGATGATTTGCGAATTCCATAAGGGATATTGGTCATCGGTTTAAAATCATCATCCGATATTTTCAATATAGCAATGTCTTTTGCCAGATCAGTAAAAACTACAATTGCTCTGAACTGCTGGTTCTGGCTATTAATGACAAATATATTTCTTGAATTCTTTACGATATGTGCATTAGTAGCCAAAAACCCTTTTCCGTCAAGCATAAAACCGGTACCGGCAGTGCGGAAAGGTATTTTTGTTCCAACCGTTTCATCTTTCATTTTGTCCTTAAGGTTCTTTACTTCACGTCCCTGAACTTTTTGCTCTTCTTTTACTTTATTCACATCCCTGCTCAGGTCCTGCAGTTCTGATTTATTAGCTCGTGGCATAAGTGAATTCACCAGTAAAGAAACTCCCAACGTAGTAATGATGGCAATGCTTGCTGCAATAGCGGCAACTCTCTTATAGCGTTTCCATAAATAAACAACTTTTGCCTTGCCCACAAGTTTCGCTGGTTTTATATCACCTTTTTCGGTAAGCTCTATATGAATATGCTGTAGATCTGCTTTAAAATTCTTCCGATCGCTGAAACTGTCGATCTGTTGAAGAAAAAGTGTATGCTCCACCACGAGCTGATCCATTTCAGGATTAGTTTTACGCAGATTCTCAAAAAATGTTTTTTCATCCGGGGTCATTTCACCGCGGAGATAGCGTTCAATCGTTTCTAAAGTCGTTACTTCATTCATCACTGATCACTATTTTTATAATGAGTAAAAAATATTTTTTTCAACCGCATCAGGCATTTGTACTTCTGGTTCTTTGCATTGTCTGCATTGGTGTACCCGAAGTCATCTGCTATTTCCTGCATATTCTTCTTTTGTAAATAAAATGCTTCAATAAGACTCTTACAAGGCTCGCCAAGTTTACTGATGGCTATATCCATCATTTCAAACTCGGTATTTCGTTTTTCGTGATTTTCTACATCTTCTTCCACCGGAACCAGGTTATCCATACTGTTCACATCTATTGAATACCGGCCAATTTGTTGCAAACGCTTGAGCCAAAGCCGCCTGCATACCGAATAAACATAGGTTTTGATCTGGCAATTTAGCTCAAAATCACTCTTTTTTACATTCTCATAAAGAACTATCATCGCCTCCTGGAAAATGTCACGGGCATCTTCGGACGTGCCATTGTTATTGATAACCAACGACTGAACCATATTAAAGTTGTCGCGGTAAATGGTTTCAGCAGCAATCCTTTCGTTTCGGGCCAATCCTTGCAAAAGGCTCTTTTCGTTGATCTCTTCTTTCACTTATCCTGAGTTTTATACTTTTTTCTAAAAATAGTAACCCGGCACGGCTCTAAAAAAAATATTTAAATCTGGGGTTACTTTTCAGGGGACCGGGTATTAACTCCAAATCGATTTTAAACTTTTAAAACAAAAAACATGAAAAAACTTCTTTTAGCTATGGCAGTTGCCTGCGTATTTGCAGCTTGTAACAACGATGAAAAAGCAACTACGACTGAAACAAAATCTGATACTACTGTTACTACAGTTCCAAATTCTGATACTGTAACAACTATCACAGATACAACTATCAAAACTACAACTGATACTACTAAGAAGTAATTAGTACTGTATTGAGTCGGGCTTAATAGGGGCTTGCAACTATTTAGCACAACCGGTAAGAATTTCTATATGGCAAGCAATCGTTAGAGGTCATCCCGGTTTTCCGGGGTGACTATTTTTTTTCACTGATTATCGGATTAATAAGGATTTAGCTGGGCTTATTCATTTCATAATTACTTTCTAGTCATACAGGCAAATCTGGCTACCTTTGCCAGCTACCAGCGAAATCAATTAAAACAATAATAAGTGATCACATTCGAGTCATTAGGAATTGAAGAAGGGCTCTTACATTCCATTTCAGCTTTAGGATTTACACAACCCACACCGATACAGGAAAAATCAATCCCGGTTTTATTACAAGGGACAAAAGACTTTGTAGGATTGGCACAAACCGGTACCGGCAAAACAGCCGCATTCGGCTTACCGCTTTTACAATTAATAAATAAGCAAAACCGCTTTCCGCAGGCATTAGTTGTCTGCCCCACCCGTGAGCTTTGCCTCCAGATCACCAAAGACCTGGATTCATTTAAAAACAAGAAAGACCATATTGCTAATACCGCAGTTTATGGCGGCGCATCTATCGGCGAACAAATAAGAAGCCTGAAAAAAGGAACGCATGTTATTGTCGCTACCCCTGGCCGTTTAATTGATCTGATCGAACGTAAAGCAATTAATCTTGACCAGATTCATTACGTAGTACTGGATGAAGCAGATGAAATGCTTAATATGGGTTTCAAAGATGATATAGAATTTATATTAAAGAATACACCTAACCGTCAAAGCACCTGGCTCTTTAGCGCTACCATGCCACCGGAGATCAGGAATGTAAGCAAAAGGTATATGGATAAACCTTTTGAAATTACAATTGGTAAGACAAATGCAGGAGCTGCCAACATCGATCACCAGTATTACGCAACACAACATCATAACAGGTACGAGGTTTTAAAAAGAATTATTGATTTTAATCCCGGCATTTACGGAATCGTATTTGCCCGGACAAAAATGGATACACAGGATATAGCTGAACGTTTAACAAGAGAAGGTTATGATATCGATGCGATACATGGTGACCTGACACAGCAGCAACGTGATAAAGTGATGGGCTTGTTCCGTGATAAAAGCATCCAATTGCTCATCGCTACGGATGTAGCGGCACGTGGTATTGATGTAACGGGTATTACCCATGTTATAAATTACGAATTGCCTGATGATGTGGAAGTGTACACACATCGTAGTGGTCGTACCGGCCGTGCTGGTAAAAGCGGTATATCTGTTTCAATTGTTACACCAAAAGAAACATACAGGCTGAAGCAGATAGAAAGAATATTGAATTCAAGGGTTCACAAAATGGATATACCTGCCGGTAAAGATGTTTGCCGTAAACAGTTTTTCCATTTTATAGAGAAAATGCTGAAAGCAGATATCAGTCACGGTGATTATGAAACATACTTACCTGATCTGAAAGAAAAATTTGCAAGCGTTGAGAAAGAAGAAATATTGCAACGTGTGGCGGCATTGGAGTTTGATCGGTTCTTAAGATATTATGAAAATGCAGCTGACTTAAATATCCGGGAGGACAGACGTGGAGATAGAAAAGGCGAACGCGGAGATAGAAGGGAAAGATCAAGTCGTGGAGAAGATTCTTCTTCAAGAGAATCAGGCAGAAGATCATTTGCCGGCAACGGAAATTATCAACGTTTGTTTGTAAACCTTGGAACGAAGGATGGATTTTATAAAGCAAGTTTCCTGCAATTCATTCTTGATATGAGTGACTTGAAGAAAGAAGTATTGGGAAAAATAGATATGAAGGAGATGAATAGTTGGGTAGAGATTGAGGCAAGTGCAGCTAAGAAAATGATCAAAGCCGTTGATGGTAAGAATTACCGTGGCAGAAAAATAAGAATGAATGATGCTGAATCAGGTGGTGGCCGTCGTAATTAATCTCAATTTAAATTTTGAATCTCAGCATTTGCTGATTACATTTGAAGCATGAACACAGGAAGAGCATATTTCGGTTATTATTTTTATTACTTCTTTTTTGGAAAGAAGCCGGGAATGCTTTTGTTGATTAATAGATAAGGTAAACCAAAATCAATATAAAGAGTCCCGGCAAAACGCCGGGACTCTTTTTTTATATTATGGCAAAAGTTTCAATACAAGGTTATGAAGGCAGTTTTCACCAGGTGGCTGCGCAACTTTTCTTTGGTAAAGAAGTGCAGGTGATCTGCTGTGATACATTCAGGGATGTAGTAAAGATCGCTTCCAATAAGAAAGAAAGTGATGGCGGCGTAATGGCAATTGAAAATTCAATTGCTGGAAGCATTCTTGCCAACTATAATTTGCTGCAGAAAAGTAATCTTAAAATTATCGGTGAAATTTATTTACAAATAAGGCAAAACTTATTAGTAAACCCGGGGGTGAAGCTGGAAGATATCCGTGAAGTGCATTCGCATACGATGGCTTTACAGCAGTGTTATGATTTCTTGGATAAACATAAATGGAAACTGGTAGAAACTGATGATACGGCCTTGAGTGCAAAACATGTTCACCAGCATAAGAGCAAACATATTGCAGCCATTGCAAGTAAACTGGCTGCTGAGTTATATAGCCTTGATGTAATTGCGCCGAATATTCATACACTGAAAAACAATTATACAAGGTTCTTGTATTTGCAGCGGGAAGATGTCGTGCAGGCTGTTGCAAATGCGGATAAAGCATCAGTGAATTTTCATACAGACCATTCAAGAGGAAGCCTGGCAAAGGTATTGACTAAAATTGCCGAGGGTGGAATCAACTTAAGCAAACTGCAAAGCTTTCCAATTCCAGGTAGTGATTTCAAATACAGTTTTCATGCAGATATGGAATTTGAATCAGCAGAACAGTTTAATAAAGTGATCGAAGAAATAAAACCATTAACAGCAGGAATAAAAATTTATGGAGTTTATAAAAGAGGTTTATGGAAATAGCAAAAAGATTAGAAGGTATTGTTGAATATTATTTCTCTCAAAAGCTGAGAGAAATAGATGAGCTGAATAAACAAGGCAGGAATGTCATTAACCTCGGTATTGGTAGCCCTGATCTGCCGCCACACCCCGATGTGATAAAAACATTGCAGGACGAAGCTGCAAAACCAAATGTTCATGCTTATCAATCTTACAAAGGCTCCCCTGTGCTGAGAAAGGCAATGAGTGATTGGTATAAGAAATGGTATGAAGTGGATTTGAATCCAGATACGGAAGTGCTGCCATTGATAGGAAGCAAAGAAGGTATTATGCATATCTGCATGACTTATTTAAATAAGGGTGATGAAGTGCTGGTTCCAAATCCCGGATATCCAACTTATACAAGTGCTGTGAAATTAGCAGGTGGCAAATGCGTGGAGTATAAATTAAGGGCTAAGAACAATTACGAACCTGATTTTGATAAACTGGAAAAAAGCAAACTGAAGAAAGTGAAACTGATGTTTGTCAACTATCCGCAAATGCCAACTGGCCAGTTACCATCAAAAGAATTATTTGAAAAATTAGTAACATTTGGAAGTAAACATAAAATCCTGATCATTCATGATAATCCTTACAGTTTTATATTAAATGAAAATCCCATGAGTTTGTTGAGTATTGATGGGGCGAAAGACTGTGTGATTGAGTTGAACTCATTGAGCAAATCACAGAACATGGCTGGGTGGCGGGTAGGAATGCTCTGCGGAGCAAAAGAACGAATTGAAGAAGTGCTGCGGTTTAAAAGTAATATGGATAGCGGCATGTTTTTACCGGTACAGTTCGCTGCTGCAAAAGCTCTGACACTAGGCAAAGACTGGCACGATGAAGTGAATAAAGTTTACAATGAAAGAAGGATAAGAGTTTTTGAATTGCTGGATCTATTAAAATGTAAATATTCAAAACAGCAAGCGGGCATGTTTGTATGGGCAAAGGTCTCCCCAATCCCTCCAAAGGAGGGGCTTAAGAGTCATCAATTAGGAAGAGGTGGAATACTAAGCGATGAGATACTCTATACATGTGCTGTGTTTATTACACCCGGAGGAATTTTTGGTAGTGCAGGAAATGATTATATAAGAGTAAGCCTGTGCAGCCCTGTAGAAAAATTTGAAGAAGCAATCGAAAGAATAAAAAGTGAATCTAATTTGTGATGGAGGTTTGTCATGACTTGCTCCAGCCTTTAGGCTGGAGATAAAAAATAAAGGTTTATGGAAAGAAAGAAAATAGCAATAGTAGGAGTTGGTTTGATCGGCGGTTCACTTGCAATTCAATTGCATGAGAAAAAGCTTTCATCGAAACTAATTGGCGTAGATGCAAATCCGGAACATGCACAGCAAGCAGTAGAACTGGAACTGGTAGATGAAACAATGAACCTCGATGAAGCAATTGACCAATCAGATGTCATTGTATTAGCAATACCTGTTGACGTAATGTTGAAAGTTGTGCCTGCCATACTCGATAAAATTGATAAGCAAATCGTAATAGACCTGGGCTCAACAAAATCGCAATTGATGGAACTCATAAAAAATCATCCCAAAAGGGGGAGATATGTAGCCACGCATCCGATGTGGGGTACCGAATACAGCGGACCACAAGCGGCAGTGCGTGGCGCCTATGAAAATAAAGCTGTAATTATCTGCAATGCTGAAGAGAGTGATACTGATGCTCTCGAGTGGACAAAACATATGTATAAAAAGATTGGCATGCATTTACTGGAAATGGATGCGGTATCGCATGACCTGCATGCGGCTTATGTAAGTCATATTTCGCATATCACATCTTTTGCATTAGCGAATACAGTTTTGGAAAAAGAAAAAGAAGAGAACGCAATCTTTGAACTGGCATCAGCCGGTTTTGAAAGTACAGTGAGGTTGGCAAAAAGTAACCCGGCCATGTGGGTGCCGATCTTTTTACAGAATAAAGTAAATGTGCTGGATGTGTTGAAAGAGCATATTGCACAGCTGACAAGATTTAAAGAAAGTATCGAACAGGAAGATGATAAATACCTGATGCGGTTGATTGAGGATGCGAATAAGATAAGGAGGATAATAAAATAGAACGTTATGAAAAAAAACCATCACCAATTAATTGCCGAGTCATATAAGAATGCCTTATCGGCCAGCCAAGACTTAGCCAATCGTCTTTCAGAAAATGTGAGTAAAGTAATAGTATGGCTAATTGGTTTTTCAATAGGAAGTTTAGCATTTGTGTTAACTAATTCTGATAGACTCGCTTTTTTAAATGATAGCACAAAAAAATATGTAGTTGTATTTCTTACTGCTTCAATTTTATCAGGCATTTTCGGAAGAATAATTTATTTGATTTCAGAATTTTTGGCTCTTCGATTGAGTTTAGTACTTGATATCATGTTGGATAAATATCTCCATCCAATACATATTAGAGAACTTCATGGGGATGAAACTGCGGAAATGGTATCACATTTTTTTAGAGAAGATTTCCCAGAGCAAACACAAGAAGAATACAATTTGTTTGACGAGTTTGCCAAAAAACAAGAGCATGAAAAGGCCAGAGAGTTATATAAGGAAATGGCTCAGTGGTCCGCTGGGGAGTATGAGTTGGCTATCGAAGATATAAGTCAAGTTATTAAGACTGTTTATTCGGTAAAAGAAAAAGATGTACCTCAAAACTATTTTGGAAAATATGGAATTTGGATGAGGAGGTGTTTAAGATTGAGTCTTGTGCTTTATGTGATGTCTTTTTTATTATTTGGGGTTACTTTTTTTGTATTAGCAAAGAGTTTTCTTGCGTAATTATTATAAATATTATGCTCGATAGTGAACAGAACCCTGAACGGAGCGTCGCAACAAAAGTTAAATAGTAGTAATGCAGGGCATTAAATAAAAAATAAATTAAAAACTGCCTCTTTGCTCCCCTTTAGGGGCCGGGGGTTTAAATTTGTACAATGCAAACAGCAGAACAAACAATGAAAGAAATCACACAACAGGCATGGAATAAAAGGCCGATGATCATCTCGGGCCCTTGCAGTGCAGAAACTGAAGAACAGGTATTGCAAACGGCACAACGTCTTGCCGCAACAGGCATGGTGGATGTATTGCGTGCCGGCATCTGGAAACCGCGGACAAAACCCGGTGGCTTTGAAGGTGTGGGTGCAAAAGGATTGCCCTGGATGCAGCAGGCAAAAAAACTGACGGGTTTGCCGGTGACTGTTGAAGTTGCAACTGGTAAACAAGTACAGGATGCGCTGACTTTTGATGTTGACATTTTATGGATCGGTGCAAGAACGACAGTGAATCCTTTTAGTGTACAGGAAGTAGCGGATGCATTGCGTGGTGTTGATGTGCCTGTGTTGATCAAAAACCCTGTGAACCCTGACCTGGATCTCTGGACCGGTGCTGTGGAGAGAGTGGCCCGTGCAGGTATCAAACAAATCGGTTTGATACATCGCGGCTTCAGCAGCTATGGTAATACTGAATATCGTAATGCGCCGATGTGGCAACTGGCAATTGAAATGAAACGCCGCAACCCGGAACTGATGATGATCAATGATCCTTCACATATTTGTGGCCGTCGTGATATATTGGCCGATGTTGCACAACGTGCTATCGACCTTGATATGGATGGTTTCATTATCGAAAGTCATATCGATCCTGATAATGCCTGGAGTGATGCAAAGCAACAGGTGACGCCGGAACGTTTGAAGGAAATACTTGAACATATAATATGGCGCAAGGAAGATGTGAGCAGCGAAGAATATCATGCAGCATTGGAAAAACTACGCCAGCAGATCAATCATTTGGATGATGAGCTGATGCAGATACTAAGTCAGCGTATGAAGTTGGCAGAAAAGATCGGTGAGTATAAAAAGAATAACAATATCACCATCCTGCAAACCAACCGCTGGAATGAAATTCTTGAAAGGGCATTTATAAAAGGTGATAAGCTGGGATTAAGCAAAGAGTTTGTGACAAAATATTTTGATGCTGTGCATATGGAAAGTATCAATCATCAGAAGAAGGTGTTGGATAGTTAAACCCCCTGCCCCCTAAAGGGGAGATTTAGGTTGGTGACTACTTTGCTTTGTGTGAAATAGTATTGTTCGATAATAATAAAATCAAAATTCCCCTTTAGGGGATAGGGGTATGAAGAAACTCACTTATAAGTTTGGCAGTTCATCCACTGATTTTTACCTCGCTTATGGTATCAGCCATTTGAAAAAAATAGCTGATCCTGCAAATACTATCATCATCACTGATGAAAATATTTACAATGCACATGAAAAGCGGTTTAAAAACTGGAACACAATGGTGCTGCAGGCTGGTGAAGAATTTAAAATACAGCCAACCATTGATAATATCGTTCAGCAACTAATAGCAATGGAAGCTGACCGCAAGACAACACTGGTAGGAGTAGGTGGCGGGGTGATTACAGACCTTACCGGCTATGCGGCTTCTGTATATATGCGTGGTATCCGTTTTGGTTTTATTCCTACAACCATTTTGGGAATGGTAGATGCAAGTATTGGAGGCAAGAATGGAATTGATGTGGGAGTTTATAAAAATTTAGTAGGCATTATTCGCCAGCCATCTTTTATTTTGCATGATATGGTTTTTCTGAATTCTTTGCCGGATTCAGAATGGGAAAATGGTTTTGCTGAGGTCATTAAACATGCTTGTATAAAAGATGCAGCGATGTTCAGCGAGTTGGAAACAAGATCACTGAAGCATTATCAAAGCAGGCAGAAATCGATTTGTGAACTGGTACAGCGAAATGCAATGATAAAAGCTGCAGTTGTAAAACGGGACGAGTTTGAAAAAGGCGAAAGGCGTTTACTCAATTTCGGTCACACACTTGGGCATGCATTGGAAAATCAGTATGAGCTATCACACGGCCAGGCTGTTTCTATCGGAATGACCTATGCTTGTCATATTTCTGAACAGCTTACTGGTTTTAAGCAAACAGAAAAAGTAGTAAGCCTACTGGAAAAATACAGGCTACCCACTTATGCATCTTTCAACAAACAAAAAGTATTTGATGTGTTGAAGATGGATAAGAAAAGAGAAAGAAAAGAAATGAATTATGTGTTATTGGAAAAAATAGGAAAGGGAGTTGTAAAAAGCATTTCCTTGACTCAATTAGAAAAAATTATTTCAAATCTATAAAAACTAATATTCCCCTTTAGGGGATAGGGGTATGAAAGTAACAATACATCCGTCAAATTTATCGGGAACAATTCAAGCAAATGCTTCGAAAAGCTCTATGCAAAGAGCCTGTGCGGCAGCATTACTCACAAAAGGAAAAACAGTTTTAAATAATCCCGGTCATAGTAATGATGATAAAGCAGCAATTGGAATTATAAAAGCATTAGGTGCATGGGTTGAAATGGCAGATGGAGAATTGAAAGTGGAAAGCGGGGGAGTAAACCCTATTTTAGATTCGATCAATTGTGACGAATCAGGATTAAGCATCAGAATGTTTACACCGATCGTTGCATTAAGTGATAAAGAAATTACCATCAATGGCAGTGGTAGTTTAATTAAAAGGCCAATGGATTTTTTTGATGAGATATTGCCACAGTTAGATGTAAAGATCAAAAGTAACAAAGGAAAGTTGCCAATTGTCATTCAAGGCCCATTGCAACCAAAGAATATTGAAATGGATGGTTCGCTGAGTTCACAGTTTCTTACAGGCCTGCTGATGGCTTATGCAGCAGCAGGTGCAAAAACTGTTTCAATTAAAGTAAAGGATTTAAAAAGCAAGCCCTATATCGATTTGACACTTGATGTAATGAAACAATTTGGGATGAGAGTTCCTGAAAACAAAAACTATGAAGAATTTATTTTCAATTATAATGACTCTTCTCAGAATCCCCCTTTGGGGGGCGGGGGGGCTTACACAGTAGAAGGTGATTGGAGCGGTGGTGCATTCTTATTGGTTGCAGGTGCTATTGCAGGTCCGATAACGGTAAGAGGTTTGGATATGATGAGTACACAGGCAGATAAAGTAATTGTAGATGCTTTGATAAAAGCAAATGCAGGAATTGCAATAGAAGCAAAAGGGATCAAATTGCATCCGGCTCCTATGACTGCATTTGATTTTGATGCAACGGATTGTCCTGATCTTTTTCCGCCATTAGTTGCATTAGCGGCTTATTGTAAAGGAAAGACAACTATCAAAGGTGTTTCAAGATTGGTGCATAAAGAAAGTAACCGTGCTGTTACATTGCAGGATGAGTTTGATATAATGGGAGTGCAGATAGATATAGAAGATGATATAATGATCGTTCATGGCGGTGATGTTGTAAAAGGCGCCGATGTACATTCGCATCATGACCATCGCATAGCTATGGCTTGTGCCGTCGCTGCATTAAAAGCAAACGATATGACGGTGATTGATGAAGCACAAGCGGTGAATAAATCCTATCCTGATTTTTATGAACACTTGAAAATGCTGGGTGCTGATGTATCTTTAGATAATAAGTTCAAAATATCATGAATAGTTTCGGCAGAATATTCCGAGTTTCCATTTTTGGAGAATCACATGGTGAATGCGTAGGCATAACTATTGATGGTTGTCCCGCAGGTTTATCATTATCGCCGGAAGATTTAGCAGCTGACCTCGAAAGAAGAAAAGGTGGCAAGCATAAAGGAACTACACCAAGACAAGAAGAAGATTATCCCATTTTTAAAAGCGGCATCTTTAATGGAAAGACAACAGGTTTCCCGATCACAATTCTTTTTGAAAATAAAAATACCCGCAGCGAAGATTATAATAAACAAAGAAGCATACCAAGACCGGGTCACGCTGATTGGGTTGCTCATCAGAAATTTGGCGGCAATGAGGATTATCGCGGAGGTGGACATTTCAGTGCAAGATTAACAGCAGGAATCGTTGCAGCAGGCGCCATTGCAAAAATGCTGATGACTGGCCTCCGCATTCATGCGGAGGTTGTAGAGATCGGTGGTGAAAAAGATCTTGAAAAAGGATTGCAGAATGCAATTGATGCAAAAGATTCTGTTGGCGGTGTTATTGAATGTCGTGTTAATGGTTTGCCGCTTGGTTTGGGTGAACCTTATTTTGATTCTGTTGAATCAGCTTTAGCCCATATTGTTTTTGCTATACCTGCTGTAAGAGGCATTGAATTCGGAACTGGGTTCGCTGCCGCAAAAATGTTCGGCAGCCAACATAATGATGCTATTGAAAATATGGAAGGCAAAACAAAAACTAATCATGCAGGTGGAGTTGTCGGCGGAATCACAAATGGAAATGAATTAGTATTTCGTTTGGCAATTAAACCAACTTCATCAACTCCTAAAGAACAGGAAAGTTTGAACTGGGACACAGAAAAGCTTGAAAAATTTTCTATTAAAGGACGACATGATCTATGTGTTGCATTAAGAGCTCCGGTGATCGTAGAAGCGGTTACAGCTTTAGTGCTTGCAGATTTTATGATGCTTGAAAATAAAATACAACGAATACTCTAATGCCAATTATTTACCACGTTACTACAAAACAGGAATGGACGAATGCTGCAAAACAAGGGTTTTATGAATCAACTTCTTTAGCTGAAGAAGGTTTTATTCATTGCTCACAAGAAAACCAGGTGGCTGGTGTGCTTGAAAGATATTTTTGCGGTAAAAAGGATCTGGTCAAACTGGTTATTGACACAGATAAACTCAGCAGCAGATTTGTTTTTGAATGGTCATCTTCTGTTGAAGATACATTTCCCCATATTTACGGCCCTATTAATACAGATGCAGTTGTTGAAGTGGTGAACATTTAGTTTTATTCTTCACTTATCAGTTCAGTATAAACTCTTTCTCCAAAATAGGTAAAGTATTTTCTTTTATCAAACTTCGTTGCAGAAAGCAATGAAAGTATAAAACCGTTTTTTTCTACCTGTACAGTATGATATATAAGGCCGCGGGGATTTTCTTTCAGTATAATTTTTATTCTTTCTTTAAATGCTTCATGTGTTATCATTGAAGTATCAGATCCTGTTTTGAACTGAAATGTTTCAGCCAGTTTTCGTTGCATCAACCGGCTGCGGTACCATGTACCACCTGTAGGGCTTACTAAAGGTTTGCCATTAAAAATTACCAGGCTATCATTATAAGCAAGCACAATTAATTTGCTATTCTTCTTTTGCTGTAGCCAGTCTGTAAATTTCTTTGTATGCAAGCTGTCTTCATAACCATAATCACTGTCGAGAAAGGCTATTCGTTCAACATTTGCAGGAATTTTCTCAACAATATCAAGGTACCCAAAGATAAAGCTGCCACCACCGCTATGTCCATTTAATATAATTTGAGGATCATATGCATAAAACATTCCGGTAAGGCTGTCAACAATATTTTTAATAATTCTTTTTGAATCGGGGGTCGTTCTTTTCCACATCGGCCAGCTTTTTTGTGCAGCCATCAGGTAAACTACGATGTAATTATTTTTTTTATCAAGATTGCGGACAAACCGTGTTTGTGCAGCGATATGCTGAATATCAAAATGCCAGTCATCACCCGGCTTCATCTTTTTCCCTTTTGTCCATTCAATGCTGTTTCCATTTGGCAAAGCAAACAATACGACGTAGGTTTTTCCTTTTTTGTTAAACTTTTCCGGTGCATTGATACTTAGTATAACATCTTTTGCAAAACTTTCAGAATAAAATTCCTGCTCTGCAAAGCTGCCCGTCGTCTTAAAACCGGGCAACGGTTGTGAAAAACCTACAATAGTGAAAGATGTGAATAAAATAAGCAACCCTGCAAACCGATAATGAAATCCTTTAGTTATTTTGTTGAGCAGATATATCATAGCTGTAAAATGAATGTACGGCAAAAGCTGAATATGCAACCACACACTCCCTTCAACATTTTCCGATTTTTTGTTTTTTGCCTGTTTATTGCTTCCTGTGGAAGCAAGGGCCCTGCAAAACCAGTAATAGTAGACAATCCTGAAAAGATGGATGAAAAAGTAACTGAGCTGATGAGTGACTTTATTCAATCTGCCATTCACGATAAAAACTTGCTGAATGATTCAATACAACTCAACCAGGAAAAAACGGTTGAGTTTATATACGAACAAAGAAAGAATGAACCCCTTTGGAGCAGTAAAGAAAACTGGTTGCCAATTGGTGATTCATTGTTTGATTTTATACGTGATGCAAAACAATGGGGTTTGTTTCCTCAAAATTATCATTTCAAAGATCTCGATTCTATACGCCAATTATTTATTGCTGATACCTCAGGTAAAGGTTCAAAAAGTGATGCTAACCTCTGGGCTGTGTCGGACATTCTATTGACCGATGCATTAGCACAAGTTTTTTCAGATGTAAAATTGGGCCGTTTGCAGAATGATAGCGTTATGAAAAGAACGGATTCGGTTTTGACCAATGAATTTATCAATGAAAAACTGAATGAGGTATTACAAACAAAATCACTTTCTGAGGTGCTGCAGTCATTAGAGCCTCAGCACAAAGGGTACTATGAATTAAAAGCAGGGTTAAAAAATTTTTTAGACAGCGCAGATTTTCGCTCATTCACTCAATTGCCTTTTCCTTACTACGATACCGTTAAGTTCAGGCAGTTATTAAAGAAGCGGTTGATCGAAGGCGGATATTTCGCCACCGACTCTATTGGTTCTGATACTTCAAAGATCCGTGCTGGAGTAAAAAGGTTTCAGTTAAATAAAAAAATTACGGCAGATGGAAAAGCCGGTGGTGAAACGATACGGCTACTGAACAATAATGATGACGTAAAATTTCATCGTATTGCGATCACACTCGATCGGTTTAAAATGTTGCCGGAGAAAATGCCGGAAAAATATATCTGGGTCAATCTTCCATCGTATCAATTGCGGATCATTGAAAATGACACAGTAAAACTCAGCTCGAAAGTAGTAGTGGGAAAACCATTGACAAGAACCCCGGTACTTACCAGCTCAGTGTATGAAATGATCACTTATCCAAAATGGACGATACCAAACAGCATTGTTATAAAAGATATTATACCCGGTATGAGGCGTGACAGCAGCTATCTTGCTAAAAAAGGATACTCATTGTTCGATAAAGAGGGAGAGGAGATAAGTCCTGATTCTGTTGACTGGTATAAATACACGAAAGGTCTTCCTTACAACGTAGTACAGGGTAGCGGTGATGCAAATGCATTGGGCATAATGAAATTTAATTTTTATAACAAATACCAGGTGTATATGCATGACACAAACGAAAGGTATTTATTCAGTCGTGATGCAAGGTCGTTGAGTCATGGATGTGTTCGTGTACAGGAATGGAGTAAAATGTCAAATTATTTTCTTTCCAATGATAGTACCCGCTATAAAAACCCTGATAGCCTGCAGGCCGTAAGGGATTCTATTGTAGTCTGGCTTCAGAAAAAAGAGAAACATACGGTTTCGTTTAAAAATAAAGTACCTGTTTTTTTCAGGTATTTTTCCTGCGAAGGAAAAAACGGAACTATAATTTTTTATGATGATATTTATGGCGAAGATGCATTGCTGCGACAGAAGTATTATTCACATAAATGATTGCTATGCTTCAAAAACAGGGGGCTCAATTAATGCTGAACAGAACCCGGAACGATGAAAGGACTGCGATGCAACCTGTGCTTAAAAAAGGTTATGTTGCCGGTATCGTGAAAAAAACACTTCAATTCAGTATACTGTTCCTTCTTGCAGGGCTATTCACCATCAATTCTGCGTATTCACAAGAAAAGGAAAAGGAGAAACAAGAAAAGGAAAGGAAGAAACAAGAAAAAGAAAAGAAGAAACAAGAAAAGGACGAGGACAAAAAGAAAACCTCCAACCGGATTTTGTACGGCACTGCCAGTTTTTATGCCAATAGTTTCCATGGAAAAAAGACCGCTAATGGTGAAATTTTCGATCAGAAAAAAATGACTGCTGCCTGTAATGTACTGCCACTGGGTACATGGATTCGGGTAACTAATCTTCGAAATAAGAAATCGGTACTAGTGAAGACAAATGACCGGCTTCATACCAAAATGAAGCGTGTCGTAGACCTGTCAAGGGCTGCAGCCTCAAAGTTGGGTTATATCAATGCTGGGTTGACCCGTGTCAAAGTGGAGGTTTTGGGCAAAAAGAAACCTGCCCAATGACGTGAATATGAAAGGAATAATTTATTTTCGGAAATAGAAGCAACCCGTTATTTTTGTTACTGACTAAACCAAACTACGCTTTATGAAGAAAATCTTAGCAGTTGCCCTGGCACTCTGTACTTTTTCATCTGCCCTTTTTGCACAGGACGACGAAATCAGGAGGCCTGCAATAGGAATCAGCTTTTTCTTTAATGACTTCGTTACCCCTGAGAGAATAAAAGCATCGAATGTCGCCGGCATTTTACGTGATGGCAAATGGGCCAACGTTAGTGAAATGAAAGGCGGTCTTGCTGTGCATTATTTCAAAGGATTGAGAAAGCATGTTGATTTTGCCGGTACACTTGCAGGATCATTTCTTCGTTATCCCATGCCCGGAAAAAATTTCACAAATGATAACTTATTACTGGAAGCAGATGCATCACTGAACCTGAAAATGCTTTCTGAAAAACATACTGTACAACCTTATATCACTGCAGGTGTTGGTGCAAGCTGGTACGGTAAATATTGGGGTGCTGTAATGCCACTTGGTGTGGGATTAAAAATAAGCATATTTGATGAAGCACATTTATTCTCAACCTTCCAGTATCGTGTGCCGGTAACAAATGAAACAACGGCGCATCACTTCTTTTATAGTTTTGGCGTAGCAGGTGCATTGACTAAAAAGAAAGAGCCTGTAGTAATACCGCCACCTCCACCACCAAGACCAGCAGATACTGATGGCGATGGAATTAATGATGCAGATGATAAATGCCCTACAGAAAGAGGTACTGTAAAATATCAGGGTTGTCCTGTTCCTGATACAGATAAAGATGGCGTCAATGATGATAATGATAAATGTCCTAACGTTTCAGGTGTGGCCCGCTACCAGGGTTGCCCGATTCCGGATACTGATAATGATGGGTTGAATGATGAAGATGATAAATGTCCTAACGCTGCGGGTGTGGCCCGTTACCAGGGTTGCCCTGTTCCTGATGGCGATGGTGATGGTGTAAATGATGAAGAAGACAAATGCCCGAAAACAGCCGGTCCTGCAGATAATTTTGGTTGCCCGGTAATTGGAATTAAGTTTCATGAAGTTGTATTTAAGTCAGGCAGTGCTGTATTGTTACAGCAAGGAAAAGATGTTTTGGATACAGTAGTAACTTATATGAAGAAAAATGAAGGTGTTATAGTTACTATTGATGGCCATACTGATAATACAGGTTCAGATAAGATAAATAATCCGCTCTCGTTGAAAAGAGCAGAAGCCGTTAAAGCATACATTGTAAGTAAAGGAGTTGATGCCAACCGTATGATCACATCAGGCTTTGGATCAAAACAACCTATAGCAGATAATAAAACAGCTGCAGGTCGTAAAAAGAACCGCCGAATAGAAATTAAGATCAAAGATTAGAGAATTGATACTTAATAATGAATAATCTTATAAAAAAAGTCCCGCTGCTGAGGCGGGATTTTTTTATGGAGGCCACTGTAATCCCGATAGCTATCGGGATTAAATCCTTATTGAGCCACGAAATCCCCTGGCAGCAAAATAAGATTCTGCACCGTTGGCATATATGAAGACTCTGCCAAAGCGGAATTCACCAGAAATGGATCCACCGAGTTTTCGGACATCTGGAGGTGTTTTCAACCAGCTCGAGGTTTTGGTATCGAACTTTCCAAGTTTCTGCAAGTCCTGGTATTGTTCTTCTGTTAAAAGTTCAATGCCCATGTCAGTTGCCATATTAATAGCGCTATCTGCTGGTTTATGTTCTTTTCTTTTCTCCAAAGCTTCATGATCGTAACAAAGACTTCTTCTTTCTTTCGGACTTTCAGCTGAACAATCATAAAAAATATATTCACCGGTCTTTTTATCATGACCAACAATATCTGGCTCACCGCCGGTTATTTCCATTTCGTTAAGTGAATACAGTTTTTCAGGATTCGCTTCCAGCTTTGCTTGTACTTTAGCCCAATCAAGACCTTTATGACGATTCATGTTTTTCTCAAAACGGGTTTTCAATGTTTTGAGTAATGTTGAATGTTGGTCTGGAGATAATTTCTTTTTCATGCTATTAATTTATTGATTAACAGAAAAGATTAATCATCTAATCCCTTTCCACTGAGAATTTGTTTGATGTATTTTTCAACTCTTGCTTCACGGGTTTTGGGTTGTTTGGCTTGAGAAAAATAAAAAATGTATGCTCTTTGCCGTCCCGGTGTCAATGCACCAAAAGCTTTTTTCAAAACTTTGTTCTTATCTAATCTTTTTTGAAAGTCTTCCGGGACTTTGAATTCTGAGGTCTTTTTTAATTTGACTTTTAATCCAGCTCTTTCAACTTCAAGGGCTTCATAAACATAAGCTTTCACAACTTTTTCCAGTTTAACTATTTCCTTAACATTAGTGAACCTGATCTGTCGGGCAGATTGTACATTCTTTGTTTGCTGGATCAAAATATCATTGGCGTCATTAAGCAAGGCACCTTTGAAAAACAAAAGAGCACAGTATTCTTTAAATCCATGTATCAATACAATGTTTGTGTTCTCAAAAGTGTAACAAGGACAACCCCATTTCAATTCTTCCATCAGGCCACAGTCAAGAATGATCGTTCTCAACTTCTCATATTCCTTCTGCCATTTTGTGTCTTTGGCAAAAAACCAATCAACCTTTGGGTTCATGTTATTCTTTTATTGATATGCTGAAATGTTAAGTTAAGACTTACTCAATAGCTTGTCCAGCTTGTTAAAAATTTCTACTAAACCTTTTTCCATTCCACTGTTAATCATTGCATCTCTTATAGCCACCGAAGGACAAATATCATGAATAGTTATCTTAGTTCTATTGTCAGGAAGTTCTTCAAATTTAATGATCTCTAAAATAGCATTTCCCCTTTGCGGGAGTTCCATAAACTCAGAGGTTTGTATTATTCTTTCGGGGGAGGAGAGTTCATGAATTACACCGTTAAAGGTACAAAGAGTCTTTCCCTCTTTGTTTTTGTTGCACCAACTGTAACTACCGCCGCTTCTGTAGTCATGATAATTGAAATGCATAGTATGATCGAAAGGAGCAAAAAACTGAACCAGTATATCCGGATCGGAAAATGCCCGGAAAACATCTTCTCTTGGAATATCAAATTCCCGGATAATGAATAATTCCTGTTTGTTATTTTCAGTAATAACCCGAGTCTTTTCTTTCATGATTATTAAGTTTTTGATTTATTAAATTTTAATATACCTAATGCAATTATGATTAACCAGATATGATAAACGAGAAACATTATTCTTGGTGGATAGCCTATAGGTACGTTTTCACCAACCGCATTTTCTCCCAATGGAGCAACGAAAAGATTGAAGTGGGCAATAAAACCAATGAATGCGAGCAACGGTAGGAAAGCTGTCCATTTTAAAATATTTTTTGCAGCTTTCCAGTGCTCATTTCTCATCAGACTACGATTGATAAATAGTGCTGCAAACGGAAGTAATACCATTGCCAACGCTCCTGAGATTGTATGTATAAAAGTTGTGGCGATGGTAAAGTCTGGCGGATAAGGATCGGTTACAAACGCTCCAACTCCAATAGTTCCAATAAAGCAAATGAAGAGTAAAATCAAACCAATTTTCCCCCAGGTGCCATCAATATCTCTTTTTAAGGAAAGAAATAAAAACAGGTAACTTAATGCCGAGCAGAAAAAAGCAACTTGCATTAGCCATCCAAATTTTCCTATTGCCCACTCACTGATGGTGTTCGAATAGGGGTGAATGTCGGGTCGCAGGAAAATTAAAATAAGCAACAATACCTGGTATGTCACGGCCATTAATATGGATAATTTGGTAGAAAATATTTTCATTACTTCCTGGCTTTACTTAAATATTAACCTTAGGCTCATTCTATTCTTTTATTGATTAGCTAAAATCCTGCCTGCCGGTAGGCAAGTAATTTTCTATCAACTGGTCTGAAGTACCATGATATCACGGTCAGGATCAAAAGCAATAACGAAGGAAATATTTCACTCGGGGAATTACCTGCAGCGATATGTGTAAATATTGCTCCTGACATCATAAAGAAAAAGCCGGCATACGCCCATTCTTTTAGTAAAGGGAATTTAGGTAGAAGCAATACTATAACTCCCAATATTTTGCAAATACCTAAAAGTGTTACAAAATAAACAGGATAACCTAAATGTACCATACTATCTAAGCCTCCTGGGCTTTCACCTTTTAGTTTGAGTATCTGTACTGTGCCGGTAGATACCATTCCTAGCGAAAGCCAAATAGTGGCGATCCAATAGATGATCTTATTTCTCTTTGACATAACGTGTTATTTTAATTTGTTTAAAATTTCTTGTATTCTGTTATGTGCCATATTTATGCCCTGGGCAAAAGGTAACTTCAGTATTTGATCCCGGAGAGCAACTGATTTGTACACTACATGCATATTGAGTCTGCTGGTATCATCAGAGAGTTTTTCAAATTCAAGGAACTCAAGCTGAACACCAAAAGGTGTATTCTCCATTTCAAATGTCCGTGTGATCTTCTGGTTCGGAACAAACTCATGAATTGTTCCATTGAACCCGTGTTTGTTTCCTTTAGGATCGGTTGTTTCAAATTGATAACTGCCATGCTTTCTATTGGCCAGTTTCAGCACTTTCGTTCCCATCCATTGCTCAACAATTTCGGGTTCTTCATATGCTTTAAATAATAATTCTAACGGCAAATCAAATTCCCTGGTGATCGTTAATTCCTGTTTGCCATCTTCGGCATGGATCTTTGTTTTTCGTTCCATGATATTTATTTTTTTGATTTGTATTTTTTCATGACGGATTCTAATTTATTAAATCGATCATCCCACAGTTTGCTGAATGCTTCAATAAAGTCGGATAGTTCTTTCATTTTTTTTGGATTGATGTGATAGTAAACTTCTCTACCGTTATATTCTTGTTCAAGCAATTCACACTCGGTAAGTATTTGCAGATGTTTTGAAACAGTCGGTCTTGCTGTGTCAAAGTTTGCAGCTATGGCTCCTGCTGTGAGGGATTGTGAAGCAACCAATAGTAATATGGCTCTTCTTGTAGGGTCTGCAATCGCCTGGAATACGTCTCGTCTTAAATTCATTGTGTAGCTATTTGACTACAAATATACATGAAGTCATTTAACTACACAAATTTTTTCTAATCTAAAAGAAAAGGTATTATAAACCCGTATCATTCAGGAAGATTTATCTTTAGCATCTACATGAATTTATTTAAAGACAAAGCGGTTATTATTATTACTTGTCCCAAACGACTGGCACCTTTCCTGGAGCAGGAAGTAAAGGAGCTTGGATTTATAACCGAAGAAACATTTGTAACAGGTGTACGCATCTATGGCACTATTAACGATTGTATAAAACTAAACCTGAATCTTCGTTGTGCCAGCCAGGTACTTTATAGCCTGAAAAAATTTGAAGCAGAAAATGCGGATGCTATTTATGATAATCTTGTTAGTTATCCATGGGAAAATATTTTACCCAATCCGGGTTATTTTTCCATTACGAGCAATGTAAATAATCCCACTATTAATAATAGCATGTTTGCAAACCTGCGTGTTAAAGATGCAATAGTGGACAGGTTGCGGGAAAAAAGAGGCACACGTCCATCAACGGGTTCAGCGCTTATCGGTGCTGTTATCAACCTGTTTTGGAAGAATGAAAATGCTGAAATATTTATTGATACATCCGGTGATTCTTTAGGCAGGCATGGTTACAGGAAAATACCGGGCCAGGCTCCTATGTTGGAAGCGTTGGCTGCAGCCACTATCTATGCTACGCAATGGGATAAAAGATCACCCTTTATAAATCCCATGTGCGGTTCGGGTACTGTTGCCATTGAAGCAGCTATGATCGCCACTAACAGGCGACCGGGGTTATTCAGAACCAATTATGCTTTTATGCACCTCCAGGGTTATGATGAATCGGTTTATTTGCAGGAGGATGCTTTATTGGAAAAACAAATTATTGATGTACCCGGTTTCCGTATCATTGCTACAGATTACAGCGCAAAGGCAATTGAAAATGCAAGGAAGAATGCAATTGCGGCAGGTGTTGCCGGTCTGATCGATTTTGCTGTTTGTGATTTTGCCGATACCGAAATACCACAAAATGTTCCTGGTGTTTTTTATGTAAACCCAGAATATGGTGAACGATTGGGCGAAGTTGATAAGTTGGAAGGAACCTATAGCCGTATTGGTGATTTTATGAAACAGAAATGCGGTGGATATTTCGGTTATGTTTTTACCGGTAACCTTGACCTCGCTAAAAAAATAGGATTGAAAGCCAAACGCCGGATAGAATTTTATACCAGTACAATTGACTGCCGCTTGCTGGAATATGAATTATATAGCGGAAGCCGGGCAGCGCCAAAAGAAATAAAAGAAGAACAGTAATTATAAATTGAAATAACATATCAACATGGAAATTTCAGCATTGCAAAAAATTGTAAGAGACAGGTATTTTAAAACAGATAATGAAAGGGGCATCTATCACACTGCCTTATGGTTTCATGAAGAAGTGGGGAGCTTTCGGCTGCAATAGCCAGTGGCGATAATCAAAATGCAAAAGAAGAACTGGGAGATGTGTTGATGTGGTTATTAACCTTAGCAAATCTGCTGAATGTGGATATGGAAGATGTTATCAAAGAGTATCTAAATAACCCCAGAAAACTTCCGTCAAAATAGCCAACAGTTTCTCCCTACTTAGCTACTGCGATCTTTACTTTCTTATTCTTTATTTTCTGGTCTTTTATCAGTTGCAGTGTGTGGCTGACCTTTATTTTTTTCACTGCTACAAAAGAAAAAAAATCTTTTGCTTCGATCAAACCAATATCTTCTTTTTTTAGTTGGCCTTTATTGGATAGAAATCCAACGATATCAATTTTATTCACCTTATCTTTTTTACCGGCAGCAATAAATAAAGTTGACCATTGTGGTTTATCCGGGAGGGTGCTGGTTTCCGGTAGTTCTATCTTTTCTGATTCTGCATCAATATATTCCGGCAATTCTTCCTCGGGGGATAAAATAAGAATAGCAGTGCCACTTGCATCCATCCGTGCAGTTCTTCCATTGCGGTGAGTAAAAATATCCTCGCTGCCCGGTAAGTGATAATGAATGATGTAACGGATATTAGCAATGTCAAGTCCCCTTGATGCAAGGTCAGTTGTTACCAATACATTGGACGTTCCATTTCTGAATTTACACAGGGCAGCATCTCTTTCCTGTTGCTCCAAGGCTCCATGATAAAATACATTGACAATATCTTTTTCTTTCAGCCATTTGCTGGTTCGTTCTACTGATTCGCGATGATTGCAGAAAACTATTGTGGAGCGGTTACCAAGCATACAGATCAACCGGAAAAGTGTTTCTAATTTATCTTTTCCACCACTCATTAATATCTTAACCGCAAGTCCTGTATCAGCATCCTTATCATTTTGAAAATCCAACTTTACCAGGTCATCTGTATTTATAAATCCAGGAATTTCCAATGCTTCAGTAGCCGAGATCAGTACTCTTTTTGTTAATGATCTTAAGGAACCTATTATAAAAGACATCTCATCCTGGAAACCCAGCTCTAATGATTTGTCAAATTCATCCAGCACCAATGTTTCAATTGTATCAGTAGTGATATTTCCTCTTCTTATATGATCAGCTAATCGGCCGGGTGTGCCTATCAGTAATGCCGGGGGCTGCTTTAGATTATTTTCTTCTGTTTCTCTTTTGTGCCCGCCATAGCAACAGGTAACTTTAAGATCAGTGCCCATGTTTTTAAATACAGATTCGATCTGCAAAGCCAGTTCGCGGGATGGCACAATGATTATGGCTTGTGTGTTTGTATTCGCCGGGTCTAATAATTTGAGCAGCGGTAAAAGGT
Source organism: Bacteroidota bacterium (assembly GCA_005882315.1). Classification (NCBI taxonomy): domain Bacteria; kingdom Pseudomonadati; phylum Bacteroidota; species Bacteroidota bacterium. Next base: position 155,786 of record VBAR01000005.1, read on the forward strand.
AGGCCAATGTTTTGCCAGACCCGGTAGCTGATAAGAGCAGTACATTATTGTTTTTATCAATGGCTTCTATGGAAGCAAGTTGCATTTCATTAAGTGACTTGATCTTTAGTTTTGATAAGATACTATTTGTGGAAATTTTTGTTGTGGGCATAATGGCAAAAGTAAGCTAGTTGTGTTTGCCCGTAGGAGGCAATCTTCCGCAACAGATGAATCATTTAGTTCAACGGTCACAGCTTTGCGTTCGGCAGGGCATTTGAAAAATGTCCTGCCCGGAACTGAAGCTGAATAAAGTTACTGAAGTTGAGAACATATTTTGTCGATGAGTTGCGTTGGGTCGAGCCCGAACCGAAGCCGATAGTAGTACAGAAGCTGGGCTCGACCCAGTCAGCCCGGCTGACGCAAAACTGCGTCCTATGTTTACAATTCAATAAATTTAGTTACAGATATAAGAACGGATTCAGAAAGAACAAAGAGCGGAATAAGACCGTAAAACCGCATTGGCTAAAAGCCATTACAACATGATAGTCCCCGCTCTTTTTCTTACCCGATGCTGAACAGTTCAACAAGCTTCACTGAAAGCCTGC
>VBAR01000006.1 GCA_005882315.1 Bacteroidota bacterium
GGTGCGACAGCAACATTAAGTGCAACTTTCCCAGCTGGTACAACAGTAACAGGTGTTGTATGGAGTGGTACGGGTGTAAGTGGAACAACATTTACTGCACCTGCTGCTGGTGGTGTGTTTACAGTTAATTATAGTGCAACAGTGAATGGATGTCCTGTCACAGGTTCATTTGCAATAACAGTATCAACTGTTCCAGCTCCGGTATTCGGAACAATAGGAACATTATGTCCTGGTGCGACAGCAACATTAAGTGCAACGTTCCCTGCTGGTACAACAGTAACAGGTGTTGTATGGAGTGGTACAGGTGTAAGTGGAACAACATTTACTGCACCTGCTGCTGGTGGTTCATATACTGTGAACTATAGTGCAACAGTGAATGGTTGTCCTGTCACCGGATCATTTACAATAACAGTAGCCAGTGCTCCCGCTACACTAATCGTAGTCGGTAATAACTTCTGCCCAGGCGGAAGCGGTACAATTACTGTACAGAATATACAGGCTGGTATTTCTTACCAGGTTCGTATTGTAGGAGGGGCCAATATAGGTGCAGCACAAAGCGGTGCTGCTGGTACTAACCTTACATTTACAAATATTCCAGTCGGTACATTCCAGATTGTAGCAACTAATATAAGTTCGAATTGTATGACTGTGTTTGGCAATGTAACAATTGCTCAAACTGTAGTTACTCCATGTATGATCACAGGGCCAACAAGTGTATGCATGGGCACGAGGAATACATACACTGTACAAACTGGACCGGGTGTTACAAATATTCAATGGAGCATTCAGGGTGGAAATTGCATCATCGTGGGTACCGCTACAACAGCAACAGTTTCCATTAAGGCAATAGGACCAGGTACGTTCATTATACGTGCAACTGTAATGTATGGTAACTGCCCTACCAGTTGCGAATTGACAGTTACTTCGACTCCTTTGACAGTAAGTGCGGCACATGTTATTGTTTGTCCAAATTCAACTGGCACATTGGTTGGTAGCCCTGCAGGTGGTGTATGGGCAAGTACGAATCCGCTGATCCAGGCTGCTATCAATAACAGCAACTCGACCTTCAACTCTACTGGTATACCAGCAGGTAATTATCCAGTCACCTATACGGTTATCCAAGCCGATAGTTGTACGGGTACAGCTTTAGGTTCTATAACAATACTATCAGCAGGAGTGATTGGAAGACTTGCGGGAAACTATTCAGAAGGAGAAATGATGGAGATCACGATGGACAGGTCCACCAAAGGAATTAGGTATCAACTGTTACGCAATGGAGTTGCGGTTGGTTCTCCTGTAAATGGTACCGGCAGCGAGATCAACTTTGGGCCGCATACGTTTAATGGAGAATATTCCGTTAGGGCAAGTAATTTAGAAGCGGATTGTTCGGCAACGAGTGGTGCCCAACGTATTCTTCCAACGAATGGTCCAGCGACACTTCGGGTAGATGCCAAGCTAAAAGTTACAGCATTTCCCAATCCTTTCAGCGATCAGATCCGGTTTGTAATTGAATCGGATATCGCAGGAAAGGCTGTTCTGGAAGTATACAATTTACTTGGCGCAAAACTCCAGACAGTATATGAAGGGCATGTTGATGCGAACAAAAAGCTAAATGTTGATTTCGTAGTTCCCGAATTACAACGTGTTCATATGATCTATAAATTGAGAGTTGGTAATTACGAGACAACTGGTAAATTAATAAATATCAGATAAAAACGGATCATGTGTTAAATCCAAGGAGTTGCCTGGAAACAGGCAGCTCCTTTTTTATGATCTATCTTTTTTATTTTGAATTTTACGTTCGGCGAATTTACAACGAGCAGTGATTAAGACAGTACGGATTAAGATTTCAGTTTTGGGCACAAACCGAGGCATTTACTTCGGTTTGTTTTTACTATAATTGAAAGTCTACATCATTTTTTCTTTTAATTTTAGTTCGTCACCTCATTCAAAAAACTTATTATGTTCAACAAAAAAGTGTTTTCTGCTCTGCAGGTTGTAGCCTATTTATTTTTATTACAAGCATGCAAACCTGCAAAGCAACTTACGACAACGACAACTACAACTCTGCCGAAGGTAACTACGGAATTCAGGGCCGCGTGGGTGGCAACAGTGGCCAACATTAACTGGCCCAGCAGACCGGGGTTGGCGGTAGATTCACAAAAGATAGAAGCCATTGCATTACTTGATTTTTTGCAGAAACATAATTTCAATGCCGCCATATTACAAGTAAGGCCTCAGGCTGATGCACTTTATAAAAGTGACCTGGAGCCATGGTCTTATTATCTTACCGGCTCACAGGGAAAAGCTCCCGAACCATTTTATGATCCGCTGGAGTTTTGGGTAAAAGAAGCCCATGACCGCGGTATTGAATTACATGTCTGGCTCAATCCTTACCGTGCACATCATAAGGATGGAAAAGAAATAAGTGAACTCTCTGTTGTAAAAAAACATCCTGACTGGGTTGTTTATCTTAAAGAAGGTTATTGGTGGATGGATCCGGCAAAAAAAGAAGTGCAGGATATGACCAATGATGTGATCATGGATATTGTAAAGCGTTATGATATTGATGGCATTCACATGGATGATTATTTCTATCCCTATCCTTCTTACAATGGCGGTGTTGATTTTCCTGATTCAGTAAGTTGGGCTGCCTATCAACGCAGTGGCGGCAAACTGTCTCGTGGAGACTGGCGTCGTGATGCAGTGAATAAATTGATCCAACGTTTATATACAAATATCAAGGCCGAAAAATCATGGGTAAAATTTGGTTTGAGTCCTTTTGGTATCTGGCGACCCGGTTATCCTAATATGGTAGAAGGTTTTGATCAGTATGATCAGCTTTATGCTGATGCAAAGCTCTGGCTTAATAAAGGATGGATAGATTATTTTACTCCGCAACTATATTGGCCAGTGAACCGCTATGCACAAAGCTTCCCCGTATTATTGGGTTGGTGGGCCGGCGAAAACAAAATGGACCGTCATTTATGGCCTGGTATTAGTGTGGGCCGTGATAGTACCGATAAAAACCTGGATGAGATCATCAACGAGATAATGATTGACCGTGGTATGATACCGGAAAGTATGGGAGTCGTTCATTGGAGTATTTCATCTTTAACAAAGAATCCAAGAATGGCGGATACGCTATTAAAGTCTGTCTATAAAAAACAGGCATTGGTGCCGTCAAGTCCCTGGCTTGATAAAAATGCACCGGCAGCGCCGGCTGTTATTACTGAAACGCAAAACGATCTTCTAAAAATCAGCTGGACACACCCGGATGAGAAAGACGTTTTTCAATGGGTGGTTTATCACAAATATAATAACCGCTGGAGCTATACTATTCTTGATCATTCTAAACGATCGCTAAGTATAAGAAAAGTTGTCGGCGAAAATGCACAACGTCAGACATTATCAGGCATTATTGTTACAGCTGTAGATAGAACAGGGAATGAGAGTGTGAAAAATATAATAGAAATAAAGTGATTTTTATTTTCCAGCTATGTTATTTTTCTCCTTCACATATTTGTTTGTAACGATCTTGCCTGAGTTTGTTAATGAGTTATTCCTGATTGAATGTGCAGCCCTTACAGCATCTTCATAAACTATCAGCGATTTGCCGATATTACTATTAGAAAAACTATTCTTTTCAAGTAATGAATATTGGGTGCCATACAAGTGAATCAAAGCCAGGTCAGTCTTAGTATTACTGTTCGATACTGAGTTATTTGAAAAAATCAAATGTGGTCCCATGGTGCTTTCATCATTACCACCCCGAAGCATTGTTAATAGCTGGTCTTTATGTTCTTTAAATGAGGAGTTAGTTATTTTTAATTTCTCTACATTATAGTATCCTTTATTATCAATTTCGTTATCGAATTTAAATAACACTCCGTTGCCATTGCTGAATGTACATCTATTGATAATAATGCTATCTGAAATAGCTGATTTAGCTGCCGTAAAAAAAGCTCCATTAAGATTCTTAATAACGCAATTGTTCATGTACAGATTTGAATGATTAGAACTACCGGAAGTATCAGTAGTAATAAATGTACCGGCTGATACAGAATTTAAATCCAGGTTAAGGTTAGTAAGCTTTAGATTTTTTCCTGCTTTTAGCTGAATAAAAAAACCTGAATTAGAAGAGTTAGAAAACCTGATGATTTGTTTTTGAGTGCTTGTTAATGATACATCGTTGATTATTGTTAATGGGGAACTGAAAACATATTCGGTTCCCGTCAAATTAATTGTCAATTCGGCACTCGAATTTTCAGATAATAGCTGTTCAATTTCTTTGGCTGTTTTGCAGTCTTTTTTTCTTTGTTTGACTACTTGTTTATTTTTTGGATTGTACCATTTTGCTCCACATGAAGAAACAGCATTCATCCAGGTTTCCTGTAATCGTTTTGTACTTGCATGCCCTGGTTTATCTGAAAGTGGCGAACCAAGCCTCTCTTTACTTATTGTTTTTAAGGAATCACCTATAATATATTTTGCACTGCTACCGGGAACCGGGTTAGGAAATGGTAGTGAAGTTGTTTTGGTAAGTGTGAAAGCGTTTTTAGTAAAGCCAGTAATGTTCGGGTTGTAAATAGCACTCATCAGGTTGCCTGAAAACTTAATACCACTTATATCATCATAGATGTGGCATAATTGTGTGTCTTTTGAATTGAAGAAAATATTATTCTCAAAGTAAACTTTGCTTGGAGGTACGGATCGCTCAGTATCACTTCCTTCGCAAAAGCTTATTGGAGTACATTCAACAAAACTGTTATTTGCAATGACTGCATCTGTTACTTCTACATAACGGTTAGCCGGAGAATTAGGGACTCCATTCATTATTGATAGAGGTGACCTGAATCCCACACCACGGCATTGATAGAAGTAGTTATTTACGACCCATTGTCCTTTGTTAATAATACGTACGCCACCCGTCCCTTCTTTGTTATTGCCAAGGAAAGTATTATTCTCAACCGTATTAAAATTACCGTGCCTGAATACTACTGCACCCTGGCATTCTTTAAAAAGATTATTACGGATAATATTTGATCCTGACTTGATTGATACAATTTCTGTTTCACCATCACAGGTTTCAAAAAAATTATCGGTTATCTGTGTGTTGGAGTTGAACTCGCAATGCTGTGATACACCTACACGGATAATTTCTCCACCATTTGAAGCAAGAGGTTGTCGCACTCCAAAATAATTATGATCAATAGAATGAAAATTTTCCCTGCTTCTCTCATCATCAAGAATAACGGCAAGCAGCACTCCTAAGTTTTTCTTATTTAAAAAGCTGCAATGATCCAACCGGTTATTTTTTCCATAAAATGCAATCCAATAATTTTCGTCCAGTCTTTTGGAGTTATTGAAATCATTAATAACAGTATTGGTTACCCTGCAGTTATTAGCTATTTTATCCTTATTGATACAAAATTTAATAACCGCATCATTACCTGCATAACCTTTTTCAAAATATAAACCATCAACGATAATATAGTTTCCACCGAGATTGAGTTTGGAGTTTCCTGATATTAAAACTTTGCCTGCTGTTTGTGCTTTAAATATAATCGGAAGTTCTTTTGTACCACTACAATCCAGTTTTATAATTGCATTTTCCCATACACCATTTTGTAAAACAATTGTATCGCCAGGTTTTGCTTCCTTGTTTGCTTTATTTAATTCATCAATATTTTTTACCGGGATATTTCTGGCTATGGAAATTGTTGATACAAGGATGAGAAAATAATTCAATAAAAAAAATCTACACATGAGTTATATTTTTTTTGTTCCGTTTCCGGGAGTAATTCTTTGAGAGGATTCCCTGATAAATAATTTGGGTTTTAAAACCTGTTCCACACCAGTCATATCTTCATTATGGTGCATGGATTCAATAAAAAGTTTTGCTGCTGCCTTTCCTAATTCAAAACAAGGTTGTTCAACACTTGATATTGTTGGCGTAACAAGACTTAGGGCAGGCTCATTATTAAATCCGACGAGCCCAATATCCTGTGGCATTTTTAATCCTCTTTCTTTAATGGCAAGCATTGCTCCAATTGCCATACGATCACTGATGGTGCATATTGCATCAGGCCTTTTTTTCATTGATAATAATTCACGGGTGGCAAAGAATGCATAGTCCTGGTTAAAATCACAATGAACGATCAGGTCATTGTCTTTTTTGATCTTGTGCTTTTTCAATGCATTCAAGTAACCATCAAGCCTGCTGTTACTGATGCCAAGGTTTTTTGGTCCGGCTAATATGGCTATACGTTTATAACCCTGTTCTATCAAATGCTCAGTAGCCATGAAGCCACCGCTTTCATTATCTAATCGTACACTCGGTGCTATAAGGTCAGGTGTTACACGATCAAAGACCACCATTGGTAAATCTCTTTCCTGTATTTTTTTAAAATGTTCAAATGATTTTGTTTCGCTGGAAACAGAAATGATAAAACCATCAACCAAACTTTCCAGCAATCTCCTTGTATTTACGATCTCTCTTCCAAACGATTCATTACTCTGGCAAACCATTACAGTGTAACCGGCTTCCAGTGCTACCTCATCAATACCTTTTACCATTGTTGATAAAACATAATCGAGGTTGGGAACGATCACGCCGATCGTATGTGTTTGCTTTTGCCGGAGGCTTAATGCCAATTTATTAGGTTGATAGCTAAGCTCCTCTGATATCGCCATTACGGCTTTTTTTGTATCATTATTTACATCAGGCGCATTTCGTAATGCTCTTGATACAGTAGAGATAGATATATTCAGATGCCTTGCTATATCTTTTATTGTAGCGGGTTTATTCATTCGAAGTCGCAATCATTGAGGCGTAAATGTAAACGAATTTAAAATACCGAGAATCCCGGCAGCGATACCGGTAACGATGCCGGCAAAAACATTTAGAAAATATATGACGAAATATAAAATTATGTAGACAGTATCTAACAAATTGAAATAAAAATTTGAGATTATACAACGACTATAAAATTCGGATGGCTTGTTTTCTCCTTTAATATTACACCCTCTTAGTTTTTGGTTTTTTATAACGTTTAATTAAACAGACGTATAATATAATAATATGAAAGATAAAGTTGCAATTGTAACCGGCGGTGCCAGGGATATCGGCAGGCAGGTTTCATTAAAGCTGGCAGCAGCAGGAGTAAAAGTTTGTGTCAATTATTTTGGCAATAAAGCATTAGCTGATGAAACAATTCAGCTTATTAAGAACAATGCGGGAGATGCAATTGCGGTGTATGGTGATATGACAAAAACTGCTGATGTAAAAAAACTGGTTGATACCTGTATTGAAAAGTATGGCTCAGTCATTCATATTCTTGTAAATGTTGCAGGCGGTATCATGGGAAGAAAAGTATTGGCTGATCTAAGTGAGGATTTCTGGGATTCAGTAATTGATGTTAACCTGAAATCTGTTTATCTCGCGACTAAAGAAGTGGTTCCTCATATGACTTCAGGCGGTGCAATTGTAAATTTTTCTTCACAGGCAGCAAGAGACGGCGGTGGTTTCGGTGCATTGGCTTATGCAACATCGAAAGGTGGTGTGCTTACATTGACGAGAGGGCTTGCAAAAGAGTTAGGTCCAAAAGGAATACGTGTTAACTGCGTTTCACCTGGTATGATCAATACTACATTCCACGACACATTTACAAAACCTGAGGTTAGAACAAATGTTGCTGCTGCTACACCATTGCGCAGAGAAGGTAAGGCTGAAGAAGTAGGTGATCTTGCTTTTTACTTAGCCAGTGATGCTTCTTCATTTATTAATGGAGAGAGTGTTGAAATTAACGGTGGTACTTATTTCGCATAAAGCGAATTGAATATATAACGAATGCTTCGATTGCCAGTTGTCTTATTATTAATGATTTCCTGTTTGCTGTCTTCTGCACAACAGCACCCGGTTACATTTTTTACCAAAGCAGAAGCAGCTGAGGTAAAAAGAAATATTGCAGTGTATCCATTACTATCTCAGTCATATAGCAATTTAAAAAAACAAGTAGATGAGTATGTAGGCAAAGATGTCGATGTTCCCTTTCCAAAAGATCCTGCAGGCGGTTATACTCATGATAAACATAAGTCCAACTATACGCTGATGTTTAACAGTGGTATTTTATACAACCTGACCGGCGATAAAAGATATGCAACACTGGTAAAAGAAATGTTTTTAAAATATGCTGTATTAAATCCAACATTAAAAAATCATCCTCAGGCTACCAGCAGTTCACCCGGAAGAATTTTCTGGCAGGCATTAAATGACGCAAATTGGTTGGTATATACAGGCATGGCTTATGATCTTATTTACAATTCACTATCACCAGTAGAAAGAAAAACCATTGAGGAAGGTGCTTTTAAACCTGAAGTAGATTATTTCACAAAGGATTTGAATAAATGGTTTGATCTTTTGCATAATCATGCTGTATGGGCATGTGCAGGTGTAGGAATTGTAGGCATTGCTACTAATAACCAGGATTATATTGATATGGCTTTGTATGGGACAAAGAAGAATAAGAAAAAAGGTTTCCTGGCACAGATGGATAATCTTTTTTCGCCAGATGGATATTATACAGAAGGGCCCTATTATGTACGGTATGCCATTCTTCCATATATGCTTTTTGCGAATGCGCTGAATAATACAAGTCCATCTTTAAAAATATTTGACTACCGGAATAAAATTCTTCAAAAGGCATTGATGACTTGTTTACAGCAGACCAATACTAATGGCTCATTCTTTCCTTTGAATGATGCGATAAAAGATAAAGATTATACTACGAACGAATTAATTACAGCAATAAATATAGCCTGGCCGGTATATGGGGGGGATCAGGGTTTACTTACAGTTGCCAAAAAGCAAAACAAGGTTATGCTTAACAAGGGCGGCGTATTAGTTGCAGCAGCTCTTGCAAAAAACAAAAATATCTCTGCATTCTATCCATATAAAACTATCGAAAGTAAAGATGGTGTGAACGGCGATGAAGGCGGTGTGAGTATTTTCAGGAATGGTATAGATGACGATTTAACAAGTTTGATATTTAAATATACATCGCAGGGAATGGGGCATGGACATTTTGATAAATTAAATATTAATCTTTTTGACCAGGGAAATGAAATACTGCAGGATTATGGTTCTGCACGTTTTGTGGGTATTGAGCAAAAGTATGGCGGCAGGTATTTGCCGGAAAACACAGCCTATGCTTCACAAACAATTGCACATAACACAATTATAGTTGATGAGACAAGTCATTTTAGTGGTGATGGAGATATCGGAGAAAAATTTCATTCACAAAAATTGTTTTCCGATACAAAAAACCCGGCATTACTTGTTGCTGCAGCGGAAGAAAATAATGCTTATAAAAATATTCATCTCCAGCGTAACTTATATATGGTTCAGTTACCAGAAGGCAAAAAAATGATCATAGATATTTTTAATACATCAGCGAATGAACTTCATCAATACGATCTTCCTTTTCAATATAACGGACAATTCATAGCCACTTCATTTAAATATACACCAGCAACAAAGAAACAGGAAACGCTGGGTACAAAAAATGGGTACCAATTTATCTGGAAAGAGGCTGAAGCATCAGTCAATGAAGGAACTGTTCAATTCACTTTCTTAAATAACAGTACCTATTATTCTATTTCATCACTTGTACAGGATTCGGCAAAATTATTTTTTGCCAGGACCGGTGCGAATGATCCAGATTTCAATTTAAGACGAGAGCCTTCATATATTATCCGGAAGAAAGCCGCAAGTCCATCCTTTATCAACGTAATTGAAATACATGGCAAGTTTGACACGGTAAATGAATATTCATCGAATGCATACCCCTCAGTTAAGAAAATAAACCTGTTAAAACAGGATAATGAGTTTACAGTAGCTGAAATTTTATTAAATGACAAGAGCTTGGTTGTAGTTCAATGTAATAAAGATTTCAAAGCAGGAAATAAACATACCGTAAATGCCGGCGGTAAAAATTTTGAATGGACAGGGCCCTATTCAGTTTTATATAACGGGAAAGAATTGAAATAAAAGATTTATAAATAAAAAATTATGTTATGAAGACAAATGAAGCGGAAAAAGTATTTATAGAAAATGCGAGTGTCGAATGGGAAAATGTTGATAAAGGCATGAGAAGAAAGATCATGGCTTATGATGATAAGCTGATGGTAGTAAAAGTGGAATTTGAAACTGGTGGCATTGGGACTTTGCACCAGCATTATCATTCCCAAATTACTCATGTGGAAAGCGGTGTGTTTGAAGTGGAGATAGGTGATGAGAAGAAGATCCTGAGGGCGGGTGATGCATTCTATATTCCTTCCAATGTTATGCACGGTGCTGTATGCCTTGAAGCCGGGGTATTAATTGATGTCTTTAGTCCTATGAGGGAAGATTTTATTAAATAAAAAAAGCGTATAAAATTTTTAAAATAAAAACTGCGATTATGAAACAAATACGATGCTTGCTGCTGCTGCTGCCAATGCTTATTTTGATTACATCAGCATTTGCTCAAAACAAAGAAATCACCGGTAAGGTGATTGATCAAAGTACCGGACTGCCACTAAATGGAGTTTCCATATTAAGTGATAATAATAAAGTGGGTGTAAAAACAAAAGAGGACGGCACCTTCTCTATTTCTGTCGGAACTGCTACCAAATCACTTGTTTTTTCTTTTATTGGTTATGCTTCGCAGAATATTCCTGTTGAAGGGAAAACAAATATCAATGTTTCGATGGTAACTGAAGCAACGGAACAGGCAGAGGTAGTGGTGATTGGTTATGGTACACAAAAGAAATCAAATGTGACGGGTGCTGTTTCTAAATATAAAAATGAAAAAATGGATCAATCACCTGTATCACGTTTGGACCAGGCACTGCAGGGGAGGATCGCTGGTGTGCAGGTACAGAATATTTCGTCGGAAGCAGGTGCTGCACCAAAGATCAGTATACGGGGTATCAGTTCTGTAAATGCAGGTGCAAGCCCACTTATTGTAATAGATGGTCAACCAATACCAGATGGATTGGGATATATAAACCTTGCTGATGTAGAGTCTGTTGAAGTATTGAAAGATGCAGCTTCAGCAGCTATTTATGGATCAAGAGGTGCAAGTGGAGTTATACTTGTTACAACAAAAAGCGGTAAGTCAGAAAAACCAAAATATAATTTCAGGTACTCAATTGGTAGAAAAGAAGATTATAAGCGTTATGATATTATGACGACTACCGAATACACTAATTTATTATTTAGTGAAGCTGCATACAAAGCAACCGACCCAAGCATAACACCTCCAACTGGTACTGCTATAGCAAGTAATGCAGAAAGGGCAGCTTACATTATAGAAACAACTATGATGGGAGGAGAAGGAACAGACTGGCAGAAAGAATCTTTAAGACCTGGAATGTTTCAAAATTTACAACTAAGTGCATCCGGTGGAAAAAAAGATACCAGGTACTTTATTTCCGGAGGCTATCAGAGAGATGAGGGAATGATGTATAAAAGTGATTTTGAGAAATTTAATTTAAGAACCAAAATGAACGTGGATCTCAGCAATAGGGTAAAAATTTCAATGAATCTAAATCCATCGTATACAAGGAGAGAATCTCCTTCTGAAAATCTGACAAATTTTTATCGCTACCCAAGTTTCATACCGGTATATCATAATGCACTGACGGCTGCAAACGTAAACCAGATACCACAGTGGGCTAATATAAGACCCGGAGATTTCGCACAGCCAAGGCATTTTAGTGCCATAGCATATTCAGGCACTATGCCCGATGGTAGCACCTGGGGGCCAACTGTTGCTGATCCATTCAGCTCAGCTCAAAACACACCAAAGTCTTCTACACTTAACCAGGATAATAAATCCAATGAATACAGGTTACAGGCCGCAGGAGATATTTCTGTTAATATAATACCCGGTTTAGATTTCAAATCGCTTGCAAGTGTTTATGTAAATTATACAACAGCACTCAACTGGGCCAACCGGAATGCAACTGCTGACGGTGTAGTTAATAAAGGTGTTTATATTAACAACACATATATGGATCTCTTATCAGAAAACACATTGACATACACAAAGAAGTTTAAGGAACATTCTTTTGATGTATTATTTGGTTTTACGGCACAAAAAACAAATATAAACAAGGATCAAACGACGGGGTTGGATTATCCGAGTGATAATATAAGGACACTTAATAATGCAACTTCAATAGACAAGGCAGGAACTTTTGGAACTAAAAACTCAATTGGTCTTATCTCTTACCTTGGAAGAATTAATTATAGTTTTAAAAGCAGGTACTTGCTTTCTGCCAGTTTCCGTGCCGACGGCAGTTCTTATTTTGGCCCGGGAAATAAATGGGGGAACTTCCCATCTGTTTCTGTAGGTTGGATAGCTTCTGAAGAAGATTTTTTGAAAAATGCAAGCTGGCTAAACAGGCTTAAGTTCAGGGCCAGTTATGGTGTTTCAGGTAATAACCGGATACTTGATTTCGGCTTCCTTGATCTGTTGAATTCTGCAAACTATTCTTTTGGGTCCAATACGGGCACGATCACTTCCGGACAGGTTACTTCATCTACTATCATAGGTAACAAGGATATTACCTGGGAAAGTACATTCCAGACAAACTTTGGTATGGATCTTTCGATCATAAAAAATAAGATCAATCTTTCAGTTGATGTATATAAATCAAAAACGGATAAATTATTATTACAACAATCTTCTATGGCCTTTACTGGTGTTCCGCAGTTCTGGAATAATATAGGAAGCCTGGAAAATAAAGGGTTTGAGTTGGAGTTGTCCACTACCAATTTTGCTTCAAAAAATTTCAAATGGACAACGTCGGCTAATTTTTCACGTACAAGAAATAAAATTCTTGAGTTAGGCAAAGAAGCATACTTGCTGAACCAGGGAGAAAGAACTGAAGTGTACCAGAATAAAGTTGGCGACCCTTTAATACAGTTCTACGGTTTTAAAACAGATGGCGTATGGCTTTCACAGGCTGATATAGATGCAGCAAGAGCAAGAGGTTTAACCAGTAGCCTGGCGAATGTATTTATAGCCGGTGGACTAAAAATAGTTGATGTAGATGGCAATAATATTATTGATAATAATGACAGAACAATAATCGGCAATCCTTATCCTGATTTTACCTGGGGTATTACAAATAATTTATCTTATAAAGGATTTGATCTGAGTTTTATGTTCCAGGGCGTAAAGGGTGGATCATTGATAAACGGAGATGCTAATTACAATGAATCAAGAAGAATGCTGAGAGTGTTTAATAATAATCGCTGGCTTAGTCCTAAGTTTCCAGGTGATGGAAAAACTCCTTATTCTACAATCGGGTTTAACTGGATGCTGACAGACTATGTTGTTGAGGACGCCTCGTATTTTGCATTGCGTGATATAAACTTTGGTTACACGTTGCCCGAATCAGCTGTCAAATTTTTAAAAATGACTTCATTGCGTGTTTATTTCGCCGCACAAAATCTTTATTTCAATATGGCTAAAGGATACCGGGCACTAAATCCTGAAGGGCGTTCCAATGGCGGCGCCTATGCATCAACTCTTATAGACGGGTATCAAAGAGGAAGTTTTCCAATACCGAAGAGTTTTGTTTTTGGAGTTGATATAAATTTTTAAAACAAAAAATAATTATTATGAAAGCGTTTAAATATATTATTCTGTTAACCGGGGTTGCAGTTTGCGGCTGTAAAAAAACAATCGACCTGTACCCGCAATCTAATCTTAACACGGCTACATATTATTCAAATACAAGTGAAGTCAACACCGCATTAACCGGTTGCTATAATGCAATGCAAAAACCAATGCTGGAAGAATGGACATTGACGGAACTCCGGAGTGATAATTCTATCCAGGGTGTAGCGGGCAGTACTTCAACACCCAATAGGGATTTAAGCGATCTCGATATGTTTTTCCCGAGTACTTCGCATGCGGGCAATTACAATTACTGGCTCAGTACTTATTATAATATCCGTAATTTAAATATAGTACTTAACAGTCTTGGAGTAAATTATAATGAAGCTCCTGGCACAATTACATATGATGAAACACCATTCACCCTCGCAGATGCTGATCGTAAAAAAATGGCATCACAGGCTTCTTTTATAAGGGCTTATCAATATTTTAACCTGGTGAGATTATATGGTGGTGTTTTCTTAATACATGAGCCTGTTTCACCAATAGATGCAAAAAGTTTAAACCGGAGCCCCAAAGAAGATATTTATAAATTAATAATAGCTGATCTATTAAATGCATCTGCTAACGGGCCTACAGCAAAATTTGCACAGATTCCTGCAACTGATCTGGGAAGGGCAAATAGTTGGAGTGCAAAAGCATTATTGGCCAAAGTTTATCTTACGTTGAACAGGAAAACAGATGCCGCCACATTATTGCAGGATATCATTACAAACAGTGGCTATAGCCTCCAGGCTAGTTATGCGAATGTATTTTCAATTACTACAGAAATGAATTCAGAAATTCTTTTTAACGTTCGTTATAAGGCCGGGGGAATTGGACTGGGTTCTACTTTTGCAAATTCATTTGCCCCATTAAATAGTGGTTCTGCCGTTGTAAATGGTGATGGCCTTGGATTAAATTATCCAACTGCAGAGTTAAATAATTTGTATACGGCCACCGATGCAAGAAAGGCAGTAAATATTGGTGTATTCGGAAGTGGCAGCTCAGCAAAACTGTATCCCAAAAAACATATTTCTGCAGTAGCTATAGTTAGAGATGCAGAAAATGACTGGCCGATAATCAGGTATGCGGATGTGTTACTGATGCTTGCGGAAGCCCAGGGAAACTCCACTTCTAGTATTGGTTTAATAAACCAGGTTCGGGTAAGAGCGGCGCTTACACCATTAGATCCATTATTAATAAACACGACAGCATTATTTGAAAATGCTCTTGCAACAGAAAGAAGACTTGAATTTGCTTTTGAAAATCAGCGGTGGTATGATCTAGTAAGGTTTAATACAACGTTCACTACTATTACGGCAGAACAAACATTAAAAAATCATTTCGCAGTAATGTATCCGTTGCATTATGTTAATTATCCATCACCGAGGCTAACGTTAGCGGAAATGCAGGCTTTAGTAACTCCGGAAAAAATGCTGTTGCCTATTCCTCAGAGAGAGATTGATAATAATACACAATTGGTAATTCCACAAAATCCCGGCTATTGATTATAAAATGAATAAAGCATACCTGGCTATACTGATTTTTCTTTCGCCGTTTTGTATAAAGGCTCAAACAAATGCAGACACAACTTACAAACCAGTTGAGTATCCGGCAGGCTATACTGCACAATTGAACGCAGTATATACAAGAGTAAATGACTGGGAGGGTAAGATGGATATTTATTTTACCTCAAAAGAAAAGAAACCCACACCGGTTGTAATAAATATTCATGGCGGCGGATGGAATCATGGAGAGAAAGAATCACAAACAGGCTTTAATACTTTTTTCAAAGAAGGGTTTGCTGTTGCAAATATTGAATATCGTTTAACGGGCCAGGCTACGGCACCTGCAGCAATTGAGGATACAAGATGTGCATTGATCTATTTAATTAAAAATGCAAAAGAATTAAATATTGATGTAAACAAAATTGTGATCATGGGTGGTAGTTCAGGAGGACATCTTGCATTAATGGGAGGTTTGTTGGGAAATGATCATCGTTTTGATACAAACTGCCCCGGTGTAGAAAATATCAAAGTAGCGGCTATAATAGATAAATATGGAATTACTGATGTGTGGGATTGGGGTTACGGTAAAATTCTTACCAGCAAATCTGCTATAACCTGGTTGGGTGCTAAAGCGAAGGATGAAACATTTGCAAGATCTGTTTCACCAATAAACTATATTACAAAAGACAGCCCACCTGTTTTTATTGTGCATGGCGATGCTGATCCTATAGTGCCTTACCAGCAATCAGTTGATCTCCATAAAAAATTAATGGATGCAGGTGTCAAGACAGAATTTATAACAGTGAAAGGAGGATTACATGGCAAGTTTGAACAAGAAAAAAACAGTGAGATCAATAAGGCGATTATCAGTTTCATAAAGAGTTTAAAAAATTTCGATTAATAATTGGATAATGATTAATAAGAAACCGGTACTAATAGTATTCCTTTTACTTGCGTGTAGCATAATAAATGCACAGGAAGGCGCAGTAAGTGTTGATAAAATAAAACTTGATTTTAATGTTTTAGCAGAGAAGAAAAAAGCTGTTCAGTCAAAAGACGCATTATTGATGCCTGCCTATGATCAATTGTTAAAGACTGCGGAAAAATTGTTGAAATATGAACCAGTGAGTGTCATGGGGAAAAAAGATCTTCCTCCCAGTGGAGATAAGCATGATTATATGAGCCTTGCTCCTTATTGGTGGCCGGATCCATCTAAACCCAACGGGCTTCCCTATATAAGAAAGGATGGCGAAACAAACCCTGAAGTAAAAAACTATACCGATAAGGTAAATATGCCTAGATTATGTGAGAATGTTTATATGCTTAGCCTGGCATATTATTTTTCCGGTGATGAAAAATATGCTGCTCATGCAAGTAAACTTTTACAGGTTTGGTTTTTGGATAGTGACACAAAAATGAACCCTAATTTAAAATATGGGCAGGCTATAAAAGGTGTTACAGAGGGCAGGGGAGCAGGAATAATTGATACCCGGCATTTTGTTTTTGTAATTGATGCACTGGAGCTATTAAAAAAATCAAAATCATGGACGGCAAAGAATCATCTGGGTATGCAAAAATGGTTTTCTGATCTTTTACATTGGCTCAATACAAGTGAAATTGGCATTGATGAAATGAACGCAAAAAACAACCATGGTGTTTGGTATGATGCACAAACGCTTTCAATGGCATTGTTTGTTGATAGTATTGATTTAGCAAAAAGAATTATTGCCCGTTCTGTCAATCGCTTGGACACACAGATGGATACCAATGGTTTTTTTCCCCTGGAAATGGAACGTACAATATCCCTGCATTATACTGTTTTCGTTTTAGATGCATTTTGCATTATCGCACAACTATCAGAAAAAACAGGAACGAATTTCTGGACACTTGAAACTAAATCCGGTAAATCTTTAAATAAAGGGTTGCAAGCTATCTTTCCTTATATCGCTAAGGAAAAGCAATGGGTTGGCCCGCAAATAAAGCCATTCAATTTTACTGAAGGATTTCAACTTTTCATCAGGGGCGCTGCAAAATTGAAATGCAGTTCTTGTGCAGGTGCGGTTAAAAAAATAGCTGGGGACGAATATGGAAAATTACTGGTAAATCTTTTATAAGCAGATAGTTTGAAACCAGGTATCGAATAAATAATTCAATGAAAAAGGTTTTATGTTTTGGTGAATTGCTTTTACGATTGCCACCAGCAAACGCAGGGGAATGGCTTCGCCAGAATACAATGCCTGTTTTCGTTGGAGGTGCAGAATTGAATGTCGCCACGGCCCTGGCAAAATGGGAAATCCCGGTGAAATATTGTACAGCACTTCCTGATAACATTATTTCAAAAGATATTGCAGATTACCTTCAACAGAAAAATATAGATACATCCCCGGTTATATATTCGGGTGAACGAATAGGTTTGTATTACTTAAAAGAAGGATCGGATATGAAAAGTGGGGAAAATGTTTTTGATAGAAAATATTCTTCTTTTTCAACATTAGCGACAGGGATAGTTGATTGGGATAAAATATTTGACGAGGTTTCCTGGTTTCACCTGAGTGCAATTCCACCCGCAGTTAGTGCATCAGCAGCTGCACTATGTGCAGAAGCTTTAGAAGCTGCTTCAAAAAAAAATATTACTATTTCATTAGATCTTAATCACAGATCGCTATTGTGGAAATATGGTAAAGAACCGATTGAAGTAATGCCTGCGCTTGTTAAATATTGCAATGTCGTGATGGGGAATGTTTGGTCGGCCAATTCTTTATTGGGTATTCCTTTTGATGCATCTATTCATGCGGTCGGTACACAGGCAGCTTATTTGAAACAAGCTACCGAAACAGCCCGAAATATTTTTGAAAAATTCCCACGATGTAATTGGGTAGCCAATACTTTTCGTTTTGATAGCAGCACAGAAAGCATTCGTTATTATGCTGCATTAGATACTTTAAAACAACAATCAGTATCACCAATCTTCCAGACAGAAACAGTCATTGAAAAAGTAGGTAGTGGTGATTGTTTTATGGCAGGCTTAATTTATGGAATTATAAAAGAGAATGCTCCAAAGGATATCATCAGCTTTGCCGCAGCCGCTGCTTTTGGAAAATTGCAGGAAAAAGGAGATGCTACAAATAATAGTGTTGATCAAATTCAGAATATTTTAAAACAGCATAATGAAAATTAAAGGGCTTCGCTGGTGGATAATAACCCTGATTGCCATTGCGACTGTTATCAATTACATTGATCGCAGTGCTATCAATATCATGTGGCCCTATATTTATAAAGATTTTGGTATTGCCGATGCAGATAATAAAAATGCGTTAGCATTGATCACTACTTTCTTCATGATCGCTTATGCCATCGGGCAAACAGTTACCGGTAAAATGATGGATGCTATCGGTACAAGATTAGGTATGGCTGTTTCCATTGCAGCATGGAGTGTTTCCATTGCCTTGCATGCAGTAGCAAAAACAATTTCTTCATTTAATATTTTCCGTTTTTTTCTTGGAATGAGTGAAGCGGGTAACTGGCCCGGTGCAACTAAAAGCAATGCAGAATGGTTTCCAGCAAAAGAAAGAGCCATTGCACAGGGAATATTTGGGGCTGGTGCTTCACTGGGATCTGTAGTAAGTGCACCTGTTATTGCTGTATTATATCTTGCTATTGGGTGGCAGGGAACATTTGCTGGCATTGCGGTGTTGGGTATATTATGGATCATTCCCTGGCTAATTATTAATAAAGCAACACCTGATAAACATCCATGGATAACTAAGGAAGAACAGAAATATATTTTAGACAGTTCTGCAGATAAAGCGACTTCGACAGTTGAATCCAAAGTATATACATGGAGACAGCTTCTTAAATTCAAAACTACCTGGAGCATTATATCTTCCCGTTTTTTTATTGACCCTGTATGGTGGTTATTTGTAACATGGCTACCTACTTTTTTAAAAGAGCAATTTACATTTGATATAAAACAGATCGGGGCTTTCGCCTGGGCGCCTTACTTATTAGCTGCAATGGGAAGTTTGATCGGTGGATATTATTCATCAAAACTAATTCGCAAAGGTGTAAACGCAGTCAAAGCAAGAAAGAGTGCAATTACAATTGGCTGCATCATCATGCTTGTTTCTTTGGTTACTATTGTGATCATGCTGGATGGGTTAAAAGAAAAACCTGCTGTTGCCATAGCATTAATTGGTGTAACACTTTTTGGCTTTCAATTTTTGATAAACAATATTCAAACACTTCCATCAGATTTTTTTAATGGAAAAAATGTTGGGGTTGTTTCCGGAATGGGTGGTACGGCAGCAGTATTAGGAGTATTAATTACAACATGGATGGTTCCAGTACTCACAAAAACAAGTTATGTCTCCTTTTTTATACTGGCAGCGGTGTTAGTTCCATTAGCATGGCTCTCATTAAAGATTTTTGCAAAAAAAAGAAATACATGAATAAAATTAATAGCAGGATAAATATTTGTTTAAATTTTTTTGTATTCATATCAATTAGCTTTTCTTCATATAGTCTATCTGCGCAGAATATAAAAAAAGCTTTCCATGATGCCGAAAAGCAGGAATCGTTATTTTATGAAAATGCAGTAGCTGCCAGGGCAGATAAAAAAATATTTCCCCGTTCCATAAATAAGGACTCTTTAAAGCTTGTTGTTTCTAATGACTGGACAAGCGGTTTCTTTCCGGGTATACTTTGGTTGATGTATGAGAATACCGGCAAAAATGAATGGAGAACAAAAGCAGAAGAGTTTACACTATTAATGGAAAAGGAACCGGGAAACGCTGGTTCACATGATGTAGGATTTAAAGTTTATAACAGCTATGGAAATGGTTACCGCCTTACCAATAATGCAGAATATAAAAAACAGGTTATCCGTGGTGCTGCTACATTAGCTACCCGGTTTAATAAAAATGTGGGCTGCATTCGTTCGTGGGATTTTGGTACCTGGAAGTACCCTGTTATTATAGACAATATGATGAACCTCGAGTTGTTATTTGAAGCTACAAAAATGAGTGGGGATTCATCTTACTATAAAATTGCTGTCAGCCATGCCAATACAACAATGAAGAATCATTTTCGTTCTGACTTCAGTTGTTATCATGTTATGGATTATGATGCTGTATCAGGAAAAGCGATTGGCGGAAGCACACATCAGGGCTATTCGGATAAGTCTGCCTGGGCCAGGGGACAAGCATGGGCATTGTACGGTTTTACTATGTGTTACAGGGAAACAAAAGACCCTGCATACTTAAAGCTGGCAGAAAATATTGCCTCTTTTCTTATTAATCATCCACGGCTTCCCACAGATAAAATTCCTTATTGGGATTTTGATGCACCGGAGATCATAAAAGAACCGAGGGATGCTTCAGCCGCAGCTATTATGGCATCTGCACTTTACGAGTTGCAGGGCTATTCAGCTAATCAAAAACAATACAAGGGTTTTGCTGATAAAATATTAAATAGTCTTATTAAAAGTTATCGTTCACCAATTGGATCACATTACGGATTTATTCTTTTGCATAGCACGGGTCATAAGCCAACAAACGGGGAAGTTGATACACCTATCATTTATGCAGATTATTATTTTTTGGAAGCATTGTTGAGAAGAATGAAGCTTAATTAATCTGGGTTAGCCTGAAAAACAAAACTCAACTAGTTAAACTGATCTTTAGTTCAAGCAGCGTGTTTATGCTTATGCGTCTCAAACTTATGTGCAACTACAACCCGAATATTACCTGAGGAGAATTTATAATTGTCTGGTGTAAGAGACCCTTGCATTGATAAGATGCTACCTGTCAAATTAGCACTTACATTCCACTTTCTTCCATTATACCCCAATGCTGCTTTAAAAACATTCGATGGATTCAAAGAAACATTTTTTTCTTTTCTTGTTTCATCTTCTTCTCTTATAAAATTGACATCTAAATTAATTACCATTGAACCTGTAATAAAAAAATGTTGCGCCATGACCAAAGTATAAGCATAACCTGCACCAGGTCCAAAACTCAGGACGTTGATCTTATTAATTCCTGCCTGGGGAAATTTACTGCTATAGAAACCTGGTATCAATGCACTATCACCCTGTACTGTGCCATGATGAAATTCACCGCCGTATATAAATGACCCGGCAGATTTCTTTTGCCACTCAGTTTGTAAGAGGGCAGCCCGATAAGAAAATCTTTTTTTGTTAGGGACCTGGTAAGCAGAAATGCCAAAAAAAGTTGTTTTCACATCTTCACGATAGTAATACTTGTCTGCCGGTACACCCGCCATTCCCTGTTGGTCCAAATGATAGCCTTTTGGGGATATATACATTAGGTCAATGGCCCATTTACGGGGATATAGATGCACCTGGAAATTAAATCCTTTTGTTTTTCCTTTTTCATCGCTGTTCTTGTTTAAAAAACTAAAACCATTGAAAAGATTTATCGAAATATTTTTTATAGTAACACCTGCTCCAAGATTAAGTTTAGGGTTTGCATTATATTCAAGATCATCTCCGTTACCGCCGGAAGGGAACTTGAGGCCTACATATTTTTTTGATAAATAGAGACGGACAGTGATCTTATCTGCGAGCTTTTCATAATAAGTGGTGTCATGCTGAAAATCCTTTTGTGCATTCAATGATAGTGAAGAAATGAAAAATATGAATGTCATCAATAGAGGTACGATTATTTTATTCATTCCTTAAAAGTTTAATTATCGGATAAATTACGATTCTGCCCTACTTTGGGGTTTAAATTTAACACACAAACTAGCCGTGGATTCTAAAGAAATTCTGAAGAAGAGGTTTCCTGGAATAGTATTATAAAAAATCTGTAGTTTTCAGTTTATGAAGTTGCTTATTATTGAAGATGAAAAAGAGCTTGCGGCAAGTATTGCGTCCTATTTAAAAAACGAGAACTATACTTGCGAAATTGCTTCAAATTTTAAACAAGCCCTTGATAAAATTGAAACATCCGATTATGAATGCATCGCTTTAGACATTACACTTCCGGGTGGTTCGGGTATGCAGTTGTTGAAAGAATTAAAAAACAATAAAAAAACAGACGGCGTCATCATTATTTCTGCTAAAAACTCGATAGAAGATCGTATTAACGGATTGCGCCTTGGTGCAGATGATTACCTGGTAAAGCCATTTCATTTGTCAGAACTGGCGGCAAGAATCAATGCTATCATACGTCGCAAAATGTATAGCGGGAATAATGTAATTCGTTTCAATGAAATATCCATTGATACGTTGGCAAAAGAAGTTAAGGTGAAAGAGGATCCGGTTGAACTCACACGAAAAGAATATGAGTTATTAGTTTATTTTCTTTCCAATCAACGTAAGGTCATTTCAAAAAATGCATTGATCTCTCATCTCTGGAGCCAGGAAATGGGAACGGGTGAGAGTGCTGATATTATTTATACTCATATGAAAAACCTGCGGAAGAAATTATCTGAAAAAGGCTGCGGCGATTACATCAAGTCATTGTACGGAATGGGTTATAAATTAACCGATTAATGAAACTGCAAGCTCAATACAATAAAATTTCCATTGCTTCTACAATTCTTGTTTTATTGATAGCAGGCGCCGGCTATTATTTCCTTCTTCAATATGTTCTCAAAGAACAACTGGATGAAACACTCCGTGTTGAACAGGTAGAGATCCAGGATTTTATTCAAAAAAATCATTCATTGCCTCCTGCAACTACTTATAAAGATCAACGTATAGAATTTAAAAAATCGGACAAGTTCTTACTACAAAGTTTCAGGACATTAATGTTGTATGTTCCAGATGAAAAAGAGAATGAGCTGAGCCGTCAGCTTGATTTTACCGTTGAAGTAAACGGGCAGTATTATATTGCTTCTGTAACCAAATCACAGGAAGCAACCGAAGAATTAATTGGCATTATCCTGCTCATTACACTCGGGTTGATCATTTTATTAAGCATATTATTATTTTTCGCAAACAGGTTTCTTGTAAAAAGGTTATGGAAACCTTTTCAAACAACACTTTCTTCTATCAAGAGTTTTGACCTTAATGCGCCTTCTGCTATCAAAACTGAAAAAACTACTATACACGAATTCAATGAACTCAATGAAAATATTTCGATGATGACGGAGAAGGTGGTTAAGGATTATTTATCCCTGAAACATTTTATTGATCATGCTTCTCATGAAATGCAAACACCGCTTGCTGTTGTTAATTCCAGGCTGGATGTATTGATACAGGACCCTGCTTTGAATGAAAAAAATCTTAAGGACCTGCAAGTCATTTATGATGCCGTTGATAAAATGTCAAAATTGAGCCGGTCTCTTCTGCTATTGGCAAGAATTGAGAATAACCAGTTCTCCGAAAAACAGGAAGTGGATATTCATATCATTGCAAAAAATATTATACAGGAACTTGATGAATGGATCAGTGAAAGATATTTAACAGTAAGCAATGAGATCAATGATCTAAAAGCGAACATGAATCCTCATCTGGCAAATACGCTGATCACTAATCTCATCATTAATGCAATTAAACATTCAAACAAAGAAGAAAGCATCCTGCTTCGATCTGACAATAATATATTAACCATCAGCAACCCGGGCACACAAGCATTGGATAAGGATCGGATTTTCGATCGTTTTTGGAAATCAGAATACTCCGATGGAACAGGTCTCGGTCTTGCTATCGCCAAACAGATCTGCGATCATTACGGATTTCTACTTCAGTATGAATTCAAAAAAGGAGCGCATCATTTTTCTATTCTTTTTTAAAAGAAAAAATCAGTTTTTATTCAGTATCACCCTTTAGGTTTGCAAAAAATAATTTTATGAAATCGTTATTATCATTAGCCTGCTTTATTTTTTCTTTTGTAACAATAGGCTACTCTCAAAAAATAACTGAAAAGGATGTTCCAGCCCCGGTAAAAACTGCTTTTAATAATAAATTTCCTGGCGCAACAGATATTAAATGGGAAAAGGAAAATAAAAAAGAACTCGAAGCCAATTTCAAAATGAATAATGCGGATGTATCGGCCAATTTCGGTTTAGATGGAGCCTGGGTAGAAACTGAAACAACTATTCCTTCATCTGAACTTCCTGCCGCAGTTACCAATACCGTAAATACAAAATATCCGGGAGCAGTTTATGGTAGAACAGAAAAGATCGAGAAGCCGGGCGGCAGGATCCTTTATGAAGTCAATATAACCGTGAATAACAAAAAGAAGGAACTGGAGCTAAACCCGGATGGCAGTATCGCAAAATAAGTTTAAATATTTGCAGGGATCATTATTGGATGACGTCTGAATTTAAAGTATCAGTGAAATGAAAAAACAAATAATTTTCATCATATGTCTTTTTGTCTCCTCAACTGATCTTTTTTCACAAGACGGCAATCATCTCGTCATCGGAATAGTTCAGGATAAAGCATCAAAACTACCCGTTGAGTTTGCTACCGTACAATTGTTGCACAACCGCGACAGTTCAATTATTCAAACAGCCATCACAGACCGTAAAGGAAAATTTGAAATGGATAAAATTGCATTTGGCAATTATATTCTTCATTTCACTTTTATAGGGTATGAAAAAACTGTAATGGCTGTTACCGTAGATCAGCAAAAAGAAAATATCGGAACTGTTGAAATTGGACTGCTGGCAAATAACATGAGTGAAGTAGTAGTGACAGCAGCAAGGAAATCTTTACTGAATACATCTATTGACAGAAAAATCTACAACGTTACCCAGGATATCATGGCACAAAGTGGTACCGCCAGCGATATTTTAAAAAACATTCCTTCTGTAGAAGTTGATATCGAAGGTCAGGTAAGCCTCAGGGGTTCGGCGGATGTAATGATCCTAATTAATGGCAGACCTTCTCCGCTTATGGGAAAAACAAGAGCAGAAGTATTACAGCAATTTCCTGCCAATACGATTGAAAGGATCGAGGTCATCACTAATCCGTCTGCCCGTTACAAGCCAGACGGTACATCGGGTATTATTAATATCGTGTTGAAAAAAAATATCAAAGCAGGTTGGAATGGCACTGCAGTTGGCAACGTCGGTAACAATGACCGTTATAATGGCAGTATAAATATGAATTATAAAACCGACAAGTTGAATCTTTTTGGTAATTACAGTATACGCCAGGACCGACGTATCAGAAAAAACGAGATAGATAGAGAGTACATTGATTCAGTAGGTAAAACTTCAAGCTATTATAATGAAGCAGGCAACTCACTGGCCCGGCCTGTTTCACATAAAGTTAGTCTTGGCATAGACTATATTATGGATAAATATAATAGCCTGGGAATTTCCGGGGATTATTATTATCGCAAACTAACCCGGAATGATGTGGTGCAAAAATTCTTTTATGATAAAAACCATATCCTGACAAGCAACTATGACCGCTTACGTTATGACCCGGAATACGAAGATGAAAAAGCTATAACATCTTACTGGCAACATAATTTTTCAAAAGAAGATCATGAACTGCGTGCTGAATTCACAGCTTCCTCTCAGAGTGAAGTAGAAGATAATCACTATACCAATATTTATCATTTCCCGGTATTGCCACCTTCTTATGATAATACATTGATCAAGCAGGGTGAAAAACAGCAACAGCTGACTGTTGATTATACCAATCCTTTGTCAGAAGATTCCAAAATTGAATCCGGGTATGATGGTTCCTTTAGCCAGTTAGATATGAATTTTCATATCGAATACTATGATACAACTCAGGGAATATTTATAAAAGATATTACAAAGTCCAATCATTTTAAGTATAGTGAATCAATACATGCAGCTTACGGAACTTACCAGCACAGTTATGAATCTTTTGGATATTCTGTCGGGCTACGATTTGAACAGGCTTTGGTTAACAGCAATCTTGTAACAAAAGATTCTGTAATAAATAACCAGTATTTTAAAGCTTATCCCACACTTCATCTTTCATACAAACTAAAGAATGGTGAATTACAATTGAACTACAGCAAAAGGGTACATAGGCCTGAAGGTGATGAATTGAATCCTTTTCCGGAATACCAGGATCCCTATAATATAAGAGCGGGTAATCCAAATCTTTTACCTGAAGTTACCCACTCTGCTGAGTTTGGATATAAGTGGCAGAATAAGCAGTTTTCATTTGTTCCAAGCATATATTACAGGTATAAACAAGACGGTTTTACCAATGTAATAATCCGCCTGAACGATTCTGTTCTGCTTTCTACGCAGCAGAATTTATCTAATGACCAATCCGCAGGACTTGAATTAATTTTTTCTGCAAAAGCTGGAAAATTTTTAACCGCCAATCTTAGTACAAATACATTTTATAACCAGATCGATGCATCAAATCTTGGTTTTAGCGATCAGAAATCAATTATTTCAATGAGTGTCAATTTCAACTCGACTGTCACGTTTACAAAAACAACGATGTGGCAGGTAAGTAGTAGTTATCGGTCGGCACGTTTGACGCCACAGGGCAAGTACTATGGAACCTTTGTCCTTAATTCAGGGATCAGGCAGGATCTTTTCAAAAATAAATTATCGGTGATACTCACTGCATCGGATATTCTTAATAGTAATAAACAGAAATCCGAAATAAACACACAGTATATGAAACAACACTCTGTTAGCAGAAGAGATGCAAGAATTATTTACCTTGGAATAAGCTATAGATTTGGAAAATTGATAAAAAAACAGGGGGAAGAAAAATTGCAATTTGATAATAGCCTTTAAAACATCTTTATGAAAAAAATAATCAATCTCCTGGTAATATTTTTTCTTACTGCAAGTACAAGCTTGTGGGCCCAAAAAGATTTTCAGATCCTTAAAACATTTCACATCCAAAGCGGTGGTGGCTGGGATTATATTGCTGTAGGGCCTGGCAATAATCGTTTATATGTATCACATGGCACACAGGTAAATATTTTGGATAAAACAACAGGTGATTCGATCGGTGTCATTGAAAATACTCCAGGTGTTCATGGAATTGCTTTTGATAAATCACAGAACAGGGGATACACCAGTAACGGCAGATCAAATAATGTTACCGTGTTTGATCTGAACACAAATGCCGTGATCACTCAAATACCTACAGGTGCAAATCCTGATGCAATCATGTATGAATCTTTTACAAAAAAGATAATCACTTGCAACGGCCGGGGTAAGAACTTAAGCTTTATCGATCCGGTTACAAATAAATTAGTTGATAGTATAGATGTGGGAGGCAAACCCGAAACTGCCGTTTCAAACGGAATGGGCAAGCTATTTGTAAATATTGAAGATAAAAATGAAATAGTGGAAGTGGATCTGAGAAAAATGGTTGTAGAAGCTCATTGGCCAATTGGTCCGGGTGAAGAACCTACCGGCCTGGTAATAGACAAAAAAACGAACAGGCTGTTTGCCGGATGTGGCAATAAATTCCTCATTGCTGTAAGTACCGTTACTGGCAAAGTTGTTGCAAGTATGCCGATAGGCGATGGATGTGACGGCGTAGCTTTTGATAACGACACAAAAAACATTTATACCTCCAATGGGGAGGGAACTATGTCTGTGTTCAATGAAAAGTCAGCAGATAAATTGGAAGCTATTGCTACAGTTACTACTAAAAGAGGTGCAAGAACCATCACTATTGACGAACAAACTCATTTGGTATATTTACCGACAGCAGATTTTGAAAAGACTGATCCAAATACTCCTAATGCAAGACCGAGAATGATACCGGGTACATTCCAGGTATTAGTTGTAGGCAAATAGAATGGCCTTATTGATCAAAGTAAAAAAATGATACGGGTATTTATTTTATTTTTTTGTACAGTTCTCTTTTTTGATTCACGGGCACAACAAAATAATCTTGATTATTTTGTTAACCAGGCGATCACCAATAGTCCTTTATTGAAGGATTTCCAAAACCAGATCCTTTCATTTTCACTGGACAGCCAGATCATTCGTGCCGGATTGAAATTACAGGTGAATGGTATAAGTAATAATTATTACGCTCCTGTCATCAAAGGTTATGGGTATGATGAAGTCATTACAAACGGTCAACAAGTTTCTGCACTGGCCCAGGTTAGTAAATCATTTTTAGGGGGAAAGACGATCAATACGCAGATCGCAAATCTGCAGTTGCAAAGTCAGTTGATGGCGAACAATGTTAAGATGTCTGAACAGGACGTGATTAAAACGATCACGGATCAATACATCGTTACATATGGGGAACAACTGCAACTTGATTTCTACAATGAGATCAATGGCTTGTTACGAAAAGAAGATAGCTTATTAAAAAAACTTACACAGGATAATGCATTCAAGCAAAA
Source organism: Bacteroidota bacterium (assembly GCA_005882315.1). Classification (NCBI taxonomy): domain Bacteria; kingdom Pseudomonadati; phylum Bacteroidota; species Bacteroidota bacterium. Next base: position 28,525 of record VBAR01000006.1, read on the forward strand.
TGAATACCTGGGTTTCGTCGTGATATTGCAACAACAGCTATTAACTACTGCTCAATTGGAGACCCAATACAAATTTGATTATGCTACTTTGAATTACCTGGCCGGGATCGTGGATACAACAACTACAAGATTGGAAGATCCTCAATTGAATTCAAAAGCTTTTGGAGATCTTACCAATTCTGTTTTTTACCAGCAGTTTGTATTGGATAGTTTAAAGCTTGCAAACGACAAAATGCTGGTTGATATTAATTACCGGCCAAAGATCAATGTTTACGGCGATGCAGGATATAATTCTTCCTTACTATTTCTGCCTTATAAAAATTTTGGCGCCAGCATAGGCCTTAATTTAACCATTCCGATCTACGACGGAAAGCAACGGAAACTTCAATATTCCAAAATTGATATCCAGGACAGGACAAGAGTATATAAAAAGAACTTTTTTTTTCAGCAACGTAATCAGCAAATATTACAGCTGATGCAACAATTGAATGCAACTGACCGGTTGATCGATCTGATCGATAAACAGATCAAGTACACCGAGACACTGATAATTGTGAATGAAAAATTACTAGCCGCCGGTGATATCAGGTTAACGGATTTTATACTTACGTTGAGTAATTATTTTAACGCAAGGAACCTGGTAACACAGAATCATATTGCTCGTTTGAAAATTGTAAGTCAACTCAACTACTGGGGTAGGTAAATAAATTAGTATGAAAAAGATCAGCTTATATTTTTTGATCCTTGGTACGATCCTTAGTTCTTGCCAATCAAAAAAAACTGAAGAAACAATAATAGAAGAAGAACAGGAAACGATCACTCCTGTTACTGCCACTTCTATCAATACAGAATCAATGGTTGAGTACATTGAGCTGAATGCAACATCCACATATCTTCAACAAGCATTTGTAAAAGCCAGCGCCAATGGTTATATACAATCGGTCAATGCCCAGGTTGGAAAAATGGTGTCTTCGCAACAGAGAGTTTTCGTTTTAAAAACTAAAGAAGCCCAAAGCATCGGAAATGCGATCAATGCGCTGGACAGTACTTTTAAATTTTTTGGCATCATTAATATTAAGGCAGGAACAACCGGCTATATTTCAGAGATCAATCATGAGCCGGGAGATTATGTACAGGAAGGAGAGCAACTTGCTGTGATCAACGACGTAAATAGTTTTGTTTTCATTCTTAATCTTCCTTACGAACTGCGACAATATGTAATGAATAAAGACTTCGTGGAGCTTTTATTACCTGACGGCAAAAAAATGATGGCCCGCATTTCTTCAGCTATGCCCATCGTTGATTCCGCGTCTCAAACACAAAATATTATTCTGAAGGTCAATGAAAAAAATCTTCCCATTAATCTTATTGCGAAAGTAAAGGTGATAAAAACCGAGAAGACAAATGCGGTTTCATTGCCAAAACAATCTGTATTGTCAGATGAAACACAAACTAATTTTTGGGTGATGAAATTAATTGATGATTCAACAGCTGCAAAAGTGCCGGTGACAAAAGGATTAGAGATCAATGACAGAATTGAGATCATATCACCAAAGTTTTCAGCATCTGATAAATTTTTGCTGACAGGCAATTATGGATTAGCTGACACCGCCAGGATCAAGATCGTAGAGTAATAAATTAAAAGCACAGTGAACAAATTCTTTATCACACATAAAAATCCTCTTGCAGTTCTTCTTGCTCTTATTATTGCCGCAGGTATTTTCGTTTATGGCAAAATGCAAACTTCTTTATTTCCTGAGATAACTTTTCCGAAGATCAAAATTATTGCTGATGCAGGATTGCAACCAGTAGATAAGATGATGGTAAGTGTAACGAAGCCATTGGAAGCGGCGATCAAACAAGTTCCCGACCTGGAAACGATTCGCAGCACTACAAGTCGCGGTAGTTGTGAAATATCTGCGTTCATGTCATGGAAGAGTGATATTGATGTCAACCAGCAACACATAGAATCAAAGATCAGCGAGATAAGAAATACATTGCCGCCTGATGTAAATATTACTGTTGCAAAAATGAACCCTTCGATCTTACCGGTAATGGGTTATTCGGTGGAAAGTAACAGAAGATCACCTATCGAACTAAAGCAACTTGCTATTTACACTATCAAGCCATTTTTATCGCAGGTAGAAGGTATTTCAGAAATAAGAATTACCGGCGGCCGGACAAAAGAGTATTGGTTGCAACTGAATATGCAAAAGATGAGCACCTTTTCCATTACTCCTGATCTGATCAATACAGCTTTGAGTCAAACCAATTTTATTAAATCAAATGGCTTTTTATCTGATTATCGTTACCTATACCTTACCATAACAGACGCCACAGTGCATAATAAAGATGAACTGGAGAATATTGTTATTAAAAATGATGGCAAACGCATCGTTACATTAAAAGATATAGCCGCTATTGAAGTAAAAGAAGGAGTTGAATTCATCAAGATCAATGCAAACGGGAAAGATGGATTACTCATTGCAGTAGTAAAACAACCCAACTCCAACCTTGTAGATCTTTCGGAAGCAATGAAAGTAAAGATCGAACAACTTAAAAAAATTTTACCAAAAGATGTGCTGGTCAAACCATATTATGTGCAGGCAGATTTTGTCAATGATTCTGTGAAAAGTGTTACCGATAGTTTATGGATAGGTCTTGCGCTGGCCATCATCGTTGCCATCATTTTTTTGCGATCCTTGAAAGCCAGTGCTACTATTTTAATTACAATTCCCGTTACGATCTTTCTTACCCTGATCGTTTTGTACGTCATTGGCTACAATTTCAACATCATGACATTGGGAGCTATTGCTGCTGCCATTGGATTGATAATTGACGATGCTATTGTAGTAGTGGAACAGATCCATCGAACACATGAAGAAAATCCCGAGGAGCCTTCTCCTGTATTAGTACAAAAAGCAATTCGCTACCTATTTCCAGCTATGGTAGGTTCTTCCTTAAGCACAATTGTCATCTTTATTCCTTTTTTATTAATGACAGGTGTAGCAGGTTCTTATTTCAGTGTAATGACCAATACAATGATCATTACGTTGGTTAGCTCCTTCTTTGTTACCTGGATCGGCTTGCCGGTCGTTTATTTATTGCTTTCAAAAAAACATGTCACAAAAAAACAGCAAAAAGAAAAACCACTTTCTGTAAAAAAACAAAGATGGGTTTCGTTTTTTATTTTAAATCCTGTTATTAGCTTAGTTATAATGGCGGGGCTTATAGTATCTATCATCTTAATATTACCAAAACTCGAAACTGGATTTTTGCCGGAAATGGATGAAGGAAGCATTGTGCTTGACTATACAACACCACCTGGAACATCATTGGAAGAAACGGATAAGATATTACGTGAAGCAGAAAAAATAATCGTAAGTGTTCCCGAAGTTGAGGCCTACTCAAGAAGAACAGGAACTGAGATGGGGTTTTTTATTACCGAACCGAATAGCGGTGATTATCTTATCCAGTTAAAAAAGAACCGTGATAAAACTACAGACGATGTAATTGAAGAACTGCGCCAAAAAATTGAAAGCACACAACCAGCTCTTCGTATAGATTTTGGGCAGGTGATCGGTGATATGCTCGGTGACCTGATGGCTTCCATTCAACCGGTTGAAATAAAAATATTCGGCACAGATCAAAAAAAATTGCAGGAATTATCCCGGCAAACTTCAGAGATCATCGCAGATATACCGGGGATTGCAGATCCTTTCGATGGAATTGTTATAGCCGGGCCATCCATATCAATTCTACCTAATTATTCTAAGCTTGCACAGTATGGCATTACTCCAACTGATCTTCAATATCAATTACAAACTTCATTAGAAGGCAATGTTGTTGGAAATCTATTTGAGAAGGAACAATATTCTGTGATCAGGTTGGTTTATCCCGGCAGCAGGAAGCTTAGTATAACTGACATCAATAATCAACAGATATTTTTACCGAACGGCAGATTGATCCCTATACATGAATTAGCTACCGTTATTATTAACCCCGGAGATGCAGAAATTCAACGATCAAATTTGCAATCGATTGGAGTCGTTACTGCGGATCTTGAAAACAGGGACCTGGGCAGTGTTATGAAAGATGTGCAGGAAAAGATCACCTCAGAGCTTACTCTTCCCGCTGGTTATTATATAGAATATGGCGGCGCTTACGCAGAGCAGCAAAAATCATTCAGTGAATTATTGATGATATTGATCGCTGCAAGCTTATTGGTTTTTTCAGTGATATTGTTTTTATTCCAAAAGATCAAGGTGGCATTGCTAATTTTAGTGATCGCTGTATTAGGAATATCAGGCAGCTATCTTGCTTTATGGCTAACAAATACACCTTTGAATGTTGGAAGTTATACCGGTCTGATCATGATAGTCGGCATCATTGGTGAAAATTCAATATTTACTTTCTTGCAGTTCAAAGAATCATTACATGAAAAAGGCGTTGATGATTCGATCATCTTTGCTATATCGACCAGGCTCCGGCCCAAATTAATGACGGCATTGGGAGCGATTATTGCCCTAATGCCTCTGGCTTTAGGAATTGGCACAGGAGCACAACTGCATCAGCCTTTGGCAATAGCTGTGATCGGGGGATTTATAATTGCCTTACCTCTTCTTTTGATTGTATTACCAAGTATGCTTAGGTTGCTTTATAAAAAAGCGAAACCGGTCAGGACAGCCGTTTAAAATTTGAATAAAAGAATCCGCCCAGAATATTAAGATTGAAAGGGCCTAACGAATTGACAATACAAATCATAACAAAAAAAATTAACTTGGATACAACTCATCGGAAACTCCAAAAGAAATCATTCTTGATGAAAAGAGCGATACCTAAATATCCTTGCAATGCGAGTGGCTACAGAATAGAGAAATGCTTTACAAGGAACCAAGGAAAATTATAGTAAGGCCCGCTCTCCTTTTGTATTTGTGCGATAATATTTTTCGCCTTCAATAAAAAGGGCTTCCATTTTTCCGCGATAGTCATGTGTGTCCAGATCTATTACTTTGCCACCATAATTCCAGTTTATTTTCTCACTTACAACCGTGTGGCCCGTAATAATTTCTGTAACATCAAATTTGGAAAGTGTCTTGTCAATTTGTTCCGGGGTCGCTCTTTGGTCTCCCATATAATAACCCCTGTACCAGAAAGGACCTACTTTAGTACTCAATATGATCTTTAAATTATTGTCAAATTGTTCATCCAAACTATTGGCATAATAAGGCCGGGCCAATTGATTGATACGTGAAACCGAAAGATTCATATTATTGACTTCTTCTGAAATGCCACCATGCAAAAAAAGCCTTTTCCCGATCTTCTCGACAATATTTTTTGTGAAAAGCCATCTTCCAATTTCAGAATTCTTATCATAAAAACTTTCATAGCTTTTATGTATGAGTCTTGCATGATCTAAATATTTTTTATTTACATAACGCAGATCGCCACTTAAATTCATGATCTCATGATTACCAAGTATAAAATGAACATACCCTCCTGCAGCTTTCGCTTTTTCTTCTAATGCATAGATAAGCCATAGTACTTCTGTAACCTGCTGACCACGGTCAACAAAGTCGCCAGTCAATACAAGATGACCATCACCAAAGGTCCAGTTATATTCTTCATCCATTACGCCATTCGCCTGTAATAATTGCCGGAAAGAACTAAAATCCCCTTCAATATCTGATATTGCAAATAGTTTACTCACCGAATCAAATTCGCTTTTTTCATTTTGTAATTGATCCTTCAACCTGACTGAAAATGACTGATTCAAAATGTCTGTATTTATATTTAGAACCAGGTCCCTTTTAGTTTCCAGGGATGCTGTGTCGGTTTGAACCAATTTATGATCACTGCTATCCAGAATATAATTTACGGATACCCTATTCTTTTTATAGAACACATAAGGTCCATCGACCTGGTTTGTGATACCGGGTGTGCCAGGATGATTGTTTTCAAGATCCCGTACCAATCCCGACAGTAAAAAGGGAAGTAATATGATCGCTGATTTTTTCATAATTAAGTAATGAATATACTATTCTTAATACAAGAGGCATGCCCAATTAGTATATTTCAGTCTGATAATCGTGGGTCGCAGGACCAATAACTCAGTTTTCCGAAGTCCGTCTCCGGTATGTAATTGTTCAATAAATAAAGTATGGAACATTCTTCCAGAAAGTTGATTTAACAATCAATTGGCTCGCAGGTCTTATGTATACAGACTAAGAGATTGGAATCGGAAAATGCCTTCTCTGACAGAAACAGGCTTTTAATATCCTCAAACTATCGAATTGATAATACAAATCACAACAAAAAAAATTAATTTAGGCAGATGCTAAATGAATTCAAAGATCATTGCATGAAAAAGGCCTAGATTAAGTTTAATGAAAGCTCTTCATAAGAAAATAATCAAAGACATATCCTTCAAAACATTGTTGGTTTCATCTTTGTTTTTTATAGCCATTTTTGTTTTTGCATTTTTAGCCCATGAGGTCGTTGGCGAAAAAGAAGATATGTTTGATACAAGTGTGTTTCACTTTCTAAAAGCTCATACAACACCTCCTCTTGTTAAACTTATGAATGGACTGAGCTTTTTCGGAAATCATTTCTTCCTTATTCCTGCTTATATATTAATGGTCACAGTTTTATTTCTCAGGCATAGAAGGTCAGATGCCATTAATATAATAGTTATCGTTTTGAGCAGCACTGCACTTTTATTTGGGTTAAAAGCGATCTATGGACGTCATCGCCCCGAATTGCCGTTACTCAGGGATTTACACGATTATAGTTTCCCAAGTGGTCATGCTTTAAGCTCATTTATTTTTTGCAGCATATTGATTTATTTGATCTGGAAAAGTGATCTAAGTTCTTTATTAAAATATGTTTTGGCCTGCCTGCTTGTTATCTTTTCGATAAGCATTGGCATTAGCAGGATAGTCTTACGTTATCATTTTGCAAGTGATGTATTGGCAGGTTTCGCTTTAGGATTTGCCTGGGTCATATTCTCTTTTTGGGCCTTACAAAAGTTGTCTAAGAGATCAGGACGAGGACACTGATCTTTTACCCGGTCTCGTTTGTTCTGAACTGCGAAAACCTGCTTGATTATCGACAAACAAAAAAAGAATCGATCGTTATTCCTCCTGTTACCAATCCAATGTTTAAGCAATTATGGGCGCCAATTGACGGTCGTGTAGTCAATTTCAGTGTAAGAATAAGATTATAGAATTATAATGGATAAATATTTATGCTTATGGTAAAAAATATCTTGCTGATCCACTTTGTAAAAATTAAAATTTTCTTGCTGGTTAGCTGCACTTAATAAATTCCCCCGCATCATTTCAAGAATTGGGTTTCGAACCGTTAGTGATTAGCATCTATTCGCTATCCCAGAATAAAAAAGTCTGAGAGTTCAAAACTTTAGTGAGTGTCCCTTGAATCTTTAAAATGTTGAAGTGCCTGGTAAGACCAGTAGTACCTGTAAATATTGCTCACATACTGTACCGTTTCCCTCCCAATATGTCGTGCCGCCATGATCTCTACATTATTAAACCATACATTTTCATTCAGCCCATGTGCTTTAGCCTCACGTCTTAATTTTCTCATATTGCCAGGTCCGCAGTTGTAGGCTCCCAGTGCCATAAGATGCATATTCAAAGAATCTATTTGAGCATTTTCAAAATAGTTGTCAATTAAATAGCGCATATATTTTACACCTGCATGGATATTGTTCTCCGAATTTCTAACATCGGGAATACTGATTGGAGGACTTGCGGCTGTTCTGGGCAGCACCTGCATAACGCCAACTGCGCCGGCATGACTCACAGTTTCCTGCTTAAGTTGGGATTCCTGGAATGCCTGGGCAGATAACAAGAGCCAGTCAAGAAAATACTTATCGCCATATTTAATAAACATAGCTCTGAAATGATTTAGATCTGCTAATGCTTCCTTGCTTTGAGAGTTCCGTAACCTGTTTGTATTTTTTAGGTATTTGTCATAGAGCATATTTCCCACCATTGACCCTTTCCTTATTTGTGGTATAAATTTGTTGACAGCCGCTTTTAACTTGGGTGAATTTTTTCTGAATGCCCATCCATATGATACATTAGTTTCAACTGCAATTTTCGAGTATACCTTTAACTTTGTATAGACACTATTCCAAAGTTTTCCAAGATCCTCAGAAATTACGGTGAAGGGAATCAATCCCTCATTTACCATTTCAAGAATATCTTCCGCTTCAAGATACGGGCCTGAGAATTCAATTTGTATAGGTTTTAGTCCGAGTTTTTGAAGTGAATCATTTAGCCTGTTTAATGAATACTGATAGCTGCTGTTTTCGCGAACAAAAACTTGTTTACCGGCAAGATCTGCAATTGAGTTAATTGTTGGTGCTGAGGGTCCACCTACAACAATATCTTTTATACCTGTTACGGTTGGAGTTGAAAAATCGATTTGCTCTTTTCGTTCTGAAGTTATCGTAAAACCAGATGCGATCATATCTGCATGACCGCTTGTTAATAATGGTACGATCTGTTCACGGCTTACAGGTATAAAGATCACACGTACTTTGGGTGGATAAAATTTCAACTGCCTGTTCAATTCTTTCTCAAAAAGATTAAGCAGGTCATAGGCTAGACCGGAGGTCTTCATCCCTTCCATGTAGTAATAGGTTTTTGAGTAAGGAACTAGTACACGAATATATCTTCTGGCAATCATGCTATCGAGATCACCAAATGCAGTATTTGCCAATCCTAATATTTCATTTTCAGAAGCCCAATTTATATAAGAGATACTGTCACCTCTTAGGGTTACTGCAAATGTTCCAGAGGTGTCTAGTAAACTGGATTGATTAGCACCGACTTTTTCGGAATTTTTGTTTTTAGTCGTATCCTGGCATGAAAGATGGCAAACAGTAGCCATCAAAAAAATAAAAAAAAAGGTAAAACGCATTTTTCAATAGTTGATAAGGTTAATGATCATATTTGTTTGCGTTAAACACAGGGCACTACTGTAAGTTATACTTTTTTTGATTACATATTTACTTTTGATTTATGAGTTTAAAAAAATTGCAAAAAGAATAGGTGTAACAGAAGGGAGAATTGAAAAATTGATGACTCCATTTTTGAAGAAACAGCCCTTTATGGAAACATTGGTGAGCCATTTATTTTTGAGTGAAGCAAATAAGAGAGGATATTTATTGATGTATCAAACAAAAAAAATATTTGACCGCATAAATGAATTAAGGATATTCAGAAATTCACGCCTTTCTTGTTTCCAATAATTTATTAAAATGTTCCTGGTAAGTATTGCCGATCGGGATGATGCGGTCCTTGATATATATTTCCTGTCGTTCAATGGATGTGATCTTGTCTAAAGCCACGATATAAGATCTGTGAACCCGTACAAAACGTTTAGGAGATAATATTTCTTCGAGTTGTTTCATCACCTGCAAGGTGATGATCCGTTGTGTCTTCGTATATATGGATACATAATTCTTCAGGCCTTCTATATATAAAATATCATCCAGCTCAACCCTCACCATTTTGGTTTCTACTTTTACAAATATGTAACCACCGGTTTCAGGAAGCATTTCCTGGGAACGATTGAGCTTTTGTGTTGGATTTTTTTGATTGAATGCTTTTTCCGCAGCTTTATAAAACCGCTCGAACGCAATTGGTTTCAGCAAATAGTCGATGACATTATGCTCAAAGCCATCTATTGCATATTCCTGGTAAGCCGATGTAATGATGACCTGTGCCCTGTTTTGCAATAATTGCATGAACTGAACTCCATTTAACTGTGGCATTTGTATATCAAGGAAAACGAGATCAACAGGTTCGTTATTTAAACTGACCAGGGCTTCCATTGGATTATTAAAGGAACCTTCCAGTTGCAGGAATGGAACTTTATTGATGTGGTCTTCCAGCAAATGGACGGCCAGCGGCTCATCGTCAAGTACTATGCATTTAAGCATAAACAGTAGGTTTGTTCCTTATAAAGGTAACTGTAAATTCACAATAAACCTGTCTGCTGTTTTACTTAAGTCGAGTGTATATTTTTTTCCGTAAAGAAGGTCAAGACGTTTCTGCACATTGGGAATACCAATGCCTCCTACATCATCTTTTTGATAAGAATTAATAGAGTTCTCAATTGAGAAATTCAGCTGGTGATCGCTGACTTTTATATTGATATCAACTGGCTTCTGTGCATCAGTTAAGATGCCATGTTTGCAGGCATTTTCTATAAGCGGGAAAAGCAATAAAGGCACAATTCTCTTTCCGTTCGTATCTCCTTCTATTGAAAAATTAATGTAAACATCCCCGGGATGTCGCAGTTTCTCAAGGTCGATATAGCTGTTGATGTGTCGGATCTCTTTATCAAGGCTCACTCTGTTTTCGGCGTCTTCTTTTTCATACAATACATAGCGCATCAGTTCTGAAAGTTTCATAACACTCTGTCCTGTCTTTGTACTTTTTTCCATTACAGACAGTGAATAGATATTATTCAGGGCATTGAACAAAAAATGCGGATTGACTTGCAATTTTAAAAAAGATAACTCTGCTTTCAATTTTTGATTCTCCAATTCCTTCCTGATCTTCTCCTGTTGAAACCAGAGCAACAAAAGACGGTAAGCAAATGCAACAATAACAACGGATACATTGGTCAGGATATGGATCTGAAAATAGGTTCTGAAACGATAACTGAAAATGCCGAGAGACTCCGATACCGGCTTCCTGGAAAATTTATCAAACATTGGGCTTTTATGCATCAGGTACTGGTTAAAGGACGTCTCGAGTCGAAATTTCAGGTATGTAACTATGATAGCCAGTAATAAGGAAGATGCAACTAACCAGAGCCATTTTTGCTGAAGGGTTGCCATCCTGGGCATTATATAAAATGCTACAATGTAAAACAGTAAAAAATTGATAGTAACAAGGACGAAGTGATTAAATATCAAAGACTCCCACATAACAGAGATATTCATATTAACGAGAGTGGGAAGAAATGTAATAAAATGTAGTGCGAGCCATGCCAGCCAATGGGTAATAAAGACAAACAAACCGCCTTTTCTAAAGGGAGATATTAGCAAGAGATCAGTATTTAGTGTTACTGCGGCCACAATGTACAATTATTTGAAAAATATGCCTGCAATCTGGTAATTTATTGAACGCCAATTCCGACTAACTGACATTCGGGGGGTTTTAAAGGATGAATTTGACTCCTCGGTTCACCAAAAAATTCATACGTCGAATTAACAATTTGGTCATCTGAAACCTGACCTTTGTTTAATAGTCCGCATCGGACCTCCCAAACTCATCTAACTTACCGCACTGAATTTTGTCTTAAAGGAATTTTTCAATTGCACCGGATCTACCAAAGCAGGAATTACAAAAGAGGAATTAATAGTTATTCAAAAATGGACTGAACGTTGATCCGAGTCAAGAAGAAGATATCTTTTCCGAAAACCCCTAACGAAAACCAAAATCGAATTGAAGAAGTCAAAACCTATAAATTTTTTCATGAAACGTTTAATGCTTTTATTAACTGCTGTTTTATTTTTTAGCAGTATTTCTTCTAAAGTGTTTGCAGAAAGCGGATACCAGCAGGCTCCAAAAGACAGTATTCCCAAAAAAATAATTGGAAAAGTAAAGATCACCGTAAAAGATCTGATGGACGGAAGTGTATTGGATAGTGTTTACGTCAGCGTTGGACTTAAACGTGGTTATACTGACAATAAAGGGATCATTGAGTTTGACAGTATACCAGCCGGAACTATGGCCATTGTAAGCAAGAGCGGTTATATTGTTCAATCAAAAAAAGTAAAAGCTGATATGCAGATCCGGATCGGAAAAAGAGATATGCGGTCCTCAGCTAATAATTATAAAAACGGATTATTTGAAAGACCAATTGAACATTTTTCAGGTGCCGCTACTATCGTTTCAGGCAATGATCTGCGGAAAATAAATCCGCTGAATTTCACAGAAGCATTGAAATATTATGATCCTTCTTTTATTGTTACAAGAGATAATCTTAATGGCGATGATCCTAATGTTACTCCATCTGTAAAGATCAGGGGCTCGTATAATTTTCCAGCTTCAGCAACTATTGCAAGCCAATCAGGAAATGTAGTTACTGGTGCTCAGATCAATCCTTCAGTTGGTGATTATGTTGCCAGCAATATTGCCAATCCAAATCAACCTGTTATTTTATTAAATGGCGTGCAGGTTGCATTGCAGACAGCACTGGATATCGATATCAACCGGATAGAAAAGATCACCATTTTAAAAGATGCGGCAGCTACATCTATATATGGTGTACGTGGCGGAACCGGAGTTTTATTAATTCAAACCAAAGCACCTCAAAAAGGTGATTTCAGTGTTACTTATTCAGGACAGGTACAGGTTACTACTCCTGATCTTTCTTCTTACAGTTTATGGAATGCTCCGGAAAAATTACAGTTGGAACACGACGCTGGATATTATACTAACAATCCTTCTTTATACCAGGATCGTTTATACCAGGTAAACAAAGGGATCAATACCAATTGGCTTGATATGCCAACAAGAACAGGAGTTGGCAGCAAACATTCTTTATCACTTGAAGGTGGTGATGATGATATAAATTATGGGATGGATTTTTCCTATAATGATATAAAAGGTGTGATGAAAGGATCAGACAGGAAGAATGTAAATTTTGGTGGCTTTATCAGTACCCGGCTTAAGAATGTTGTAATAAATAATTATCTCAGTTATCAAAGATCAAACGCTTCCAATTCAACTTATGGCAGCTTTAGTGAATATGCCAGGCAAAATCCTTACTGGAATCCTTATGATTCAATAACGGGTGAAATGGCCAGGGTATTAGAAGACTATACTTACCAGGGTAATACTGTGCGTTATTATAATCCTGCATACAACGGCACTATTTCAACAACAGATGAAACAGCATATTCAAGGATAAGCAATTTAACCAACATCAACTGGGCAATCGGCCATGGCTTCCGTTTGAATGGAAGATTTGGGATTAGTAAACAATCGGATCAACAGGATTATTTCCTTCCACCGACACACACTGCTTTTGCTGGTTATACTCCCAGCCAATTTTTTAATAGGGGAAAGTATAATCAAACCGTTAGTGATTTTTTAAGTATGGAGGGAACACTAAACCTGGATTACACTAAAAAAACAGGGTTGCACCAGTTCTATGGATCAACCGGCGTAACAGCTTTGGAAACAAGAAGTGAATCTACAGGTATTGAATTAGTTGGATTTACTACTGATAAGCTATCTGATCTTGCTTTTGGTAATGCTTATTCCAACACAAGGCCAACAACTGGTATAATTGAAACACGTTTAGTATCGGGTTATGGAAACTTTGCATATAGCTATGATAACCGTTACCAGTTTGAAGCTTCTGTGAATGCTGATGCATCTTCTCAGTTTGGTGAAAATAACAGGGTGGCTTCACATTGGTCTGCCGGTGCAAGCTGGAATCTTCACCAGGAAAGATTTTTCCATGAGAACAAGATCTTAAATCAATTGCGTGTTCGTGCCAGTGTTGGTACAGCAGGCAACCAGTTTTTTCAATCATACCTCGGTCACTCTTATTATAATTATTATACTGACAGGCAATATATACAAGGTGGTAGTGGTTTTGGAACAAGAGGTATCGGGTTAGGCGCTTTCTTAACAGGCTTTGCCAATGAAGATATTAAGGCTCCGGAAACACAGAAGCAAAATATTGGAATGGATGCTGTGTTATTACAGAACAGGTTATCAGTTCGTATAGATGCTTACAGGAATAAAACAAAAGACATCGTTTTACCCGTAGTTTCTCCATCATCAACAGGCTTTATAAACTTTACTTATTATGATAACCTGGGTGCAATTGAAAATAAAGGGATCGAACTTGATCTTAATTACACTATAATCAAAAATGTAAAAAAAGCCATTGTATGGAATATCCGTTTGAATGGAATTCATAATGAAGATCGCATTATAGCAACTTCAGAATACCTGGATAAACTTAATAATGCTAACGATGCAATGTCTGTTGATCAGACAAGACCACAACCCCATTATGTAACTGGAAAATCTCTTACTAATATCTGGGCTGTTAATTCATTAGGAATTGATCCGGCTACAGGCAAAGAAAAATTTCTGAAGGCAAATGGAACAGAGACGTTCACATGGGATGCAGCCGATAAAGTTTCTGCCGGCGATATGTCGCCTGACTGGTTGGGTTCTTTCGGAACAAGTGTATCTGTTAAGAATATCACAGCTGGCATTTATTTCAATTACCAGTTTGGTGCAAAAATTTATAATCAAACATTGGCAGACAGGCTGGAGAATGCTGATCTCACTTATAATTTAGACAGGAGATCTGCAGATAATCGCTGGACTCAACCTGGTGATAATGCATTGTACAAGCCATTATCATTAAATGGCATGGCTACATCGCCAACTTATGCTACTACCCGTTTTGTTGAAAACAATGATTTTATAAACTGTTCGGCGATCTCATTGGATTATGCAATACCGCAAAGCATAACTGAAAAGATCAAAGCTAAAAATGCAAAGCTTGGTTTTGTTGCAAACAATGTATTCAGTTCAGGAGGTATAAAAGCTGAAAAAGGAATTTATTATCCGGTTCATCGAATGTATTCATTTTCTATTACAGCAAGTTTCTAATATTTTAAAAGTATTGATATGTATAATAGAGGTTTCAAAATTTATTTCCTGGCTGCTGCACTGATCATCGTGTCTTTGACCGGCTGTAAAAAGTGGCTGGACACAGATCCCCCTTTGCAGGTTAGTGAGAATACTGTTTTCTCAAATGAACAGGGTTTTAAAGAAGCATTGAACGGAGTGTATCTGCAGATGGGCGGCAAAAGTGTCTATGGAAGAGATATGACCTTTGGCTTAATGTCTGTGCTCGGCAGAAGTTATGACACAACTATATCGCCTGCAATTGCTAATTTATATTACCAGGGTGCACGGTATAATTTCCAGGATGCGGAAGTGAAAGCAACTTTTAAAAATATCTGGGAAAGTTTTTATATCAGTATCGCCAACCTGAACAACCTTCTTGAAAATGCAGAGACAAGACAAAATGTTTTTACAGGCAATAACTACAATACTATTAAAGGTGAAGCTTTAGCATTACGGGGATTTCTGCATTTTGATCTGCTGAGGATGTTTGCTCCATCTCCTGCCGCTGCAGGTTTAAATGCGCCAGCTATTCCTTACGTATCTAAGATCAGTCCTTATGCTTCTCCTGTTTTAACTACAGGTGCATTTATTGATTCATGTATAGCTGATCTGAAAATAGCTGAGTCTTTACTTAGCCAAACGGATATGACCACTTCACGTTTAACTTATTGGGGCGTGAAGGGTTTATTGGCCCGTATCTATCTCTATAAAGGCGATCTTCAAAATGCACAATCTTATGCTTTATCGGTGATCAACAGTAATAAATTCCCGATGATCACTGCAGTTAATAGTGACTGGATGATCACAAAAGAACATTTATTCTCACTGTACATCAGCCTTAACATATCAACGGAGTATTATAAATCCGTGTTGAATACAACCCCTCCGCTGGGATTTACCACTCAAAACCAGACAGCACTGTTTGTTACAGGTGGTGGTGCAACAAGTGACTTCCGCCGTGCTTTTTTGGATCCTGCAACAGCAGTAGCTCTTGGCAATACTATTATGCCAAGAAAGTGTTATACGTTCGGAAACAATAATGCCAATGTGTTTCCGATGATCAGGGTTACAGAAATGTACTATATCGCTGCGGAGTGTGCTACGGCTGCACTTGATTCACTCAAAGCAACTGATCTGCTCGATTCAGTAAGAGTGCATCGCGGTTTACCAAAGTATATATTGCCTGCTTTGAAAAGAGACAGTCTCAATATTGAAATAAGAAAGGAATACCAGAAAGAATTCTTGAGTGAAGGACAAATGTTTTATTTCTATAAAAGAAAAGATCTGCCATTCTCTTCGTTGCCTTTTACCAAGGTTCCGGTTATGGCAGATGCATCTTATGTTTTTATAAAACCAGAATAAGAAACAAATTGTTTTAGAAAAATAAACCGACTGAATAAAGACAACTATTGTTATGAATTACTTCAAAAATAAATTTCCCGGTAAGCATCGATTTTTTTCAATGGTGACAAGCTGTACGTTGTTCCTGTTCTTTATGGCAACAAGCATTGTCTATGGACAGGAAAAAACAATTCCGGTTGTAAAGGGTGTTGTGAAAGATGATGCTGGCGAAGTTTTAGCAGGTGCCACCGTTATCATCAAAGGGACAAAAATTTCTATTACCACTAAAAATGACGGAACATTTGAATTAAAAAATGTGCCGGAAGAAGCAGTATTGTCAGTTTCTTATGTTGGACATACAAGAATAGAATTAAAGTTAAAACCCGGCCAGGCTGATGTAACAATAAAAATGACTTCTTCAAGTGGGGTGCTCGCTGAAGTGGTTGTTAATAACGGTTTATATAAAAGACCCGCAGGAAATTTTACAGGTGCCGCCAAAACTTATACAGGCGAACAATTAAAATCTGTGAATCCTTCGAATGTATTGCAGGCATTAGCAGTCATAGACCCTGCTGTCCGCATTGAACAAAACAATGCATTGGGTAGCGATCCCAACCAATTACCAATTATTCAAATAAGAGGACAGAATAATTTACCCATATCTACACAAGGTGGCGCTAATGCAGGTGCCTCAATTGTCTCCAATGGAGATATCATGTCAACTTATTTACTGAATCCTAATCAACCACTTATTATTCTTGATGGTTTCCAATCTACGTTGCAGACTATTTATGATATGGATATAAACAGGATCGCAAGCATTACAGTTTTAAAAGATGCGGCGGCTACTACTGCCTATGGCTCCAAAGCAGCAAATGGTGTAATAGTAGTGGAAACCAAGCAACCTGTTGCAGGCCGCACACAGATCTCTTATGCGATCAATGTGGGAGTGGAAGTTGCCGATCTTACTTCCTATCACTTGCTGGATGCAAAAGGGTTGCTGGAAGCACAGCGCCTTGCAGGAGTTTATACCGATGTAAATAATCATTATAATGATATTGCTTTAAAGCAATGGTATGATTACCGCAAATACCAGGCAGAGAGTGGTGTGAATACATACTGGCTTTCACAACCGGTACGTACAGGAGTTAGCACTAATCACAGTCTCAATATCAGCGGTGGCGCAAGATCGGTCCGTTATGCTCTTTCGCTTAGTTATGGTAATGGAGTTGGCGTAATGAAAGGTTCCGGACGGGATAGGTTCGGATTAATTTATAACCTTAGCTATATAAACAAGAGTTTACGCTTTTCGAATAATACCAGTATTAGTTATGTCAAAGGAAACGCTACTCCATGGGGAAGTTATAGTTCATATGCGAGCCAGTTTCCTTTTTTCAAACCAACCGATTCTGCTGGAAACACAATAAAAATATTTGAACCCACTAGTACAACTTTGGGAATTCCCGTGGCACCACCGGGAGGCATTTTTACAAATGCCGCGTATAATGCAGGATTGGATATGAACAACTATGGTTATTCCATGGGAATTACCAATAACACCAACTTTGAATGGACAATAAGCAAAGAAATGCGGATGCAGGCTGCTATCAGTTTTGGAAATAACCTGCCGGGTTCTGAAGCATTTTTTCCTGCTGATCATACCATGTTTGTAAATGCTATATCTGCCGGATTTACCGACCTGGGGTCATACACACAAAGCAAGGGAAAAAATACTGTGATCGATGGTAAATTAGGGTTTAGTTACAATAAGAAATTTGGAGTCCACACCATCATGTCTGCATTCGGTGTTTCGGGACAAGCTACGGAAAGCAATTCCACCACTCTACAGGTTTCAGGTATGCCAAACGATTACCTTAACCAGTTAGGAATGGCGTATGGTTATGGCACTAGTACTAAACCTGTGTCAACTAACAATGTTACCCGAAGTCTTTCTTCTTATGCCAGCGTTAGTTACAATTATGCTGGTCGCTATACTGCGGAGATCACTGCGAATGCAAGTGGCTCTTCCCAATTCGGATCCAATAATAGATTAGCACCTTTTTGGTCAGGTGGTGTTGCATGGAATGTAGACAAAGAGAAATTTTTCAAAAAAAATGACATCATCCAGAATTTGAAAATAAGGTTTTCGACAGGGATTACCGGTAACCAGAATTTTGCTGCACACATGTCGCAGCCGATCTTCCAGTATAATCTCTTTAACAATTACCGGCTTCAACTTGGGGCAGCAGTTCAGGCCTATGCTAATCCAAACCTGAAATGGCAACAAACACTAAAGAATAATTTGGGTTTTGAAGGAGGATTGTTCAAAGGAAAAATAAGTATTGGATTTGAATACTTGACTGAGAGTACGGATAATCTTATTTTACCACTTGATGTAGCGCCGTCAACAGGTTTTGTAAATTACCAGGATAATCTTGGTTCGGTTAAAAACACCGGTTATGAATTCTCCATCACTTCCCCTATCATACAAAACAGGGAAAAGAATATTTTCTGGTCACTGTCGTTCAATGTTAGTCATTACGAAAATGTGATCACCAAACTTTCACCGGCAATTGATGCTTTGAATAAAGTCAACAATACCACCAATGACCCTACCATAAAGCAAACTTCACCATTGCCACGGTATGTAGTTGGACAATCCATGACCCAAATATGGGCAGTGCCTTCATTGGGTATTGATCCGGCAACAGGAAAAGAAGTATTTGTAAAATTGGATGGCAGTAAAACATTTACCTGGGATCCAAATGATAAAAAACCTGTCGGTGATGCCTTCAGCAAACTGAAAGGAATGATCGGTTCCAGTTTCAATTATAAGGGCTTTACATTCAATTTTAATTTAAGTTTCGAGTTTGGCGGCCAGATGTATAATCAAACGCTGGTAGATAAAATTGAAAATGTAAACCTGCTTGTCTCAAATGCTGATGAAAGAGTATTGACTGAAAGATGGAAGCAACCTGGTGATATTGTATCATTTAAATCACTTGTGAAGGATGGCATTTCAGGTAGCTCACAACAGACGAATGTCACTTCCCGTTTTGTGCAGGATAATAATTATCTCGAAGCATCGAGCATTACAGCTGGCTATACTTTTCCATCAAACTTGGCCTGGGTAAAGAAAATGCACATATCAACTCCCAGATTTTTTGTCACGTTTAACGATCTATTTCGTTTTGCCACCATAAAAACAGAAAGAGGAACAGGATACCCGTTTGCATGGAAATACAATTTCGGTTTATCAACTACTTTTTAAAAAAATTATTTATGAATAATAAACTGTTGGAAATATCCGGGAAATGCTTTCCAAAACTTACACTGATCGCTTTGATAGCAGTGATCATGTTGTTTGCCCCGGGATGCAAAAAATTCCTGGATGTACCACCGATAGACCAGGTGCCTCAATCAACTCTTTTTAAAGATGAACAGGGTTTTAAAGATGCTTTGATCGGTGTTTATCTTGGAATGGATAAGAACCGTAGCACTTATGGGTTATACACTACTGATCTATCCATGGGTATGCTATCGACAATGGCTTATAATTATGATAATGCTACCGTAGCAAATGCCGGAACTGGCGGCGCTTTCTATAATAATGTGGTTTATTATTTTTATTTAGACGGGGAGGTGAGAAAGGAAATTGATGCTATCTGGGGTGGCTTGTATAATAATATTGCCAACCTGAATAATATCTTAATTCAGATCGAGAGTAAAAGTGAAGTATTCCATCGTGATAATTATAACCGGGTTAAAGGAGAAGCGATCGCTTTAAGAGGATTGTTTCATTTTGATCTGCTGAGAATGTTTGGCAAATCACCATTAACAGGTTCTGCAGATAAAGCGATCCCTTATGTTACACAATTCACTATAAAACCAACTTCCTTTGTAACACTCCAGGCAGGTCTTGATTCCTGTATAGTTGATCTCCTTGCTGCAAAAGAATTACTCGCTGCTACTGATACTTCTTCAGTATTAAAAGGAGTGGATGATCCATTTACTTCTTATACTCAAAATCATTTGAACTATTGGGCTGTGCAGGCTTTGCTGGCCCGTGTGTATTTATATAAAGGAGATCTTGAAAATGCAGACCTCTATTCAAAAGCTGTAATTGGCAGTAATAAATTTCCGCTGATCACATCCAATGTTGCTGCTGCAACCAATATCATTCGTGACAGAACTTTTTCCCAGGAGCATTTGTTTTCTGTTTATTCAACCAAGATCAAAGATTATAACTCTGCTCTTTATACAGGTACTGTACCGCTTCGGTTGCTGCCCGCAGGTAAGAACACAGTTTATACAACAGGTAGCGGTAATGCAAGCGATTACCGTTATATCTCTTGGTTTGACAATAACCAGGCAGCCTTAAATGTCCCCTCAAAATTTTTCCAGGATAATAACCTGCCATTTGAACTGCAGGGCAATGTGCCAGTGATCCGTGCTTCTGAAATGTATTATATCGCCGCAGAGTGTTCAAACAAAAAAAATGATATCAGTTCAGGTGCTGCATTACTCAACAAGGTAAGAGCGGCCCGTGGCCTGGGTGCATTGAATGCAGCGGGTATCACGAACACAGACAGTTTGTCAACGGAAATAATGAGAGAGTATCAAAAAGAATTCATACAGGAAGGCCAAACATTTTTTTATTATAAAAGACTGAATAAAGATCTGAAACTTGTAACGGGAACTCCTGCTGCAATACCTGCGGATGCGTATGTATTCCCTATACCTGAAAAAGAAAAAGAATATAATCACTAATTAAACTCAGTTTAAAATCATAAAATGAAAAAGGGAATTTTTTATTTGATCTTATTCGCTGCCATACTTCCGGGATGTAAGGAAGATGTGCCAACGCTTTTTGCGGAACCTGATGGCATCTATTTTAGTACTCCTGCCGATAGCATGACGTATACATTTGCTAAATATCCCAACCGGCTTATAGATACGCTCAAGATCCCTGTAACTGTATTGGGGAATGCTTCAGGCACAGACAGAACGATAAGTATTGAAAAACTTTCAGGGACTGATCTTAATGGCATTGAGGGTGTTCATTACAAATTATTGCAACCTTATACACTGCCTGCAGGTAAAGTTTCAACTACATTACCTGTTGTGATCTACAGAACCGGCGACATGGATAGCCTTTCGTTCAATTTCAAATTTCAATTGAAGGCTAATGAAAATTTTGTTTCAGGTATTTCTGCAAAGACCGCATTGAAAATAAAGGTGGGTTACCTTCAAAAACCACCTACCTGGGGAGATTTTACTGGCCAACAATGGGCAGGCTATAGCGACAACTTCGGAACCTGGACAAAGACAAAATATAAAGTAATATTGGATGCATTATATGATCCGGTAAGTGATACAACGATCAGTGAGTTTCCTTACACCAGATTTGGACCACCTGTTGTCTATACTCAATACCTGCAACTCGTAAAAAATTATCTCAGAACCAGATACCCGGGAAATTTTTCAATACCACGTGGCATTGGGGCAACCTTAAGAGATCCTGATTACAGAGACAGTGTGATCCTGGTAGGAAAAGCTAATTATTGATTAAACTAAAAAAGCTCAATAAACATACAATGAAAAAAGTTTTTAGCTATATAATGTTACCGGCGCTGATCGTTTTAGCGTTATACTCCTGTTCAAAGGACAAAGGTAATTATGATTATACCGATGCCAACGTTATTACCATTACTACTGATATGGCCAATGTGGATCCGGCTGTTGTGATAAACAATGATTCCCTTGTAGTAAAACAGAACGACAGTTTGAAAGTAAATATTCTTATTTCTCAAACAAAGCCTTCAAATGACCTGGCATACGAGTGGATGATCATTCAGAGTGCCAGCACTATTGGCAATCCTGCTCAATATGTTGTTGGTAATACAGCGCAGTTAAGAACAAAGATCCTTCTTTCACCAAATCTTTATAAGCTTGTAATAAAAGTAACCGACAAAACAACTGGTGTTTCTTTTTATAAATTTTATTCGTTGAATGTTGATACATCTCCATGGGGTGGTGAAGGATGGGTTGTTTTGCAGGACCAGGCTGCACAGGGCTGCGATATTTCTGTTATTACAACACGTGACGGCGTTGTACGGGGAAATATTTATTCCAATGTTTATTCGTTGGCAAATGGTCATAAACTTCCCACCGGTACTTATAAAATGAATGTATTTAATTACCTGAATACATTGCGTATTCAAAAGGTTTCATTCTTTTATCCCAATGGTGGATTGCAGGTGAGGTCAACGGATTTCCTTGATTCCAGTAATTCAAATGGATGGTTCGTAAATCTTCCTTCAGTAGTAAATTTTGAGTCGACAGGGGCAGCCCCGGTTAATGGCCAATATGAGGTTATGCTCAACAATGGACAATTGCAATACCAAATTGTAAATACAAATACCATAAAAACGCCACCAATAGTTTTTGGCGCACCGCTGATCGGTACGTGGCCTTCACTAAGCCCCTATTTTATGTTCAACTCAAACAGCTCTTATTGTACTTTCTACGACAAGGTTAACCGCTGTTTTTTGCATATTAATATGGCTGGTAACACGCTGATCCCAACGAATCTACCCGACATAGCTAACCAGCACTGGCCGGCTTATTCAGGAACAGGCGGCGCTACTAATCTAACGGTAACAGGTAAGGGATTTGATCTGAATAATATTGGACGTAATTTGATATACAGCGAAAATGCACAGTTGTTGGACGGAGCTATTGCAGCCCCGGGTTATTATTGCATTTTCCGGAATTCTGCCAATGATTCAACATTTCTATACCAGTTCACTTCCGGATCAACAGGCATTACAAATAACGCTATAACAGGCAGGTATTTTTTGAAGGATGCTACTATCAACGTTACTGGCATTAATACCGCTTCAATTTTTGCTGTGCCAGCTTTTTCAACGGCTTCGGTAAGCAATGTGTTTTATTATGTACCCGGCAACAGTACCAATAGCATTTATGTTTGTAATCCAAGTTACACCGGCACCTTGCCCGCTACAACTACATCGCATTTGGGATACAGTTTTCCTGCAGGAACAGTTATTAAAACCATGAAGGTTTTCAAATCGGGATACAATGCTGTATCTATTCCTTCTACAGAAAGCAGGGTATTGGTAGTTGCTACAGATGAAACAACAAGCGGTGCTGGTCATAAAGTTTATTTCTTTAATCTTACTGCAATTGGCGAAATAAATACTATACCTGCGAATGTGTACACCGGTTTTGACAAAATAGTTGATATCGCATTTAAAAAAGGGTTAGGGTTCTGATAAAAATTTGAAAGTCTGTTCTCAATTATTAACCTGTCGGTAAAGAACCTGGCAGGTTTTTTTTATGCTTTTATTCACACTTCCTTAGACGGAGCCAGAAATGTACAGTTGCCGGAAAAATTCCGTCAACTGCTTTTAGCAGTTGGTACGATAGACCGAAAATCCGGCGTATAGCATAGTAATTTTGTTTCTGAAACTAAAAAGGATTGTGTGTATTCCAGGTTTGATAAAATAGTTGATATAGCATTTAAAAAGGGTTAGGGTTCTGATAAAAATTTGAAAGTCCGTTCTCAATTATTAGCCTGCCGGGGTTGAACCTGGCGGGCTTTTTTATTCCCTTCCCGCCCCTGTGAATCTCGCCTTGGGCGAGACGAAGCAATCCTTAAACCAGCCCCGAAATGGTCATTTCCACAGAGAAATTCGTCAAATGCTTTTACCCGTTGGTACTATAGACTGAAAATCCGGGCTATACCATAGTAGTTTTAATCCGTAAACTTTAAAAGACCGCTAAAAATCATATTTATGAAGTTGTTCAATGTTTTGTTTGCTCTCTCGATGACTGTGATAACAAATTTCGCTTTCGGCCAGGATACCGCAAGTAAGGCTCCTGCTCCGGCTAAACTAAGGCCGTATAAAGATGTAATTACCGCCCAGGCTGTAACCAAACCGGGTTTGTTTTCTGTTCATAAGATAGATGACAAATATTATTTTGAGATCCCCGATTCTCTTTTGAAAAGAGAAGTTCTTTTTACCACTCGTTTGGTAAAAGTGCCAACAGGCAGTCCTCGCTTTGGTGGCGAAATTGTAAACAGCATTATTGTTTCGTTTGAAAAAGCGGGAGAAGATAAGTTGTATGTACGGGTGATCACAAACGTTGCAGTAGCCGACTCAACAAACGCAATTGCAAAAGCTGTACGCAACTCTACCATTGACCCGATCGCAATGATATTTGATATTAAAGCAAAGAAAGATAATAAGAGTTCTGTTATTGAAGTCACTGATTTTATTGCAAAAGATAATTCGATCACGGGTTTTGACGCTAATGCAAAAAAGAGCATGTCGTTGGGAGCTGTAGCGGCAGACAGATCATTTATCATGTCTGTTAATCCTTATGAACAAAACATCGAGATCAAAACTATGAAGACCTTTGGCATGGGTGCTGCTTCACCAGCAGCCGGGGCTGCGCCTGGAGAAGCTGCACCTGCTTCTACTTCAGCTAACGTTGGAGTAACATTTGAGTTAAGCACTTCCATCATGTTATTACCTGCTGTACCAATGCAATCAAGACATTCGGATCCCCGTGTAGGTTATTATAGCGAGAACTACAAGATATTTTCTGATGCGCAACAAAAAGTAGAAGACAAGAATTTTATTGTGCGTCATCGTATGGAACCTAAACAGGAAGATATACAACGTTACCTGAAAGGTGAATTGGTTGAACCAAAAGAGCCATTAGTGTTTTATGTTGATCCTGCTACACCGAAACAATGGAGACAATATATTATTGCCGGCATCAATGATTGGAATGAAGCATTTAAAGCCGCAGGTTTTAAAAATGCTATCATTGGTAAAGAGTGGCCTGAGAATGACAGCAGCATGTGTATGGAAGATGTGCGTTGCAAAATAGTACGCTATTTCCCGACCGAGCAATCATTTTCTTATGGTCCAAGAGTGTACGATCCAAGAAGCGGTGAAATTTTACAAACTTATATAGGTTGGTCGCATAGTAAACTACAATCATTATACGAATGGTATTTTGTACAGGCGGCTGCAGTTGATAGTCGTGCAAGAACAACAAAGTTCAGCACTGAGTTGATGGGTTCATTGATCAGGGCAGCAGTTGCCCGTGAAGTGGGACACACATTAGGCCTGCGTAATAATATGGCAGGAAGCAGCGCTTATCCTGTAGAAAAATTAAGAGATAAAAAATGGTTAGAGGCAAATGGTTTTTCTGCTTCCATCATGGACAATATTCATTACAATTATGTAGCACAACCTGAAGATCATATTTCTCCAAAAGACCTTTTGCCGAAAATAGGTGAGTATGATAAATGGGCTATTAAATATGGCTACTCCTACACTGGTAAAAATAATTTTGAAGACGATAAAAAGTTAGTACAGAAATGGACTGTTGATGCATTTGCTGCCAGCCCCGCATTAAAATTCAGTCCTGAAATTGATTTGAATCTGAATGATCCCAGTGATCCATCAGGTCAAACAGAAGACCTGAGCAATGATCCTGTAAAAGCGGCTGAGTACGGTATCAAAAACCTGAAAATTGTTACAGCCAATTTGCTTGAATGGACAAAAGAAGATATGGATATGTATGATAACGCTAACGCCATGTATGGAAATGTAGTTGACTGGTACCAGATACTTACCCGTCATGCATACACACAAATAGGCGGTACAAATGAAAACCTGAAAAGTATTGACCAGAAAGGAGATGTTTATACACTTGTGCCTAAGGATGTACAAAAAAGGGCAATGGCATTTTTGCATAAAGAAGTATTTCAAACACCAACCTGGCTTTATGATAAAAACCTGCTGAATAAATTTGCTAAGCCTGCCAGTAAAGAAAAAATTCAGAGATTCCAGGACGATGCAATTTACCAGGTATTGAAAGCTTCTGTTCTTTACAAAATGACGATCGAGACCATGCGTTTTGGCAAAGAGAAGACGTACACAGTTGATGAAATGCTTACTGACCTGAATAATGGTTTATGGAGCGAATTAAAAACATCAACACCTGTTGTAATTGATCCATACAGAAGGTTTGTTCAAAAAGCAGAGCTCGTTAACATTTTTAGGGTTGTAAGTGAATCAGCCGAGCCACCCAAAGCGGGATCTACATCGCCAGATCTTTCAACAACAGATATACCGGTAGTGCTGCGTGTACAGTTAGATAAAATAATGAAGCAATGTAAGGCGGCTATTCCTGCTTGCAAAGACACAATGACCTTGGCGCATTTAGAATATGTATACAATAAGATCAACAAATTCCTCTATCCAAAAAACTAAACGGTACGACAACACAATTTTCTACCAGATAAATTGAAACTAAATGACACGTATTATTCTCATCATATTATTATCGGGCTTTTTTAATGCTGCTTCGGCGCAGGATAAAAAACCGGTTGAAAAACCAAAAGCTGATTCGGTTAAAAGCACACCTAAAACGATCAGTGATTTTGTTACCGCAAAAGCGATCAGCAAAAAAGGAATGTTTTCCATTCACCAGGTAGGTGAAAAATATTATTTCGAAATTCCCGATTCATTATTGGGAAGAGAATTACTCTTAACCACATGGCTGGTAAAAGTGCCTGGCGGAAGTCCAAAGTTTGGTGGAGAAATAATGAATAACAGGACCATCAGTTTTACAAAATGGAATGGTGGGAGTAAAATTGCTTTGAATGTTACGGCTACTATTAACCAGGTTGATACTACCAATGTTATTTCAACAGCCGTAAAAAATGCCAATGTAAATTCTGTGGCAATGTTGTTTGACATAAAGGCTCGTGGCAATACAGGCACATCATTAATTGATGCAACAGATTTTCTGCAAAAAGAAAATTCATTTACGATGTTGAATGCCGAAGTTAAGAGTAGAATGTCCGTAGGATCGATGGCAGCCGACAGAAGTTCGTTGAAAAGTTTTGCAGCTTATCCTATTAATATAGAAATAAAAATGATGCGTACTTATAGTGCAACAACTCCTCCGGCAATACCTGGTCGCCCTGCAGTTGCTCCTCTCGAAGCGGCGAAGTTGAGTGGTGCTATTACCATGGAAATTTCTACTTCCATTATGCTGATGCCTGAAAAGCCAATGACACCAAGACGGTTTGATGCACGGGTTGGTTATTTTGCTGATGCATACCAGGAATATGCCGATGCACAACAAAAAGTAGATACAAAAATTTTTATTGTTCGTTACCGTCTTGAACCAAAGCCGGAAGATATGGAACGTTACAAACGTGGTGAATTGGTAGAACCTAAAGTACCGATCGTTTATTATATTGATCCTGCTACCCCCAAGCAATGGCGTCCTTATATCATTGCTGGTATCAACGATTGGAATGAAGCATTTAAAGCTGCCGGTTTTAAAAACGCTATCATAGGAAAAGAATGGCCGGAGGATGATACAACAATGAGCCTGGAAGATGCACGGTATAAAGTGATCCGTTACTTCCCATCAGAAGTTGCAAACGCTTATGGTCCGAATATACATGATCCAAGAAGTGGTGAAGTGTTGCAGAGTTATGTAGGTTGGTATCATAATGTAATGACCTTGTTACACGATTGGTATATGGTACAGGCTGCACCAAACGATCCCCGTGCCCGTACTATGAAATTCAGTGATGAGTTGATGGGAACATTGATCCGTTTTGTTTCATCACATGAAGTAGGGCATACATTAGGTCTGCGTCATAACATGGGTAGCAGCAGTCTTACACCTGTTGAAAACCTTCGTAATAAAAAATGGGTGGAAGAACATGGACATACTAATTCGATCATGGACTATGCACGTTTTAACTATGTAGCACAACCAGAAGACAGTATTGGCCAGGCCGGCATTATGCCACGCATTAATGATTATGATAAATGGGCTATCAAATGGGGTTACACATATACTGGAATATCAGATGATGAAGAAGATCGCAAAGTGGTAACTAAATGGATCGTTGACAGTTTAAAAGCAAACCCACGTTTATGGTTCGGTGGCGAAGGCCTTAACAATGATGCTCGTTGCCAATCAGAAGATGTAGGCGACAACAGCATGAAGGCAAGTGAGTACGGCATTAAGAACCTGAAATATGTAATGGCGCATCTGCCTGAGTGGACTAAGGATAGTAATGACAACAGCTATACTGGTTTAGGGAATATGTATCGCCAGGTGGCAACACAGTACCTGCGTTATTGCATGCACGTAACTGCCAATGTTGCCAGTGTATATGAAACATGGAAAACAGTAGAACAGCCCGGTGATGTGTATGTAAATTCACCAAAAGAAAAATCAAAAGAAGCCGTTGCCTTTTTAAATAAAGAAGTTTTTACCACTCCTGATTGGTTACTCGATAATGAAATGCTGAATAAGATCAGCAATCCTGTAAGGATAGGTTCAGTGGCAAATAGCCAGGCAAGGGTACTTGATCTTTTACTCAGCGACAGGGTATTCAATACATTGCTGCTGGAGGAGAACCGGTATGGCAAGGGTAATACATATTCCATCATTGAATTTATGGACGATGTAAAAGCGGGTGTGTGGACCGAGCTTAAAAATAAAAAACCAATTGACATATACCGTCGTGGATTACAGAAGAATTATGTATCGAATGTATTGGCTTCGATCAAAGAAGCAGAAGTAGGTGATCATTACCTTGGTTTGTTATTTGGTGGGCCTGCAGCAGCAGAAGCCCTGCCTGTTACTATTAGTACTGATACTGGCTCTTTCCTTGCACTGCACCTTAAGAAATTGCGTGAAGAAATTTTAGCTGCGATCCCTACAATTACTGATAAAGACTCAAAAGATCATCTCAACTATATCGCAGAGCAAATCAAAAACAAGCTTAAATAATCATTTGTATGTTTCAAAAAGCTCTGAAAATAATAACCACTGTTTTATTGTTCCTGGTAACGGTACATGTTTATGGTGGCAATGGTCCTGAAACAACGGTTACTTTTAAAGTGCATAACAATACAGGCAGTGCTGTTGCCCTTTACAAAATAGAAAATGGCGAAGCTGTAAAACTTAGCTTCAGAATCCCAAGTGAAATGGACACTTGTATGTTTTCATTCTCCATGGAAAAAGAAGGTGTGTATTTTATCCAAAGAGCTGGTGGCCACATGCCGGCATTTAATTATGTGATCTACCTGAAGCCAGGTGATAACAAATCAGTTGATATCTATGCCAGCAAATTGGGACTTGATTTCGATAGTTGCAAAGTTCAAAGTCCAAATCATGAAACTGTTATCCTGCAAACATGGGCTAATTTGTTTAATGGGGTTGTTAAGCTGGGTATGAATAGAACTAAGAAGGATGAGTATATTATTGCATACAACAAACTTGCAGAACAGGCAGCGGAACTAAAAAGAAAAACTCCATCGAACAATAGCTTTTTCAAAAAGGTATTTACATTAAAACTAGATGCGGATCTTCAATATGCAAGAGCAGCAGCCTTCTTCCATTACGGAGAAAGGATGAATTCTGGTCTTGACAGCAATTCTAAACGTAGTCAGTTTTATCAGCCGATAGCAAAACAAAAAATTTGCAATACAGGTCTGTTACAATCAGAGAACGGATTGGCTTTGTTAAAATACAACCTCGGTTACCAGCTATTCCAGAAATACGGAACGCAGGAACAAATGCTGGCAACTTCATTTGTTGAAAAGATGAAGATGATATGCAACGATACGGTTCGTGCAGTATATGCTTTAGACCGTATGAAGCAAATTACCAATTACGAACAATTCAAGATCGATATAGAACCTTTTAAAAAACTATTTACGACAACTGATTTAAAACAAGCTTACCAAAAGAAAGTTGATGAGCTGACAGTGTATGCAAAAGGTGCTCCAGCCTATAATTTTTCACTGAAGGATACAAAAGATCAAACCTTTTCATTATCCGATTTTAAAGGAAAAGTTGTTGTGATGGATATATGGGCGATGTGGTGTGCTCCCTGTCTTGCAGAAAAACCTTTGTTCAAAAAAGTAGAAGAGGCGTTTAAAGATAGGGATGATATTATATTCATTGGGGTATCACATGATGGACAAGCGAAAAAAGAGGTTTGGAAAAATTTTGTTGAAAAGAAAGGATGGAAAAACATTGAATTGCTTGCCAATTACGATGAATCTATCGGCAAATATTATAAGGTCGAAGGCATTCCCCGCTTTATGATCTTTGATAAAGAAGGAAAAATTGTAACGGTGGATGCACCGCGTCCTTCTGATCCGGAATTCAAATTATTAATTGAACAAACACTTCAATCCAATAGCGAAAAATGAAAATTCGTATAAAAAATATTTTTGCAGGTATTGCCAGCCTGGTAGTTTTTAATGCTGCTATGGCACAACAAGATCAAGTGATCTTAACCGGCACATTTACTGAAAAAATAAATGCCGAACTGCAACTTATTAAAACAGTAAACGGGAAAATTGAAAAATTAGGTGACTACACGATCAACCCAAGCAACCCTGATTTTGTTTTTGCTTTTTCCGCTGATACGACCATCAATTATAGTTTCCAGGTAAAAACTTTAAAACAGGGGCACATGAGGTTGGAGGCAGACAAATATTATACGCTTCCATTAACACTTAAACCAGGACAGAACTATTCATTAAAAGTTACCCTGTCAAAATTAAATGCTGAGAAAAAAACAGGATTTGAATTTAAGCCAGATACAGGAAAATCTTCTATTGCATTTGTAAGCGGAAAATTCGTTAATTGGAAAGTTGGAGTAAGTATTACTATGCAGAGAGTTGTTGATGGCAGTTACGAAACAATAAATAGTTTTAGCAATCGTAATGAAAAGCCTTTTTTGTTGCCTTGCCTGGTAAAAGAGGAAGGTTTTTATTATCTCATTTCTCCACGCTGGAGAATACGTATCTATCTGAAACCTGCAGACAACCTTGAACTGGCAATTAATGGTATGTCAGGGTCCTACGAGGTCGTTAATGGTTCTGAAGAAAATCAATTGATGCAAGAATGGCAGCAATTGATCTCTCCAATTACAAGCTATGGCTATAATTCAATAATGGTACAAAGAGATTCTTTTGATCTTAATGCCTATCAGAAAACCTATGAAAGCCTGGAACCATCAATTGTCAATTTCAGAAACAATATCAATCATATTGGTTCAAGATTCAGCAAGATTTTCAGAACGGCAATGGGTGTTGATAAAGAATTCGCACCAATTTTATTTTTATTTAATAGCACAGTAAAGAATGCAAAGGGCTTTGGGGGTACACCGAAGAATTTTAATGATGTTCCTGCTTTTTACCAGAGTTTCATACAAACAAATAAATTCAGTGATGCGTCACTATTAAATATTGGTGAAGCAAGACGTTACATGAACCTGTATACTAAACTTGTTATTGCTTCTTTACCGGAAGATAAGAAAAAGCAATTAACTGAGAATGAAAAGCTCGGGCTGATGATCAATACAATTTCGAATGACACATTAAAATCTTATTTCCTAAAAGACCAGATGTCAGAAATAGCAATTAATAACCTGACCGAATTCAGATCCATATTGGAGCCCTATAAAAAATACACGAAACCTGCTTCTGTAAAAAGGGAATACCTAAAGATCTACGATCAATTCAGCAGCGATACAGCGTATGTTGGCAAATCCGCATACAATTTTACGCTGCCGGATTCTACTGGTCGTATGATCTCCATGAAAGACTTTAAAGGCAAAGTAGTATTTATAGATGTGTGGGCAACATGGTGCGGACCTTGCAGGGAACAATTTCCCTTTCTTAAAGAAGTTGAAGAAGAATATAAGAACAACAGTGATATTGTTTTCCTGGGTATAACCATTGATAGGGAGAGGGATCGTCAGAAATGGCTCAACACGATAAAGAAAGAAAATTTGCCGCCTTTGCAATTATTTGATGACATGGGAAAATATTTTGGAAAAAAATATGAGATCAATGCCATTCCAAGATTTTTACTGATAAGCAAAGATGGTAAATGGATAGAAGTTCGTTGCCCAAGACCTGAAGCAAAAGAAGACCTTAAAAAATATTTGGATAAGGCTTTACAAGAAAAACCTTTAGTAAAAGGTTAAGCTAATTGATATTTAAAACAAAAAAACTAAGATAAATTTTTCTCATAAGCAGTTAGTTTTGGTTACGAGGGGCCTGTTCAGGCTCCTTTTATTTTTTGTCATCTTCTTCAACTACTACCATTGCAAGCAATGTAAAAAAATGGTTTACACTTCCTATAAGGATGTGTTGGTTCGGGTTAACCCCAACAATACATGTCCTTGCAGACTCCTTATTGTTTCACCCAATCTAAAAACAAAATTATGTTTTAAATTTATGTATGCTTTTGAAGTTGTCATGTAAAAGCATGTGCTGAACTTTTTTCGGTATCTTTCCCTAAGCTAACTGTCAAACGCTACGAGTCATGAAACTCACGACCATTATTATCTTATCAGCCTGCCTCACCGCAAGTGTCAACGGGTATAGTCAGAAAGTAACTATTTCTGAAAAAAATGCCAACCTGGAAAAGATATTTAAGCAAATAAAAAAACAAACCGGTTATGTTTTCTTTTATGATGTAAGCATACTTGACGGAGCCAAACCTGTAACCATACAGGTAAAGGATGTTGAAATTGAAC
Organism: Bacteroidota bacterium; assembly: GCA_005882315.1. NCBI lineage: Bacteria > Pseudomonadati > Bacteroidota > Bacteroidota bacterium. Next base: position 61,222 of record VBAR01000006.1, read on the forward strand.
AGGTGTTAAAAGAAATTCTGCATGACCAGCTATTAGATTACTCCATTGAAAACAAAACCATCGCTATTGTAAAAAAAGATCCTTCAATAATAAAAGAACAAACTCCATTGCCGTCGCCACCAATTACAGTTCGTGGCCGCATCGTAAACGATGGAGGTGAGCCAGTGCAAGCCACTATTACCGCTAAGGGTACTGGCAAAGCTGCAACTTCAACCAATGACAAGGGTGAGTTTGCTATAGTGGTCAAGGATCTCGAGGGCAGTCTTATAATTTCCGCAGTTGGTATTGAAATACTGGAAATAAAATTAGATGGAAGGAGAGAGTTAACAATAAATGTAAAAACAAAAGTTAGTGTAATGGATGAGGTGCAGAGGATTGCCTATGGTACAACCACGAGGCGTTTTAGTACAGGATCCATTTCAAAAATAAAAGGGGAAGATATCAGGAATCAACCGGTAGAAAATCCCATGCTTGCATTAGGAGGAAGAGCGCCGGGTTTGCAGATCACTCAAGTCAACGGTATGGCCGGTGGGGCAGTTAGTATAAGTATCCGTGGCAGAAACTCTCTTGGAGCCGGGTCCGAGCCTCTATACATTATTGATGGTGTACCTTTTGCCCATTCGCTATCCACTGTAGTATTTTCAAATAATGTTACAGCCCAAACATTGGGAGGACTTAACAACGCCACTAACGGTACAAGTCCATTTGTAACCCTTAATGCTGCCGACATTGAAAGCATTGAAGTGCTGAAAGACGCGGATGCTACTGCCATCTACGGTTCAAGAGGGTCAAATGGGGTAATACTCATCACTACAAGAAAAGCCAAAGCAAATAAGACATCCGTTGAGGCAAGTTTTTATACCGGTTGGGGACGGCCTACCATTATGCCTGAAATGCTGAATACACAGCAATATGTGGCAATGCGAAAAGAAGCGTTTAAGAATGATGGAATTATTCCCACAGCATCTAATGCCACCGATTTTATGGTATGGGACACGACACGTTATAATGACTGGGCAAAAATATTGATGGGTGAAACCGCACGTAGTTATGATGCACAGGTACGCCTTTCAGGGGGAAACGAGCAAACCCGGTTTTCGCTCTCAACAGGCTACCACCGTGAGACGCCTGTCTTCTATGGTAACATGTTCGATGATCGTATTCATGTTCGGGCAAACATGACGCATCATTCTATTGATAAGAAATTTTCTCTTACACTAAGTACAGGATATAACATTGATAATAATAATATCAATACAATAGATATGGGCCAATTGCTAACTACGATACCCAATGCGCCCTACCCGCTTGATGCGAATGGAAACCTGGTCTGGAGTGATAAGGGTGTCAATTTTTCAAACCCACTTCAATTTACAAAAAAGCTATACAAAGGCGTAACAGAACACTCCATCAGCGATATCAATTTGGGTTATCGTTTCAGCAAAAATTTTGAGATCAGGATAGATGGAGGGATGAATATCGTACGCCTTGACCAGAGAACTACCAACCCGGTAAGTTCTCAAAGCCCTTTAGGGACAACGCCAATAAGTTCAGCTCAATTTTTTAACGAGTCCCAGCGAAACTGGATCGTGGAGCCGCAGGCAGAATACACTAAACAATTTGGGAAAGGCCGGTTACAAGTGCTGGCGGGTTGTAGTTTCCAGGAGCAGCTTACAGAAGGAGCAACAATAAGTGCCACCGGGTATGCAAGTGATGAATTACTTGGAACACCAGGTCCTGCGGCTACAAAATCGGTTACCAGCAACTACGGTAAGTACCGGTACAACGCTTTTTTTGGCAGGGTTGGTTACAGGTATAACAATAAGTACCTTATAAATATATCTGGCCGTCGCGACGGGTCCAGTCGTTTTGGACCGGGAAAACAATTTGGCAATTTCGGTGCAGTGGGAGCGGGGTGGATATTTTCTGAAGAGAAGTTCATGAAAAATATTTCCTTCCTTAACTACGGTAAGATCAGAACAAGTATCGGTGTTACAGGCAACGACCGTATTGGCAACTACCAGTACATAGCACGTTGGAGTACTACAAGTGCCGCCCTTCCTTACCAGGGTATTAGTGGTTTTTTTCCAATAAATCTTCAAAATCCTGATTTTGCCTGGGAACGCAATCAAAAATGGGAAGCTGCAATTGAGCTTGGATTTTTTCAAGACAGGTTGTTTGCAAGCGCCACTTATTATATGAGCCGGAGCGATAATCAACTGATCGGTTACACGCTTCCATCACAGACAGGCTTTGCAAGCATTACGGCCAACAGGAATGCAATAGTTGAAAACAGGGGTTGGGAATTCATGATCAATACTACCAACATCAGGACAAAGAATTTTACCTGGAAAAGTTCATTCAACATTTCGATACCACGCAGCGAATTGGTGGCATATCCTAATCTTGAAACATCAAGCTTTGCCAATGCGCTTATTATAGGATATCCTGTTACCGTACGCAAATACCTCGAGTACCAGGGGGTTGATACTGCAACCGGTATTTACAAGCTTAATGGGATCAACCTGACTAAAGACAGAACCCAGGTACGTGATTTGGGACAGCGCCTTTATGGTGGATTGCAAAATACTTTTACTTACAAAGGATGGTCTCTTGATCTGTTCTTCCATTTTGTTCAACAAGACGGTTTGAGCAGCATTAACTTCGTGGCGCCGGGTAACCGTTCAAATCAGACTATATTAGTTTTAGACAGATGGCAGCATAAAGGAGAAATTACCGATATACAGAAATTCTCTACTACCGGGGCAGCTGTTACTCAATTCAGCCTTTATTCCAATTTCTCCAGTGCCAGAGTAGTGAACGCATCTTTCATTCGTTTGAAGAATGTATCACTCTCTTATCAATTCGACAAAAAACTGATCGAAAAATTTAAGATAGAAAGTTTAAAAGTGTATTTCCAGGGACAAAACCTGTTCACGTTCACTCCGTATGAATACGGGGATCCGGAAACATTATCGTATTACACTTTGCCACTCAGGATGCTAAGCGTAGGTATACAGGTCATTTTTTAATTTAGAGACAAAGAATAATTGTGAAATACTATACAGGCATACTTCAAGATATAAAAGCAAACACCCGGTACTTTCTTATGGTGGTGATGCTGACAACCATCTTACCATCTTGCAAGAAGTTTGTAACTGTTGAAAATCCGCCAGGCATTCTCACCACAGAAAAAGTATTTGCAGATGATAGATCAGCAAATTCGGCAATAGTTTCTATTTATATTGATATGATGAATTACCAATTCGGAGGTGAGGGATCATTCGTCTGTTTTTCTATGACAGCATTGGCCGGTTTTTCAGGTAATGAATTGCAGTGGACTCAGAGCAATATTAACACTCCGGCTTTCCAGGAATTTGCAACACATGATCTTACTCCTCCAAATCCGAATGTAGCAGCTTTCTGGAAGGATGGGTACAATTATATTTACCGTGCAAATGCTATCCTTGAAGGCATTGCTCCTTCAACAGGCATGACACCAGATGGAAAAAAACTTGCTGAAGGAGAAGCCAAATTCATACGTGGGTTTTGTTACTTCTATCTTGTAAACCTGTTTGGTGATGTACCCCTTGTTTTGAGTACGGACTACCGGGCAAATATGAATATGGCCAGAACCCCATCGGCCAGAGTTTGGGAGCAAATCCTCAATGATCTGAAAGATGCTAAGCAACTGCTTCCCGCAAACTATCTAACACCTGAAAGACTTCGCCCCAATCGTGCAACAGCCGGAGCCTTGTTGGCCCGTACATACCTGTACTTAGAAAGATGGGCGGATGCAGAAGCTGAATCGGATGCCATTATTACATCAGGTGTTTATGGAGCAAGTCTGCCTGCTATTGACCTTGTTTTCAAAAAAGAAAGCATTGAAACGATCTGGCAATTGCAACCTGTCCGTGCAAGCATCAATACAAACGAGGCTTTTTTCTTTCTTACAGCAGCTGGTGCAAGACCCAGTTTTGAAATAACACAAAACCTCTTGTCTGCTTTCGAGCCAAACGATAATCGTAAAACACAATGGATAGGATTTAGTAGCCCTGTTGCAAATCCTACCTGGGCTTTTCCTGCAAAATATAAAGCTGGAACTTCTGTTACAGTGACGGAATATTATATTGTATTTCGCCTCACCGAACAATACCTGATTCGTGCAGAAGCCAGGGCACGACAAGGTGGAAGTAAGTTGGCGCAGGCTATAACAGATCTTAATACAGTTCGCAGCCGTGCTGGTTTACCAGCCGTGAATCCTGCAGATCAAAATGCTTTTTATCTTGCTATCGAGAAAGAACGCCAGGTCGAGTTTTTTGCAGAATGGGGACATCGCTGGCTCGATCTAAAACGTACCAATCGTGCAGAGACAGTGCTCAGGCCATTATCACCTACTAATTCGTGGCGACTGGGCTCAGAATTATATCCTGTTCCGTCTGGTGAAATTGGTAACAATCCAATTCTTGTTCAAAACCTGGGATACTGACCGATCAGAAACTAAAATAATAATCTATTAAAATGCAAGCAAAGCAAAATTTCTTTTGCGAGTGCTGAAATTTTTTCGATTGTTTTCCATCATAAAAAGAATTTGTATGAGAAGAAAGATTGTTTCAAATGCCATAATAAGCTCAGCCCTTGTATTGCTGTTTAATTTTTCAGCATTTAGCCAGCAAAATGTTGAAAAATATGATAGTCGTGAATATTGGATAGCAACAATGATAAAGATCGCTGATCCCGTATTAAAAAATCTTAGCCAGGAACAGTTGCGGGCCAAGATGCCGGTGATCAATAAAGACTCCAACCGGGTAAGAGTTGCTCATCTCGAAGCCTTTGGCAGAACGTTAGCCGGAATAGCTCCATGGCTTGAATTAGGAGTAGATAATACCGCTGAAGGAAAGCTGAGAGAAAAATATATCCAGCTAACCCGTAAAGCTTTAACTGTTGCAGTTGATCCATCTTCACCCGACTTTTTGAATTTTAATAAACAACAACAACCACTGGTGGATGCCGCTTTTATGGCTCAGGGTTTATTGCGGGGTTATACACAGTTATGGGAGCCACTTGATAATGCAACGAAGGCAAATATTGTAAATGCATTAAAGAGTTCGCGGGTTATCAAACCGGGGGAAAATAACTGGCTGTTATTTAGTGCAATCATTGAAGCCTTTTTAATAAAATCAGGTAATGGTGGCGATGTGCATCGCATTGTGTATGCATTGCAAAAACATATGGATTGGTACAAGGGAGACGGAGCTTATGGTGATGGCGAAGAGTTTCACTGGGACTACTATAACAGTTTTGTTATTCAACCCATGATGCTTGATATTACCAGAGTGTTGAGTGAAAAAAAAATGGACACAGTCATCTCGTATCAAAAAGTTTTGAACAGGGCACAACGTTATGCAGCAGTGCAGGAAAGATTGATCTCACCAGAAGGAACTTACCCACCTATTGGTCGTTCCATGATCTATCGCTTTGGAGCATTCCAGCTGCTTTCACAAATTGCATTGCAAAAAAATTTACCAGCCGAAATTTCACCTGCACAGGTTCGCAGCGCATTGTCGCTTGTTGTGTACCGCACAATGAAAGCTCCCAACACATTTGATTCTAAAGGATGGCTCAATATGGGTGTAATAGGTAGTCAACCCAGTATGGCCGAAAACTATATTACTACTGGCAGTCTGTATTTGTGTACGGTTGGATTGTTACCCCTTGGCTTGCCTGCAAACGATCCATTTTGGACCGGTAAAGCTGAAGATTGGACAAGCAAAAAGATTTGGAAAGGGATTGATCTTCCTGCTGATCATGCTTATAAAGAGTCTAAGTAGAAAAGAACAAATAAATAATTAATTAAGCACACCTTGCATATTAAATTTATTTTACCCCCTTCGCTATATGTCCAGGATAATTATATTTTTTGTTTGTGGTCTGCTTTTGTCGCAGTATTTGGTTGCGCAATCTTCCAAACAGATCTCATCACCGGATGGTAAGCTTCAATTTGTATTTGATCTGTCGAATAACGGAGCACCTGTTTATTCTATCTCTCATAATAAAAAAGCTGTTATACTTTCTTCTTCATTAGGATTAAATGGTTGGGATCGTGGATTTGCATTGAATGATGTTTTTGTTTCAAAACAAGACACAGTTTGGAAACCGGTATATGGCGAACGAAGCCAGGTTCGGGATCATTACCAGGGAATGACAATTACATTACTACGTAACAACGATGAAAATTTAAAACTGCAAATACAAGTAAGAGCTTATAACGAAGGCATTGCATTTCGATATTTTTTTCCTGAAAATCGCAAAGGAGAAAAGGATATCAATATTCAAAAAGAGTTGACAAATTTTACAGTGCCCGAAGGAACAATGGCCTGGTTTACAAACAGGGCACAAGGTGAATACAAGTTGTTGCCAATGAGTAATTGGCCTGGCGAAAGTGAAAGGCCACTTGTGTTACAACTTCCTGATGGGAAATATGCTTGTCTGGCGGAAGCAGAGATGGTCTACTATTCCCGTACAAAATTTTCACTTGATTCAAACAAAGCAAACACTATTAATTGTTCTATATATGATCGTGTAGATTTCTTAACGCCATTCGCAACTCCGTGGAGAGTAGTAATGGTTGCGGAACATGCAGGAGAATTGCTGGCAAATAATGATCTCTTGTTGAACCTGAATCCGGCATGTGAGATCAAAAAAACTTCATGGATCCAGCCTGGGAAAATAATACGTGAAATGAGTCTTTCAATGAAAGGCTCAAAAGAGTTAGTTGATTTTGCGGTAAAACGTCATTTACAATATATTCATTTCGATGCTGGCTGGTATGGGTATGAATATGCTGATACTTCTGATGCGACTAAAGTAAATGTTGATCCCCGCCGCAATCCAAATAGTGATCTGGATTTGCAGGAAGTAATTCGTTATGCAAATGAAAAAGGAATCGGTGTATTTCTTTATGTGAATCAGCGGGCATTGTATAAACAGTTAGATGAAATTCTTCCTTTATATCAGAAATGGGGCGTTCGTGGAATTAAGTTTGGTTTTGTAGAAGTAGGTTCGCACAAATGGACAACCTGGTTACATGATGCAATTAAGAAATGTGCGAAGTATAATTTGATGGTAGATATTCATGATGAATACAGGCCAACTGGTTTCAGTAGAACCTATCCTAATTTATTAACGCAGGAAGGTGTACGTGGTAATGAAGAAATGCCTGAAGCAACAAATAGTACCATTCTTCCTTTTACACGTTTTATTGCCGGAGCCGCCGACCATACGATCTGTTATTACCATCGTCCAGAATTAAAACCACGATTGGCAGAAACACAAAATGCAAGAGTGATGAAAACAACTTCGGGGCATCAATTGGCACTGGCAGTTGTTTTCTATAGTCCGCTGCAGTTTTTGTATTGGTATGACAAACCTGGAGATTCACAAGATGAACCTGAATTGGAATTCTTTGATAAAGTATCCACTGTTTGGGATGATACAAAAGTGGTGGATGGAGAAATAGCAAAACATGTTACCATTGCCCGCCGAAAAGGTGATTACTGGTTTGTTGGTACAGTTACCAATATTGAAAAAAGGGATTTGAAAACCCCCTTGAACTTTTTAACGCCTGGAAAAAAATACGAAGCGAGTATCTATTATGATGATTCCAATTCAAAGGTTCGAACAAAAGTTTCTATCAAACGTATACAAGTTGATGCTTTTACAGTGCTGGATACAAAACTGATCGCTTCAGGCGGACAAGCTATCTGGATAAAACCTCTCGAAAAATAATTTGAGAAAAGTGATAAATAAAAGAACGATAATATCTCGGGTGATCTTTTTACTAGTATTAAATTGTTTTACAAGAAATTCCTTTTGCCAGGATAACCTGGACTTTCAATCCTTGTTGCAGAAACCAGGTTCACCTGGAATATTTGTTTCCGATAGTTTTTATACATGGTGCAGTAGTGTAATTAAAGGAGAAGATGGAAAATATCATATGTTTTATTCCCGCTGGTCACATAGTAAAAGAAAATTGGATGATGATTCCATGAATTATATTTTCAACGGCTTCAAAGGATGGTGTAAGTATTCTGAAATTGCTTATGCAGTTTCTGATAAACTCAATGGCCCGTATAAATATGTATCAACAGTATTGAAAGGCGATGGTAATCCTGATCATTGGGACAGGTTTACTATGCATAACCCACAGATGAGAAAATTCGGTAATTATTATTATCTCTATTATATCAGCAATTCATTTGATTCAACTCTTCAGTTTAAAGATGAATCAAAAATGAGTAAGGACTGGAAGCACTGGTTGGAATATAATAGCACACAAAAGATAGGAGTGATAAAAGCGAAAACTATTGCTGACCTGGTGAATGGTAAATATGAAAAACCTTCATCACCTTTAATGGTTCCTGATAATGTCAACACATTTGAAGTAGCTACAAATCCTACGGTAACACAAGGACCGGATGGGAAATTCTATATGATGTATAAATCCCGCAAACCAAATGTTGGTAATATGACCTTCTGGATGGCGAAGAGTGATAAACCAGATGGCCCATTTAAAATGCTTGGTGAAGTATTTACTTCGGCAGAGATGGCTTGTGAAGATCCTTGCATGTGGTATGATAAAAAAAGAAAACGGTTTTACGCTGCGGTCAAATATTATTCCAATAGTAAAAAGCTAGTTCCACAGTTCGGTGCTTTGGCTTTGATTACTTCCGTTGATGGTTTGCATTGGCAGCCTGCTTCACACCCCTTGATTGCACTCAGGGAAATGAAAATGAAAGACGCAAAGAAAACAAAATTGGCTCATCTTGAACGTCCTTTTGTAGTTACTGATAAAAATGGACAACCTATCGCTCTATTTGCAGCAGCTTCTATCAATGAACCTTCAAAAGGAAATGCAGATCATCCGGCTTTTGAAAACAATACCTTTAATGTTTGCTTTCTCTTGAAGTAAAAAACCTGAACATGAAAAAAAGTAATATACTGGTTTGGTTTCTAAGTTTTGCAATAGTGGTTGTTGGTCTCTCTGGTTTCAAACAACTCGAACCGCAGCAAGAAAAAGCAAATACTCCCAATGTTATTCTCATATTAACGGATGATATGGGTTATGGCGATCTTGAATCTTATGGTGGTTATCCATATCATACTCCCAATATCAATAAACTTGCAAACCAGGGAATGCAGTTCACAAACTTTTATGTGTCGCAGGCAGTCTGTAGCCCTTCCCGTGCTTCTTTCTTAACGGGTTGTTATCCCAATCGCATTGGTATCAGCGGTGCGTTAAGTCCTACTGCTGATATCGCTTTGAATCCGGATGAAGAAACCATTCCTGAATTATTAAAAGCAAACGGATATAAAACGTGTATGGTTGGCAAATGGCATTTGGGATATAAACCACCTTTTCTCCCAATGGGCCATGGCTTCGATGAATTTTTTGGTCTGCCCTATTCACATGATTATTGGCCCGTGAATTATGATGGCAAACCTGCTGATACTTCAACTACAAGAGGCAAGTGGCCGGTGTTGAAACTAATCGAAGGAAATGAAAGAACAAAAACGATCACAACTTTGGATGATGCTGCTCAGCTTACTACTATGTACACTGAACGAGCTGTCAATTTTATTAAGAAGAATAAAAGCAATCCTTTCTTTTTATACCTGGCCCATAACATGCCACATGTCCCTTTAGCTGTTTCGGATAAATTCAAAAACAAAAGTGGTGCTGGATTATATGGCGATGTGATGGAGGAGATTGACTGGTCAGTGGGTGAGATCATGAAAACACTGGAAACAAATGGTCTTACAAAAAATACAATTGTAATTTTTACCAGTGATAATGGTCCCTGGTTAACTTATGGAGATCATGGTGGAAACACCGGTGGTTTTCGTGAAGGAAAAGGAAGTGCATGGGAGGGTGGAGTAAGAGTTCCTTTTATCATTAGCTGGCCGGGAATGATCAAGTCTGGCTCTATTTGTAATAATATGGCGGCAAGTATGGATCTGCTTCCGACACTTGTTTCAATATGTAAAGCGAAAATGCCGGTGAAAAAAATTGATGGCGTGAATATTCTTTCATTATTCAAGCAGGAAAAAAACGCCAACCCCCGCGATGAAATGGTTTATTACTATGACAGGAATAATTTAAAATGTATCCGGAAAGGGCAATGGAAATTAACCTTCCCGTGCGTTTCTCAAACTTATAAAAAAGCATCTGCTATCGGTTATAATGGATGGCCGGGTAAATATGCAAGTGATAGTGTAAGTCTAGCTTTGTATGATTTGAGAACAGACCCGGGAGAAACACTGGATGTAAAAGAATATCACCCGGAGATTGTTCAGCAACTCATGGTTATCGCAGACGGATACAGAAAACAATTAGGCGATGATCTAACCAAACAAGCAGGCAGTGAAGTAAGACCAGCCGCAAAAGTGCCAAAATGATTAATGTTTATATAACAATGGAGTTCTGAGTTTTGCTTGTGGATTTATTATTGTAATTCCTCAGGTCTTTCTTTTTTTTCAGTAATATATTAAAATGTTTCTGGTAATTAATGCTGATCGGAATGATGCGGTCTTTGATATGTATTTCGTGTTGTTCATTCGATGTGATTTTTATTGAGAAAGCAATAAAAAACTCACCATTTTCAGGTGAGTCATTTGTGAGTCGGTGCGTTTTCGGTTACACTCAACTTCCGTAATTTAGTCTGGAAGCCAGCTTTGCGCTAATTTTCTCCGAGAAATGCGGAGAGAGAGGGATTCGAACCCCCGGACCTTTTGGGTCAACGGTTTTCAAGACCGCCGCATTCGACCGCTCTGCCATCTCTCCGGCGCAAAAATAGGTTTGAAGGATAAATCAGCAAAATCAGGGAGCTATAAATAAATTTTTTTGTTTCAGCGAATTGACAAGTGGTGTATTTAGCTAATTACATCCACCTAATTTTGCTGATAGTGAAGCATCTCAAGGCCCTCAATAAGTATTTCTGGAAATACCGTGTCCGTTTATCGTTCGGAATCGCATTCGTTTTTCTATCCAACTACTTTGCTGTTCTGGCGCCGCAGATCACCCGGTTTGTTATTGATTTTGTTCAGAAAAGTCTTAATCTGCCGGGATATACTGAGCCAAAAAATCCACCGGTTTATTCCGGAATTGTGGAATGGTTTGTTGAATGGATGAAAAACATAAAGCAAACCAATGTTGTAGCCATCTGTGGTATTACTATTCTTGTTCTGGCATTGCTTCGTGGTTTCTTTTTGTTTCTCATGCGGCAAACGATCATTGTAATGAGCCGCCACATTGAGTACGATCAGAAAAATGAAGTGTTTCAGCATTATCAGAAATTAGATACTGCTTTTTTTAAAACGCATAATACCGGCGACCTGATGAACCGTATTGCCGAAGATGTAAGCCGGGTAAGAATGTTTACCGGGCCTGCACTGATGTATCTTGTTAATCTGGTAGCGGTCATTTCACTCAGCGTTTATTTTATGTTTGAAACGAATGCAGCACTTACATGGTATGTGTTGGCGCCATTACCACTGCTGGCTATTGCTATTTATTTTGTAAATAATATTATCAACCGGCGCAGTGAAAAAAACCAATCCCTGCTTTCTGATCTTACAACGCATTCACAGGAATCTTATTCAGGTATCCGCGTTATTAAATCATTTGTCCAGGAAAATGCAATGCTGGGTTTCTTTTCAAAAAAATCGGAAGAGTACAGGCATAATGCTATAGGGCTGGCAAAAGTGGAAGCCATTTATTTTCCTTCTATTACTTTATTGATCGGGTTAAGTATTCTTATCACCATCATGATCGGTGGTATCTATTATATTAACGGTACTCATAGCATCACTTTGGGAACAATTGTGGAGTTTGTATTGTATGTTACTATATTGACATTTCCTGTCAGTGCAATCGGTCTTACGGCAAGTATGATACAACGGGCTGCCGCTTCTCAAAAAAGGCTGAATGAATTTTTACAAACAGAACCTGAAATTCAGAATACACAATCGCCGGTAAAATCAATTATTAAGGGAAATATTGAATTTAAAAATGTTGATTTTATTTACCCGCATACAGGTATACAGGGCTTGAAAAATTTTAACCTTACGATAAAACCTGGCGAACGTATTGCTATCATCGGAAAAACCGGAAGTGGAAAATCGACAATTGCCCAGTTGTTACTAAGAATGTATGATTGTACAAATGGTGAAATACTGATCGAAGGAACAAATATTAAAAACTGGGATTTAAATCAATTGCGTGTACAGACAGGGTATGTGCCGCAGGATGTTTTTTTGTTCAGTGATTCTGTAAAGAATAATATCAGTTTTGGTATTGATGAAAACAATGGTGGTATAGTTGAAGCTGCAAAAAATGCCGGCGTCAACAGGGATATAGAACAGTTTGCAGAAAAATATGACACAATGGTAGGAGAGAGGGGTGTAACATTAAGCGGTGGCCAAAAGCAAAGAGTTTCTATTGCCCGGGCTTTAATTAAAAAAACTTCATTTGTAATATTTGATGATTGCCTGAGTGCGGTTGATTCAAAAACAGAAAGGGAGATCATGCAGAACCTTGATGCATCATTGGAAGAAAAAACTGTAATTATTATTACCCATCGTTTATATACACTCTTCAGTTTTGATAAAATCATAGTGCTGGATGAGGGAGAAATAACTGAACAGGGTAGCCATAACCAGTTAATGGAACTAAATGGGTACTATGCCGGCATCTATCGTCGACAACTCAGCGGTTTCGACCCCGAAGATTGATTTTTCAGCAAGATTTGGCCGTTTCAAAAACATCAATATATTTGTGACTTCTTTTTATAAACAACTGATTTTTAAACTGTAAAATTTTATAAAGTGGCTTACGAGAACAACGACAAGAAAATGGAAAGTATTTACAGCAAGCGTATCCGTGCTGGCAAAAGAAGGACTTATTTCTTTGATGTAAGGGCTACCCGTGGTAATGACTATTATCTTACTATCACCGAAAGCCGCAAACGCTTTGATGATAATGGGTATGACAGGCATAAAATATTCTTATACAAAGAAGATTTCAATAAATTTATTAAAGCCCTCGGCGAAGCAGTTGATTATGTGAAAACTGAATTGATGCCGGATTTTGATTTCGATGCATTTAATCATGATAATCCGGAAATGGAAAGTAATGGTGAAATGACAAGTGAAACAGCTGTAGAACCAACTAATCATGTTGAAATAAAATCAGAAGCTCCCGTTGCACCAGTGGAGGATACCAACACTAATAATACCGGTTCTGAAGAAGTAGATAAATGGTAAGTGAATTCTTATCCCGTCCAAAGGCGGGATTTTTCTTTTATATGCTTAGTAGTTCTCCCAAAAAGCCAGGATAGTAAATCGGGTATTAATACATTCTAATTCTGTTCATAGGATTATATTTTAGCAGCACAAACACCAATATCCTATGCGTAAGAATTTAACCATTCTGGGCGGATGCATCCTTCTATTCATTTCTATCATCAGCTCTAAAAAATTGCAGCCAGACCAAAAAGTTTATGCCTTTAAAGAACTCAAAGAAGGAGAAGAGGGTGAAGAACTCGAAGAGGAAAAAAAAGCTGAAGAAGCTGAGGAGGGTGAAGAAGGCTACGACGGACCGATGCAAATTGGAATGCAGGAGTTTGAAAAAACAAAAGATCCTGCATTGGGATATGTGCCTGCAGACCGGCTGATGAATGCGATTGAGTTTACCAATTATCAAAAAGAAATTTTTTCTTCTGCGAGGATGAGTACAAGCTATGCATGGACGGCCCGTGGTCCCATATATGATGTAGTTGGCCCGAGTAATGGTAACCTGAGAGCAAATAATGAATACACATCAGGCCGGATGCGGGCCATCATGGTTGATGCTTCTGATGCAACCGGTAATACTGTTTTTGCAGCGGGTATAGCAGGTGGGTTATGGAAGACAACAAATTTTTTAACCCAACCGGCCAACTGGTCTATTGTAAGCGACAATTTTGCAAGCATTGCCATCGGATCTATCTGCCAGGATCCTACTAATCCGAATGTGATGTATTTTTCTACTGGCGAGGCACCAAGCAATTCAGACGCTGTTTACGGAAAAGGAGTTTGGAAATCTACCAACCATGGTGTTACCTGGACACAATTAGCCTCTACTACCAATTACTGGAGGGCTTTCAAAATAGTATGTGATGCTTCTGGTAATGTTTACATCGCATTGCGTACAACATCAGCTCCATTACCAACTCAATCAAATGGACTTGTTCGTTCTATTGACGGCGGTACTACCTGGACCAATATCACACCTTCAGGTATGACGGCATCAAACTCTAATTGCACTGATATAGAAATAAGTTCAACCGGAAGATTTCATGCAAGCTTTGGGTATTCTACAGGCGGGGGCGGCGTAAGTAACTATCGTTATACTGATAACCCATCAACCGTTACCACAGCAACATGGACATCACCAGCAGCAGGTCTTACAACTGCAGCCAACAGAATAGAGCTGGCAACAGTCGGAAATATTATTTATGCAGCACCGAGTAATGGCTCAAATAATGTTGTTGATATGTATCGTTCAACAGATGGAGGCGCTAACTGGACGCAACGTAATGGTGCAAGCTTTACAACATCTTTATCAAATGGTCAGGGCTGGTATGGAATTACACTTGCCATCAATCCTAACTTTACTGATAGTGTGATCGTAGGCGGCCTTGATGCATATCTTTCTGTAGATGGCGGTACTACTATTACAAGAATGACATATTGGGCAGGAGTTACCGGGCCTTATGTTCATGCCGACCATCATTTCATGCAATGGTACAATGTAGGAACTGAAAGAAGGATAATTATTGGTTGCGATGGTGGTATTTTTCTTTCAAGAAATAATGGGTCTACATTCAGTGACAGGAACAGGAATCTTTCCTTAAAACAATTTTTTTCAATTTCATTGCATCCGACACTCACAGACTATATGTTGGCAGGGGCGCAGGATAATGGCAGTCATAAATTGAATGGCTCCGGCCTTACTTCTTCAGTTGAAGTAACCGGTGGTGATGGCGCCTACGTACACATCGATCAGGATCAACCGCAATATCAATTTACCAGTTATGTCTACAACCAATACCGTCGCAGTACAAATGGAGGTACTTCATGGTCGGGTATAACATTGTCTTCAACAGAAGGCTTATTTATTAACCCATTTGATTATGATGATGTATTGAATGTGATGTATTGTAGTAATGGTAATAGTGCTGCACCTACTAACGAGTTGAGAAGATGGGATAATCCACAAACTGGTTCAACAAACACAACATTAACATTAAGTGCTTTGACAAGAACTTCTAATAGTAACCCAACAGCATTTAAAGTTTCTCCTTATACAGCAGACAGGGTTTATATAGGAAGCAGCAGAGGGGTACTTCTGCGTCTTGATAATGCCAGTTCTGTAAATGCAGGAACTGCTAATGCAAATACGACTGCTATTGGCAGTGCTTCATTTCCCGTTGGTACTATTAACTGTGTGGCAGTTGGTACAGATGATAATAATCTGCTGGGCATTTTTTAGCAATGGTGGCACCAGTTGGACTACATGCGATGGCAACCTGCCAGATATGCCGGTTCGATGGGCCGTGTTTGAGCCTGGAAGCAACAGTACTGTAATATTAGCAACAGAAGCCGGAGTATACACAACCGATGTTCTCAATGGAGGTTCAACAGTGTGGACGACCAATCCTGGTTTTCCAACAGTAAGAACTGATATGCTTAAAGTGAGGACATCTGATAATACAATTGCGGCAGCTACACATGGTCGTGGAATTTTTACTGCAAATTTCAATGTCGTACTTCCGGTACGTGATGTTCGATTGCAGGCTTCATTGGCAGGTAATGGCAAATCATTACTTAGCTGGACTGCGGAAGATGTAACCAGCGATACCAAATTTATGGTTCAGTACAGTCCTGATGGATCAAGGTTCACAGATGTAAATGAACTTTCGTACAGTGCTAGAAGATTTGAACATTCCTTTGGTGCTGAAATGGGCTATTATCGTGTGATCGCAACTGAAGTAGGGAGGCCGCCGGTATTTTCAAATATCGTTTCTGTAAAAAATAACAGGCCGGTGAAAGGTATTCAGCTAAACATATTACCAAATCCTGTTGTGTCCAATGCTTCATTTGAACTCACGACAAACGGGGCAGGCGGCAAATTCGAATGGCAATTGATTAATAACAATGGGCAACTGGTTCAACGTGGCACCGGCGTATTACCTGATGCCGGAAGAATTTATCAGCCAATTAATGCTGCTGTTTTACCGACAGGACGATATACCCTGCGATTAGGCATCAGCGAAAAATTATATACTTCTCCTTTTATCAAACAGTAAATTTCGATAACCTGATAAAAAAAGTGCCGGTGAATCCGACACTTTTTTATTATATGATTGTAGACAGAGAATTAGTCTTTTGGAAAAATCTTTTCCACAGCCTTTTTTCCACAGACGGTAAATAAATATTTCTCCGTCAAAAGGTTGTCTTCGTAACAACACGTATCTTCAGCTTTCGCTTGATGCTAAACCAAAAATTAATTAAAGCATGAGAAAATTTTACCTGATTATGGTAAGTGCCGTTTTATGCGCTTACACTTTTTATTCCTGTACAACATCCCAATCAAAGGTTTTTATTGATGAAGAAGAAGAGGAAGAAGGCTATGATGGCCCAATGGAAAGAGATCAATTTGAGGCTGATCGCCTGAAAGATCCTGCTTTGGGCTATGTTCCTTACACCAGGCTTTATGATGCCATGGTTTATACCGAGCAATTAAAAAATCAATTGCCTCAGCAACGTCTTCAACAAGCATTACTCTGGCAGGAGCGGGGACCAATTTATGATAGTCTTGGCCCAAGCAATGGTAACACCCGTGCTGGTGTAAATTATACTGCAGGTCGTGTACGTGCAGTATTGGTTGATACTTTAAATGATCCTACTGGCAATACAGTGTTTGCTGGTGGTGTGGCTGGGGGTTTATGGCGTTGCACAAATTTCCTGTCTGAAATTCCAAACTGGACGGCAGTTGATGATTTTTTCAGCAATCTTGCGATTGCATTTATCTGTCAGAACCCTGCAAACCCAAGCATCATGTATTTCTGTACAGGAGAAGCTGCAAGCAATGCAGACGCTGTATTGGGTAAAGGAGTTTGGAAATCTACTGACAAAGGTCTTTCATGGACGCAACTTCCTTCTTCTGTAAATTTCATCAGGAACTTCAGGATAGTTTGTGATAATGCAGGTAATGTTTACCTGGGATCACGAACTACTGCATCGCCTGCATCCAATTTAAATGGTCTGTCACGATCTAAAGATGGCGGTCTTACCTGGGAAAATATTACACCTACTGCTTTAGGTACTGCTACAGCTACGGCCACATGTACTGATCTTGAAATAAGTAGTACTGGTAAATTATATGCAAGTTTTGGTTATAATACTGCCGGAGGAACTGTAAGGCCTTATGTTACCAATGACCCGGTTAATGTTACTCAAGCTACAGGTTGGACATTGGGATCAAATTTTAGGATATCAAATACATTGGCCGTTAGGCTCGAGCTTGCAGCAATTGCAGATACCGTGTATGGTGTTACTACAAACACAGCACATAATACTGATAGCTGTTATAAATCTGTTGATGGTGGTGTAACCTGGGTAAAACAAAACACAACTATATTGCCGGCCGGTCTTGGCAGCGGACAGGGCTGGTACAATCTTACTTTAGCGGTTAATCCAAGAAATACAAATGAACTGCTTTGTGGTGGTTTGGATGCATACCGATCAACAAACGGTGGAGCTACATGGACACGACATACTTTCTGGGTTACTACTGCGCCTTATGTTCATGCTGATCAGCATTTCATGCAATGGTGGTATAAAGATGGCGAAAGCAGGATACTTATCGGTTGCGACGGTGGTGTATTTCTTACTAGAGATAATGGAGTGACATGGAGAGATAAAAACCGTAACCTCGGTATCAAGCAATTTTATGCCGGTGCAATTCACCCGGCTGCAGGCTCACCTTATTTAATTGCCGGAGCGCAGGACAATGGAGTTCACCAGTTAAAATATCCGGGACTCGGGCCTTCGAATGAAGTAACTGGTGGTGATGGTTGTTATGTCTACATCAATCAACTGGATCCGAATATTCAATTTGGCAGTTATGTATTTAATCAATACCGTAGAACTACAAACGGCGGACAAACCTGGTCAAGTATTAATCCATCAACTACAGCAGGTTTATTTGTAAACCCGTTTGATTATGATGATGCACAAAACACAATGTATGCCTGCTGGACGGCGAATAATATTATGCGCTGGCCAAATGCAAATACAGCCAATACAACAACTGTAGTTCCTGTTGCATTATTAAATGGTGGCGTAGCCGCATCGGTTAAAGTTTCTCCATATACACCCAATCGTGTTTTCCTGGGATCAAATGGCGGTCGTGTTTTAAGATTGGATAATGCGAATGCAACACCTACAATAACAAATATCACTGGAGCATCTTTCACAGGAGGTACAATTAACTGTATCAACACAGGCACATCTGATAATGTTTTAGTTGCCGTGTACACAAACTTTGGTATTAATAATGTTTGGTATACAAATGATGGTGGTACAAACTGGACAGCTATTGACGGTAACTTACCTGATATGCCTGTTCGTTGGGCATTATTTGAACCAGGTCGTGACGACAGGTTAATACTTGCAACAGAAGCAGGGATCTATTCAACTGATCTGGTAAATGGAGCAAGCACGGTTTGGATGCCGAATACAACTTTCCCAACTGTACGTACCGATATGATCAGAATGCGTACCAGTGACAGCACTATTGTTGCTGCTACACATGGCCGGGGATTATTTACTGCTAAAATTCCTGCAGTGGTTCTTCCTTATGTAAGCTTTGTTCAATCATCATCAGTGGTTGCAGAGCAAACAGTTTCTACAACAGGTTGTCGTTCTTATAACGATTATAAGATCGGAATTGGTTTAGTGAATCCTGCGAGTGGTGATGCAACAGTAAATATTAATGTAAACGGAGGATCTGCGCTTAGAGTAACTGACTATGACTTTACAACTAATGGAAATTTTGCGGCACCATCGAACCAGCTAAGTTTTACCAGCGGAGCTACCGGTGTAAAATTTATTACACTTCGCATTTATGATGATGCTGAGGTTGAAAATCCTGAGAACTTTACATTCGGATTTACAGTATCCGGTACTACAAATGCAGTTCCGGGTTTAATAACCAGTCACCAGGTAACAATTGCAGATAATGACAGGTTCCCGATTCCATTTGTAACCAACGGGCAATTTACAATCGGAACTTATAATACAGATCTTAGCTCTTTGTCAACTCCATTTGATGGAACAAAACTGAAGCACCGGATTCAATTGCTATATACTGCTGCAGAATTGAGAGCTGCGGGTATTACAACAAAAGCCACCTTAAGTGCAATGCGTGTAAGAGTAAAAACTAAAAACTCAACACAGCCATTTAAAGGGCTTAATATTTCATTGTCACAAAGTACTCTTGGTACACTTAGTGCTGGATTTGCTGGAGGTGCATTCACCCAGGTCTACACAGGAGATTATACAACCGTTACAGGCGACAATAATTTTAATTTCAGTACACCATTTAACTGGGATGGAACTTCAAACATTATAGTTCAAATGTGTTATGATAATACCGGAGGTACGGCTGATGCATTAGGTGATGTAATAGAAGCAATGGGTTCTCCGCTTGGTGCTGGCGTACGCGGCTCTACTTATTCTAATTGGACAACTGCAGGAGGAGCCGGTTGTGCATTAGCTGCTGCGTTTGTAAATGATGCAAGAACTGTCGCAACATTTGCTGCAACCTTTGGTGATCCTGTTGCTACAGCACTCAACAGTACAAAAACTGAATACCTGGCGCCTTCAGCTGATTTGTATTACTATAATGCATCAGGTGAAATAATGTCAAGGGTGCTGAATCTTTCATCACATGATTACGGATGTACCCAGGTTGTTATAGACAGGGCGGGCACTGGAGTAACTCAGTTCTGGAATACGAATACAGCAAATTACCTGATGAATAAAACATTCCGTGTATTGCCAGCTACGAATAATGCAACAGGTAAACATGAAGTGACTTTCTACTTTACCAAAGCAGAAAAAGACGGATGGGAAGCCGCAACAGGAAAAACATGGGATAGTATCCAGATCATTAAACTGCCTTCAAGAATAAATAATGTAACACCGGCTGTTGCACAACCCGATGGACCGGGTTCAGTACAGGTGATCAATGCTGTACGCAGAACATTCGGGCCGAATGACTTCTATACACTAACCGGTATTTTTGAAAATGGTTTGTCTGCTTATGGCTTTGGTATACCGGGAAGAATGAATACGATACTTACACTTACCGGAAGTATTAACTCCAATAATGCTGATATCGATCTGAGTTGGACTACATCTGCAGAGATCAACAGTTCTGTGTTTATCGTTGAAAAATCATATGATGGTACTAATTTCCACCAGATCGGTTTTGTGAATGCAGCCGGAAATAAACTGATACCAAGCACTTATGGATATGTTGATCATGAAAATGTGCTGGATAATTATTACCGTATTAAAATGATGCATACAGATGGATATATTCTGTATAGTAATATCGTTTACCTGAAAAAGGATAATGCACCACAGCGGTTGTTTATTTATCCGAATCCATTTACAACTTCATTGTCGATCCGGTTTGCACGGATGCCATCAGAGCCTGTTAAATTCTCATTCTATGATGCAGGCGGTAAACTGGTAAAACAATATTCAGGTGCTGCCGGGTTGGTTACGTATGATATTAATACTACTGGTATCATATCTAAAGGTATTTACCTGTTGAAAATAAATGTGGGTGATAAACAGTTCACGCAAAAACTCATGAAGCAATAATTTCAATCATAAGGAAGACTGCCCCAGCGGCAGTCTTCTTTCATCTGAATTTAAAAAACTAACAATCCCAAATACCTTTTTATGAATGGAAAATTTTTAACCACGGTGCTGGCTATACTGATAGTATATACTGTAAATGCACAGCCGCTATATTCTTTTGAAGCAGTAAGCGGAACTTATACTCCCATCAGTGGTGGTACTGCTGTTACACTCACATACAATGCTGCAGCTAATAACGACGATGGTATTGCAACACCTGCTAACGCAGTTCCTATAGGCTTTACGTTTACTTATAACGGAGTTCCTTATACTACTATTCGCCCCTGTGCAAATGGCTTTGCTGCCTTTGGTTCTACAGCCTTAGCTAATAATACAGATACATGGAGTAATAGTCTTGTAAGTGGTGTGAGTGCACAACGTCCGATCGTTGCTCTTTTATGGGATGACCTTGATATGGGTGTGGCAGGTGCTGTTTCTTATGTGCTCACTGGTTCGGCTCCTTCAAGAGTGCTTACCATTCAGTGGGCAAATGCAAAATGGGACTTTAATGCATTAGGAGGAGTAATGTCATTCCAATTAAAACTATATGAAACAACTAATGTTATCGAATTTGTTTATCAGCAGGAATCAGGTGCTATCGCCACTGCAGGAGGTGGTGCTTCTATTGGTATCACAACAACGGGAACAGGCAACAATAGTTTCTGGTCATTGTCAAATGCGAGTGCATCACCATCAGTAAGTTCTATAACTGAGGTATCAACAATTCTTACCAAACCGGCAACCGGTCAGATCTATCGTTGGAATCCTTATTGTGCAGCAGGCGCAAACAGTACCAATCCGGCCGGTGAAAAAATTTCGAATGTTACATTAAATACTATCAATAACAATTCGACTTCAGCAGCAGGGTATGAAGATTTCAGGACTGTTTCCACTTTACTCCAGCCCGGCAATGCTTATCCTGTTACAGTTAACTTATCCAATGGCTGGCAGGATGACCAGGTTTATATCTGGATTGATTTTAACCATAATGGATTATTTACTGATGCAGGTGAATTAGTATTTACATCCGCTATTAGTGCAGGTCCACATAGTGGCACAATTACAATTCCAGCACAATCAGCAAATGTGTTATTAGGCACTACACTGATGCGTGTACGTTTGCAGGATACCGGAAGCCCTCCAACAAATAATACCTCATGCGGAAACTCTGAATGGGGACAGGTGGAAGATTATACAATTGATCTGCAGAACTGTGCTGTTGTTACACCAACTGCACAACCGGCCAACACTACACTTTGTAATGGAAGCGGTGGTTCTATTTCTGTAACTGTTACTGGAACTAACCCAACCTATCAATGGCAGGTGAGTACAAATGGTGGCGCCAACTTCAGTAATGTTTCAAATGGTCCGTCGTATTCAGGTGTTACTACCGCTACACTTAGTATTTTATCTGCTACTACAGCTATGAATAATTATCAATACAGGGTAGTGTTGAATGGAACCTGCACACCTTTAAATACTCCATCTGCTGCAGCAGTACTTACTATTAATACACCAGGTGCTATTACAACCAATCCACCGGTAACCGGAAAAGTTTGTGTTGGCAGTAATACAAGCTTCACTGTAGCAGCTTCTGGAAATAATCCGACTTATCAATGGCAGGTAAGTACTGACGGCGGTATCAATTATTCAAACATTGCAGGACAAACAGGGGCTACACTTACAATAACATCAGCAACAGAATCTTTAAATGGTAACCGATACCGTGCTGTGGCAACAATTGCTGCATGTGGTTCTGTTACTTCTTCGCCGGTTATACTTACTGTAAATACATTGCCGGTGGTTACTATAGCTGCAGCGCCAACTTCCGAAGTACGACCCACACAGACAACAACTGTAACAGCGGGTAGTGTACCTGCAGCAGTTAGTTATGCATGGACATTAAATGGAGCTGCAATACCTGCAACCGGCAATTCTGTTACTGTGGACTTAGATGGAATTGGCACATACCAGGCAACTGTAACAGATATAAACGGATGTGTAAATAAATCAGGCACCGTAAAAATTACATCGCAAAATTTTTCGCAGCTATTTATTTATCCGAATCCAACAACAGGTTTATTCCATATCAGGTTATTTGCCCCAGTGGGAACTGATTGGAGAGTAGTAAGAATTTATAGCTCTGCTGGTTCGATGGTTGCAGAAAAAGAATTCCTGCTGACGAATACTACGAACCCATGGCTTGATATGGATTTTGATTTTACAAGCAAACCAAAAGGCGTTTATATTATCCAGATCGGTCACCGCTTACAGAAAGATTGGAAAGTGGGTGGGAAGGTCATTGTTGAATAAGAAAACATTTCATTCTGTTAAATGGCTGCCTGCGAAGGCAGCCATTTTTATTTACATCTAAATCCGGCATGATATTGAATATTCAATAGTAATTTACAGTTGATAAATATTCAGTAAAGTATGAATGTGGCCTACAATAGAATATTTGTTTTTACACTACTATCACTCCTGGTCGTTCTAAGCTCCTGTTCACAAACAGCAACAGGTATTTATAAAACTGCCTCTTATTATAAGATCAATACACCGGGTACTATACCGGTTGATGATAGTGGAAATGAAATTGGAAGAAACAGGGATACAATTCGGGAAATTTATATCGTGACAAAATCGGTGAAGGCGCCGGAGATCATTGCTGTGGTTATAGATCATCATTACTATATTCCGGTCATTTCGAAGATTGATTCCAACAAAATCTATGTTGGTGAACGATTACCGGATAATCAACGGGTAGAGTTAAACGCCGGAGCTGGTCTTTCGCTTTGGAAAATTACTGTTGGAGAAGCAATGAGAGATTTAGTTATAATCAAGGAAAAATCGCCGCCATCTTTTTACTTGTATATTAAGTATAAAGGAAAGAACAGGATACATCAGATAAAAAACAGTGTTGAGTTAGTTCCGGAATTACATTATTGATATCGCCAACGGTCTTGTGAGTCTGGAATTTTTCCTGATGTAACTGGTCTTGCATTTAACGTTGGCATTAAACCCATTGTAGGTTTTTGAAATGTTAGAGTAGGAATCTTACCTGCTATTGATGATTTTTCATTTTTCTTGATCTGATCATCAAAAGCTGCGGGTATGAAAATTTGAAACCTATTCCTGAATTGTTCTATTGCGTCCTGTTGCTTTGATTGATTCTGTTTTTTGAAGTTGGCTTGAATATGCTTTTGCACATCGAATAATTCTCTGTTTTGTCCAATGACAGAATTGATAATAAAAACAAACACGATTGTTGTTAAAGCTTTCATGGTTGTGATTTTACTTTATAGTTAAATCTATTTCCTCATTTTCTTATACGCATTAATCAGCCCGTTCGTCGAAGCGTCATGATTGCTTACAGGCTCTTTGCTCTTTAGTTCAGGTAGAATTTTATTTGCTAATTGTTTACCGAGTTCAACTCCCCATTGGTCAAAGCTGTAAACATTCCAGATAATACCCTGTACAAAAATTTTATGTTCGTACATCGCAATCAACTGTCCCAGATTGAAAGGAGTGATCTTCTTGATCAAAAATGAATTGGTTGGTTTATTGCCTGCAAAAACTTTAAAGGGCAATAGCTTTGAAATTTCTTCAGTCGTTAATCCTGCTTTCTTTAATTCTGCTTCAGCTTCCTGTTCTGTTTTCCCGTTCATCAATGCTTCTGTTTGTGCAAAAAAGTTACTCAGCAGTTTTGGATGATGATCACCTATCGGGTTATGTGATTGTGCCGGAGCAATAAAATCGCAGGGGATCATTGGTGTGCCCTGGTGTATGAGTTGGTAAAATGCATGTTGACCATTTGTACCCGGTTCACCCCAAATGATAGGCCCCGTTGCATATTCAACTGCTTCTCCATTTCTGTCAACAGATTTACCATTACTTTCCATATTGCCCTGCTGGAAATAAGCAGCAAAGCGATACATGTATTGATCGTAAGGTAAAATAGCTTCGCTTTGAGCACCGAAAAAATTAGTGTACCATAAACCGATCAACGCCATTAGCACCGGAATGTTTTTTTCGAATGATTCATTACGGAAATCCGTATCAGTTGCGTTAGCTCCTTTTAATAATTGTTCAAAATTGTTATAGCCGATAGTTAAAGCAATAGATAAGCCGATTGCACTCCAGATTGAATAGCGGCCGCCTACCCAATCCCAGAAAGGAAACATATTGGCTTTATCAATTCCAAACTTCACCACTTCGGTTTCGTTTGTGCTTAATGCGACAAAATGTTTGGCAACATGTTTTTCTTTTTTTGCCTGTTGAAGAAACCATTCTCTTGCCGTATGGGCATTCGTCATGGTTTCCTGCGTTGTAAAAGTTTTGGAGGCGATAAGGAATAAAGTTTTTTCTGCATCAACCTTTTTTAATGTCTCCGCTATATGTGTTCCATCCACATTACTTACAAAGAAGGTTTCAATTCCTTTTACAGTATAAGGTTTCAACGCTTCAGTAACCATCAATGGTCCCAGGTCGCTTCCGCCAATCCCGATATTGACTATATATTTTATTTTTTTCCCGGTAAACCCTTTCCATTTGCCCGCATGCACCGTATCGCAAAATGTTTTCATTTGACGTAACACTTTTTTTATATCAGGCATTACATCTTTCCCTTCACTATAAACAGGTTGTTTGGAAAAATTTCTTAATGCTATATGCAACACTGAACGGTTTTCTGTTGTATTGATCTTATCGCCATTGAACATAGCTTCTATCGCAGCTTTCAGTTTGCATTCATCCGCCAGTTGTAATAAAAGCTGAATTGTTTTCCCTGCAATTATATTTTTTGAGTAGTCAAATAAAATATCCTTTGAGCTCAAAGTGAATTTTTCAAAGCGGTTAGTGTCATTGACAAATAATTCACGCAGATGCAGCTGTTTCATTTCAGCAGCATGAGCTTCCAATGCTTTCCAGGCTTCGGTTGTTGAGGGATTTATTTTTGGGAGCATAGTTGTTAATATTTTAATTACAACGATTGAAATGTATCTATTGTTTTTGAAACCATCTGTTCAGTAATGTCAAGATGCAGCACAAGTCTTATCCTGTTAGGCGCTATTGCATAGCATAAAATATTTTTTTCAGCAAGCTTACTCACCATCGTGGGAGCAGTATTATCATGTAATTCAAATATGATAATATTCGTTTCAACAGGCAACAATTGTTTTACAAAATCCTTCTTTGCGATCGCATCTGCTATCTGTTTTGCATTTAAGTGATCTTCCGCCAGCCTTTCAATATTATTTTGCAATGCATATATGCCGGCTGCTGCTAAAAAACCACCCTGTCTCATTCCGCCACCAAAAACTTTTCGTACACGTCTTGCTTTTTTTATCAGATCTTTTTTGCCCAGCAATAAACTACCAATGGGGCAGCCTAAACTTTTACTTAAACAAATCGAGATGCTGTCAAATATTTCACCATACTGAATTGCAGTTTCTTTTTTTGTGATCATTGCATTCCACAATCTTGCTCCATCTAAATGAAGGGCAAGATTATTTTCGGCGCAAACTTGTTTTATCTTTTTTATTTCACTGAAATCATAACAGCTCCCGCCTCCACGGTTGCTGGTATTTTCCAGGCAAACTAAACTTGTCCTTGGTTTATGATTATCGTCCGGGTTGATCGAAGTTTTTACCTGTTCTGCAGTTATTCTTCCCCGGTCACCATATAACAACTTTACAGATGCACCCGAATTAAATGCGATACCACCACCTTCATATTGGTAAACATGTGCTGATTCATCACAAATCACTTCATCCCCGGGTTGAGTATGGCATTTAATACCAATCTGGTTTGTCATTGTCCCCGAGGGACAAAACAGCGCTGCTTCCATTCCGAACATTTTTGCAGCCATTGTTTCCAGCTCATTTATCGATGTATCCTCTCCAAATACATCATCACCAACCGGTGCTTTCATCATGGCTTCCAGCATTCCGGGTGAAGGTTTTGTGACAGTATCCGATCTGAAATCAATTATCATCCTTAATTTTTATCCGCAATATACTTCGTTCACACCTGAAATTTGTTAGTTTACGAAGGCAAACCTGACCAACGGCACTTTAATTTTAATTTGCAGGCTTATGGAATTTAAGTTTCATCATTTATTAATAATGATCATTTTTTGCCTGCTTTTATTGGTTGCAAGCCTTTATTTGCTGGCTAACATTAATCGGTTATTCAAACGATTTATTAAAAATGAGCTAATCAGGAAAAACCTGGTAGTCTGGCTGGTTGCGATCTGTATCATCCTGGCTATTTCCCCTACCTCGCCGGAGTTTTCAAGAATGGCGACCGCTGGAAAAGTATTACACTATTATTTAATTCAGACACTTGCAGTAACAGGGATGGTTCTGTTCGTTTTCAATGTTACATGGTTCATCAGTGATTTAAATTGGGTAAAGACAGCTTCCTTTCGAAAAAAGATGGCTACAATATTAATTACGGTAATTGTTTGTACCATTATTTCTGGCATCCCCGTAAATTATTTTGCGAATGGCAGCAAATTCGTCAAACTTGAATTTACCCTCTTATTTAATTTATACACCGGGTGTATTGCTGGATTTATATATGTAACGATGAGTTATGTAAACCTGGAAAGGCAACGAAAGCTGGATGAAAAAGAATTGGAACTTTCAAAATTGCATGCATTAAAAACAAAAGCTGAACTGGATGCACTGCATTCAAAGATCAACCCGCATTTTTTATATAATGCTCTTAACTCAATAGCTGATTTATCTATTACCGATGGAAAGAAAGCAAGAAAGATGACGATTGCTTTGGCAGATTTATTTCGCTACAGTATCAATTACAGTAATCACAATTACACTACAATAAGAGATGAGGTGGAGATGGCAGAAGTGTATATGCAAATTGAAAAAGTAAGATTTGAAGACCAGTTGACGTATTCTGTAAATGTAGATCCGGAACTGAATCATTTTATGGTTCCCCGGTTTGTACTGCAACCGATCGTTGAGAATGCAGTAAAGCATGGACTAAAGGCAACAGGTAGAATGACGGAGATAAAAATTGAAGTAATACGTGATGAGGATGGTATGCTGATGATAGTAAAAGATAACGGGCCAGCTTTTTCGGATGAACTCAGCCCGGGTTATGGAGTAAAAAGTATTTACGATAAACTTGATCTGTTATTTCCTGGCAATTATGAAATTCATTTCAGTAATCAGCCGCAAAAGCAGGTTACTATTCATATACATAAACTGATGAAAGATGAACCCACAGTATAAAGCCATTGTGATAGATGATGAGCCGGCTGCAAGACGATTGATGAAAAGTCTGCTTGCAGAATATAAAGATGTGGTGGAAGTAATAGATGAGGCCGGTAATGGGGGAGAGGCATTGGAAAAAATTGAACGATTAAAACCTGATCTGATCTTTTTAGATATACAAATGCCCGACTTTACAGGGTTTGAAGTGATTGAGAAATTAATTCATAAACCCAATATCATTTTTACAACGGCGTATGAACAATATGCGATCAAAGCATTTGAAACATTTTCTATTGACTATTTATTAAAGCCGATCAAAGAAGAAAGACTGGAGCAAAGTATTTTTAAACTCAAGCAATTTGGAAAAGTAAACTCACAGATAGATGTACCTGGCTTGCAGGAGATAATTAGTCAATTAAAGGCCCCTCAAAAAGCAACTGCCCTGCCAATTAAGACCGGGGATCGGATCATTCTGATCAGGTTTGAGAATATTAGTTATCTGGAAGCCCAGGATAAGTATGTTTTTGTCTTTACAACAGATGGCCAAAAGCATCTGACAGACCAGACTTTGAGCATTCTGGAGGAAAAACTTCCAGCCGGGTTTTACCGGATACAGAAATCATACATTATTAATAAGGAGAAGATCCGGGAGATGCACAAGCATTTTAATGGCCGTTTCCTTTTTGTAATGGATGATAAATCAGGCACTCGCCTAACCTCAGGTAGAACCTATTATGATCATATAAAGGTTGAGTTTGGCATTTAACTCATTCATCCTCAGGGCTGGTTATTAAAACCAGTCATCTCCTGATTTTTACCTTTTATACCAGAATCGGATTTTATTGTAACCCACATAAAGGTTCTGCGTCCCATTTACCATAACAACAAGCGGCCACACATCATTGAAAATGGCCGCTCATTATAAAACACTGTACTTGGCAATAACAAGTACTTATATTTGAACTGTAATTGATTAAAGCAAGTAATTAACTATAAAACCTACACAAATGAGAAAGATTCTGACTCTACTGACAGTCGCACTAACCTTATCCATCGTCAGTTTGGCTCAATTGAAAAATGGACGAATAGCTGGAAAAGTAATTGACGGCAACACTAAAACCATTGAGTCCGCCACCATTACTTTAATAAAAGCAAAAGATTCTTCTGTTGCAAAAATTTCTGTTGCTAACAAAGAAGGAAATTTTGTTTTTGAAAATGTAGCTGAAGGAAGTTATATGGTTTCAATTACTGCTGTTGGTCATGCAAAAGGTTTCTCAGAAAAATTTGAGATCAATTCTGCTAATTCATCTGTTACATTAAAAACAATTGAATTGATTCCTGTTTCAAAGGAACTAAGCGGCGTTTCAGTAGCTGCCAAAAAACCTTTGATAGAGCAAAAGATTGATAGAACGATCGTGAATGTAGAAGCTTCAGCATCTAACGTAGGTACATCTGCATTAGAAGTATTGGAAAAATCTCCTGGTATTTCTGTTGATAAAGATGGCAACATCAGCCTGAAAGGAAAACAAGGGGTGCAGGTTTATATTGATGGCCGTCCTTCTTATTTATCAGGTACTGATTTGGCAAATTATCTGCGCAGCATTGGTAGTAATCAACTTGATCAGATCGAGATCATGACCAATCCTCCGGCAAAATATGATGCAGCAGGTAATAGTGGTATTATTAATATCAAAACCAAAAAGACCAAGCAATTAGGTTATTCAGGCAGTTTCTCTTCTACATGGAGTCAGGGCCGTTATCCGAAAGTGAATGAATCTTTCATGTTCAACTATAGGAAAAATAAAGTAAACCTGTTTACAAACTTGGGATATACTAACCGGAAGAATTTCCAGGACCTCGATATTCAAAGAAAATTTATTGATGCATCTACTGATGAAGTTCGTTCTCTCTTTGAACAGGAATCAAGAATAAAAGAACATTCTCAGTCCCTCAATACAAAGCTAGGAATGGATTATTTTGTAAATAAGAAAACTACGCTGGGCGTTGTACTTACGGGATTTTATAACCCCGGTACGTTCAGTAACAACAGTGATGTATTGATCTATGATGCTAACAAGGTGTTGCAAAGCCAGACATTAGCAAGTACTTCAAATGATAAGAAATGGAAAAACTTCAGTGGTAATTTTAATTTCCGTCATGTCTTTGATTCTACAGGTAAAGAATTAACAGCAGACCTTGATTATATCAATTATAAGAGTGAAAATGCACAGTATCTGATCAATGCTTATTATGATACACATGGTGATCCTATTGCCAAAGCAGATACATTGTTGGGTAGCTTACCGCAGAATATAAATATCCTCACGGCTAAGATGGATTATTTACATCCGATGAAGAAAGGTGCAAAGTTTGAAGCAGGTGTTAAAACCAGTTTTGTAAAAACAGATAACAATGCAATCTATGACAGCCTGAACTACGGCATTAAAGTCCCTGATATCGGGAGAAGTAATCATTTTATTTATGAGGAGAATGTGAATGCTGCGTATGTGAATTTTTCAAAACCACTCAGCAAAAAATTAACCGGGCAGTTTGGTTTGAGATTAGAAAATACAATTGCAAAAGGAAACCTCATAACAACTGGCGAGAAATTCAACCGGAACTATACACAGCTTTTCCCTACTGCTTACTTCCAATACGTAGTAAATAAAAACAACAATCTTGGATTAAATTATGGCCGTCGTATCAATCGTCCAAATTATCAAGATCTGAATCCATTTATTATGTTCCTTGATAAATACACATTTGAACAGGGTAATCCGAACTTGCAACCACAGTTTTCACACAATGTAGAGTTGAGTCATACATACAAATCATTTTTAACAACAACATTGAACTATACACGTACTACCGACATCATCAATGAAGTATTGGAGCAGAATACAGACGAGAATGAAACTTTTATAAAGAAAGCAAATATTGCAAAGCAACGACAGTATGGAATAGCTGTAAGTGCAAATGGCCAGGTTACAAAATGGTGGAGCGGAAATCTATATGTAAATGTTTTCAACAACAAGTTTGAAGGAATTGTAAATGGTGATTCTGTTGAGATCGGCGCTACAACAGCAATGGCGAATATCAACAACCAGTTTAAGTTCAGCAAAACATGGGGCGGTGAGTTGAGCGGTTTCTTCAGAACACCGGGTGTGGATGGTGTTTTTAAAATCCAATCAATGGGTATGCTGAATGTCGGAGTAACCAAGCAGATCATAAAAGGAAAAGGCACACTCAGACTTGTAGTTCGTGATGTATTGTATTCGCAAAAAGCAAAAGGTACTATCAAGTACAGTAATATCGATGCATCATTCCAGCAGAAACGTGACTCAAGACAAGTTGCATTAGGATTCACTTATCGTTTCAGCAAAGGAAAAGTTGGCGGAGCAAAAAGAAGAACCAGTGGTGCAAGCGATGAACAGAACCGTGTGAAGGTAGGAGGTGAGTAATTCTATAATTTAAAATTTATTACATAGCCATAAAACAATCTTGTGAAGTCTGTCAGTAGTAGTTTGGAATTTTCAAGAGAGCAAAGCCCGTTTTTATAAAACGGGCTTTTGCTTTTAACAATTTTTCACATTCAGTTTAGATTATATAGGATTCTTACCGCTTGTGTATAGGAACATGCTATTTACCCTTCAACACAATATCTACGAAACTTGTCATATTTCTTTTCGTTCAATCAGTTATTCATAGCAATTTTATACAGTAGCCAATTTTATTATTTAAAGTATAGCCAATTGTATGCGTAAACCAACTGTCCTCCTTGCAGGATTATTATTCTGCACACTTGTATTTGCCCAGAATAAGATTGGAAAAATTTCCGGGCTTGTCACTGACGATTCCCAAAAACCTTTACAATCAGTTTCCGTGTCATTGCTTCGGGCAAAGGATTCAGTATTGGTGAAAATTGCTGTTACTGATAAAGAAGGGAAATATGAATTCGAAAATATCAGTGATGGAAAATTCCTGCTTTCTGTATCGTCAATTGGATTTACGAAAACAATTGGTTCATCAATTGAAATTTCATCTAGCCATTCTTCAATAAAGGCTGAAACCATTAAACTCGTAGCAGAGGCAAAAGGAATGGATGCAGTGACGGTTGTTGCCAAAAAACCATTCATTGAAACCAAGATTGATAAAACAGTGGTCAATGTAGACGCATCACCGACCAGCGCCGGTGCTTCAGCGTTGGAAATATTGGAAAAATCGCCAGGCATTACAGTAGATAATGATGGTAACATCAATTTGCGGGGTAAGCAGGGTGTAATTGTAATGATGGATGGTAAGCAAACTTTTTTATCGCCCCTTGACCTTGCCAACCTGCTGCGAAATACACCGGCTTCGGCGCTTGACCAAATAGAAATAATGACCAATCCTTCTTCAAAGTATGATGCAGCCGGTAATTCAGGTATTATAAATATCAAAACAAAGAAGGGAAAGAATAATGGCTTTAACGGTAGTGTAATGGTGGGAGCAACGGCAAGTTTTCATAAGCCAGAGAAGTCCCTGTATGTTTTCCCTAAGTCGCAGAACAGTTTCAATTTTAACTGGAGAAAGAATAAGATCAATCTCTTTGGAAATTATAATCCCAACTACTTCCGTGGGCAAAATTACCTGACGCTTGACAGTAAGTTTTTGGATGAGAACGGAAATGTAACGGGTTATAACTTTACTGAGACCAAGTTTAAATTTGGAAACGCTAATCATACTGTAAAACTTGGGCTTGATTGGGATATTACTAAAAAAGATATTGTGGGTATAGTAGTAAGCGGGTTTACATTCAAAGGCCACCCGACACCGGTTTCAGTAGCCGACCTGGTAGATGAAAATGGGGTGTTGGAGAGCAAGATGATTACAAATATTGATAATGACTTGAAGTTTAAGAATGCTACACTTAACCTCAACTGGAAACACACATTTGATTCAACAGGCAGAGAGCTTACGGCTGACTTTGATTATGTGACTTACAGGAATGTTTCCGATATGCTTCTGACAACTGATTATTATAATAACAACATAGAAAAAGTTGGTGGATCCTTTTTAAGAGGTCATTTACCTGCTGAGATCGATATCTATACTTTTAAAAGTGATTATACACATCCTTTGAAAAAAGGAAAGATAGAAGCTGGAATAAAAACAAGTTTCGTTAAAAATGATAACCTTGTTAATTATGAAAGAATGGTTGGTGGCAACTGGGAAACAGATGTAATACGATCCAATCATTTTATCTATGATGAAAATATCAATGCTGCTTATGTGAATTACAGCCGTGAATTAAAAAAGTGGACGATACAGGCTGGCTTGCGGCTGGAAAATACAGTTGCTAATGGTAATCAGGTAGTGACCAATCAAAAGTTCAGAAGGGACACTACCAATTTATTTCCCACTGCATTTGTAAGCTATAAAATAAATGCTAAGAACTCAATGACCGTAGCTTATGGCCGGCGTATAATGAGACCCAATTACCAGGATCTTAACCCTTTTACTTATTTCCTGGATACACTTTCTTACAGGCAGGGGAATATATATTTGCGTCCGCAATACACTCATAACATTGACCTTACTCATAGCTTTAATGGCAAATTTATTACAACCCTAAACTTTAATACAACAGATGATATCATTTCTCAAATAGTGAAACAAGAGCCGAATAGCAAAATAAGATTCCTTACAGTTGATAATGTAGCCAGCTTCAGGAACATAGGAATTTCTATCACCGCACCAATTACTGTTGCTAAATGGTGGAATGCAAATGTCTTTACGAATGTGTACAATAATCGTTACAAAGGAGTGTATGACACATTCGATATAGATATGTCATATACCACATTTACTATAAATATTACGAACAGCTATACTTTTAAAAAAGGATGGACCGGCGAGATTAGTGGATTTTACAGACATAAAGCATTAAATGGTCTTACAAAAATGGAGGCAGTATATCAAATGAGCCTGGGTGTGCAAAAGCAAATAATGAAAGGCAAGGGTACATTACGTTTAAATGTTCGTGATCCCTTTGCATGGCAGGTATTTGAAGGAAGAAATGAGTATGGGTTAATAAGCGGAGGCTTCCGTGCCCGGCCGGATGTGCGCCAGGTTTCTACCAGCTTCACATGGCGCTTTGGTAAAAATGGCCAGCAAAACCAAACCCGGCGCCGCAATGCAAGTTCGCAGGATGAACAGAACAGGGTAGGGCAGGGCGGACAATAAAATAGTTCAGAGTTTTCTCATGTGTATACCGGCCTTTCTATTCATAGAAGGGCCTTTTTCTTTTAAACAATCTTACATTTGACCGACTAAATTTTTTTGTATGCCTTCATTTGATATTACTTCAAAAGTAGATGCGCAAGCATTGGACAATGCTGTGAATGTAACCTTGAAAGAACTTACTAATAGGTTTGACTTTAAAGGAACCCATGTGGCGATGGATTTAAATAAGAAAGATTTTAAGATCAGTCTCGAAACAGAAGATGACATGAAGATGCGCCAGCTTTGTGATGTGCTGATGAACCGTGCCCATAAACAAGGTATCGATCCGATGGCTTTTGATTTTTCAAAAGAAGGCTTTCAAAGTGGTAAGATTTGGAAAAAGGAAGTAACAGTGAGAAACGGGTTGCCACAGGAAGATGCAAAGAAGATAGTGAAGCTGGTAAAAGACTCAGGATTGAAGGTACAGGCATCCATAAATGATGACCTGGTAAGGATCCAGGGTAAAAAAATCGACGACTTACAGGCCGTGATCCAACTATGCAAAACAGCCAATCTCCAATTTCCTTTACAATATGTAAATATGAGAGATTGATACGTGGATAACCCAGTTGTTTTATGCTTTTTATGTGTAAAAAAAAGTGGAAAAGGAGTGCTAAACAACAAGGTGAAAAATTTGGAAACCGCTATCTCCTAATGCTATATTCGTTTTACAACTGCACGGAGTTTTGGAAACAAAATGAAGTGTATGGAGAAACAGAAATCCGCAAGGAAAGAAGTTACTCCTGAGATACGGAAGCCCCTCAAAAGGTGAAAGTAACTCACGAAAGCGTCGGGTAAACGGAAAGAAGGCGAAAGCTGGAAAGAAGTTCACTTGGCGCTTTTAGTTTTTATCCCCTTTTTCTTTCAATTTTCATTTGGCACTCCGGCTATCCGGCTTTATCTTTGCCGGCCTAATTATTTAACAACAGTACGGTCGCAATCGTACACCTTAAAAATCAAAGATTTATGAAACAGGATATTCATCCAAAAGCCTACCGTTTAGTGGTTTTTAAAGATATGAGTAACAGTCACAGCTTTCTGAGCCGGTCTACTGCTGCTTCAAAAGAAACAGTAAAGTGGGAAGATGGTAATGAATACCCGCTGGTAAAATTGGAGATTTCCAATACATCACACCCGTTTTTTACTGGCAAAAATATGCTGGTTGATACGGCAGGTCGTATCGACAAATTCAAAAAGAAATACGCAAAGAAAGATTAATACAGTTTTTAAACCGGCAGAACACTGGTTAAACGATTTGTTTTTCATGGCTATACTTTAAACCTCTTGGTTCTCCGGGGGGTTATTTTTTTATATAGCATGTTATGAACTATTCCTTATTTAGCTCAATGAAGAGGGCAATCATTTGATCAGTTGTTTTCAAATCCCAATTATTCTTACGGCACAATTCATCAATGCGATCAGACTCAGCATTAAACTTTTTTTGTAAGAATGATTTGTTGGGTTTCACCAGTATTAGTTGCTTCTTCTTTACATCGAATACATACCACATATCCTGCATCACATATTTTCTTTTCGGGGGCCCATTGTACACGTAATCTTCTCTTATCAATCGTTTCAGGTATTTAAGTAAATGAAAGGAATTGCCCTCTACAAAGACCTGGTAGAATGTTGCCGAATTCTGCGAGGCTTCTTCCGGATAGCCATTTTTAAAGTATGCAGTTTTTAATGCATCATCTTCATAATAATTGAATAGGAAGAAAGTTACCTCTTCAAGAAACTCCATGGCCATGGTATCCCGTCGAAAATAAACCTTGTTATTTATGATGTCAAACTTTAGTGGCAGGCTGTCAGCTCTTTTTCCTTTTTTAAAAACAACAGTTCCTTTGTTCCAGTCATCACTTAAGAAAGGAGAGCCTTCTATATCGTCCGGCTTTATGACGGGTAATACAGCTCCGTAAATGTTATCATAAACACCAACTGTTCTGCCGCCGGAAGTGATTACAGAAGTCTGGGCTTTTGTTATTGAAGCAATAACCAATGAGAACAGTAATAGTCTGTACTTCATAACGGTTTGTTTTATTAAAATTACTTCTTTTATAGTTCTTAATCAGACTATAGACAGGTAAATTGATGACCGGTTTATAAACAAATTCGGTTTGAAAAAAATAATTCCTTAGCTTAGTCCTGACTCTTCGTTAAACTGTCTTCGGACAGGCTTCGCAAAGAGTTTGTTTTTCATGGCTATACTTTTAAACCCCCTGATTCTTCAGGGGGTTTGTTTTTATAATTCTCAGTTTGAAAATTGTTTACCACCTCTGTGCCCTCCCGTATTTCTTTCCTTATTTTTGAGCTATCACACTCCCATGAACAAAATCATTTTCACAGAAGAATTCTGCCAACCGGAAAACCTCTACCCGTTTACATTGACGCGGCAGATACAGGACATACGTGTCGGTATTCTTACTATTAGAGAAAAATGGGAACGAATGTTGGGTATGTCTTCATATGACCGAAAGGAAGATGACTATAAAGATCTCGACCGGAGCATTCATCTTTCTGACATAGCAGATGATGATACCTGTTTTATGATTCATGGCAATGTTTTGCCAACCCCACAACTAATTCGTACGATCAAACAGCTGAAGAATGGTGAATTTATTTCAGCGAAAGGAACTACTGGCATTGTTTTCAGGTTTACAAAAAAAGAAATAACAGGAAAGCATAAAGTGAAAGTGACGAAGTCAGTTGATTTTGATGGTGAAGTAAAAACGATCCATTATCCATGGGATATTTTTCATTTGAATGATTGGGCAATACGCCACGATTTTTTATTACTAAAGGGAAAAAGAAAATCACAACGCATTTCCAAAACAAATAAAGTAAGCAGTCCTTTACAGGTTTTTATTGAAAAAGGCGCAAAGGTTGAGCATGCTATTATCAATGCATCCACTGGTCCTGTATATATCGGTGCCGGTGCAGAAGTAATGGATGGCTGTTTGATCCGAGGGCCATTTGCATTGGGAGAAAATGCCTGCTTGAAAATGGGTTCTAAAATTTATGGAGCTGTTTCTCTAGGGCCATCTTCAGTATGCGGTGGTGAAATAAAGAACTCAGTAGTATTTGGATTTAGTAACAAAGCCCATGATGGTTATTTAGGTGATTCAATAATAGGTGAGTGGTGTAATTTGGGGGCCGGCACTACAAATTCAAATATGAAGAATAATGCCAGCGATGTAAGAGTGTGGACGCCGAAAGGTGAGTTGAATGTGGGAAGAAAATGTGGCGTAATGATGGGTGATTACACACATACTTCAATTAATACTTCTATCAACACAGGAACGGTAATCGGTGTTTGCGCTAATGTATTTGGAGCAGGACTCACTCCCAAGTATATACCTTCTTTTGCATGGGGCAGCGATGGAGTTAATCGTTATGATTTTGAAAAAGCATTATTGGATATTGAAGATTGGAAAAAAATGAAGGGCAAAAGCCTTGAACAAAACGAAAAGAAAATCCTGAAGCATATTTTCCAGAACTTCTGAGGATAAAAAATAAACAACAATAAATAAAAGATAACAGGAAAAATTATGAGAAAGCAAATAGCAGCAGCAAACTGGAAAATGAATCTTACCTATCAGCAGGCAGAAAAATTGTTAGATCAAATACTGGATGCGGAAATTGAAATGAAACAAGATCAGCTTTCTGTTTTTGCTGTTCCTTATCCTTACCTGATAATGGCAAAAAGTGATGTAGAAGAACAAAAGAACTA
The DNA here is from genome assembly GCA_005882315.1 of Bacteroidota bacterium. Classification (NCBI taxonomy): domain Bacteria; kingdom Pseudomonadati; phylum Bacteroidota; species Bacteroidota bacterium. The sequence continues at coordinate 99,493 of VBAR01000006.1, forward strand.
TGTTGTAGCTGCACAAAACTGTTATAGCAAAAAATCTGGGGCCTATACAGGTGAAGTGTCGGTTGAGATGCTGCGTTCTATTAACATTAATTACTGTGTGATTGGCCATAGCGAACGTCGTGAATATTTTGCGGAAAGCAATGCGATGCTTGCTGATAAAGTGAATTTATGCCTCGAGTATAATATTATCCCAATCTTCTGCTGTGGCGAACCTTTAGCAATTCGTGAAGCAGGTACACAAAATGAATATGTAGCTGTTCAATTAAAGGAATCCCTCTTTCATCTTCCGGCGGAAAAAATGAAAGGATTTGTTATTGCCTACGAACCCATTTGGGCTATTGGCACCGGTAAAACAGCTACAACCGAACAGGCACAGGAAATGCATGCACACCTAAGGGCAATTATTGCCGGGCAATACAATTCAGAGGTGGCTGAAAGCGTTTCAATATTATATGGCGGCAGTGTAAAGGCGGGTAATGCAAGGGAAATTTTCAGTTGCAAAGATGTGGATGGAGGATTGGTGGGTGGTGCTTCGCTCGTGGCTGCCGATTTTATTGAAATAATGAAGTCACTAAAGAAGTAAACTATTTCTGCAAACAACTTTATAGTAATTCGGAGAACAAACCAGGTACTTCTCAGTTTCCTGAAAGTGCAGGTTATTGTGGATAGTAAAGAGATATATCCTTTATATAATGACCAACCAGTGATTATTGAAGTACAGGATAATCATACAAAGATCGTTGTATCCGACGGGTTTCATTTTACAAAACCAATTGAACTGAATTATACGCAGCCGAGTTTTTATTATTTCAAAGTGGTGAGCCCGGTAAATGATCTGCAGTTGCTGGGTGGAGCTTTTATAATGATATTTTTTTACTTGTTGGGATTTATTACTGGTCTTTTACTCATCAAGCTGGTAAGTTTTATTCCGATCTTTCTTTTGCTGGCGATTTACTATTTCAACCGGAAATCTTTTATACAATTAAAGCAGGATAGCTTATCAGTTACCCGCAGCAGCCAGCACGGGTAATTCTTTTCTTTCTATATCATCCAATTCATCTATTTGAAGAATGGTTTTCTGGCTATTGCTGTCGGGGTGGTACATAATCTTGAATTTAGCACCGAAAACGATTTCAGAATTGGTATAGGAAGTTCTTGCGAGAACAGTGTTTGAATAAGCTTCATCAAAAGCCTTTACAAAAACCATCACTTCCATAAATGTATTCTTAATATCATCTGCGGACATGCCATACAAAGGACTGGTTTCATCAATAGCATGTACAATTGTCCAGCTCAATGCTAATGCATTGATCTTTGATAACTCCAGCTGAAGATTAAAGAATCGGTTAGTTAAGCTCCCATTTTCTTCCGGTTTCATTGCCAGCGAAACTTTTACTTCAGCATCGGTCAGGTAATTGTTTTTAAAAGGAACAAACCGAAACATCAGAGCCGATCCGTTTTTATAGGGAGCAATAACAGCAATACTGCTGAATTTAAGATAGGCATTGGGTCTTGAAAACCGGGCATACATCAAACCAGTGGCTAATGCAAAGGTCATCAACCCTAAGAATGCTTCGAAGGCGGCAATAAAACTGGTGAGATAACCAATCGGACTTATTCTTCCGTAACCAACCGTAGTGTAGGTCTGCAAACTAAAGAAGAATGATTCAAGAAAATTATGAAAGGCTGTTCCTTTTACAACTCCACCTAAACTTTCCACACCTATAATTGTGTATACAAGCCCGAAGAAAATATTTATAATGATATACGCAAGCATAATTAAGAAAAGAAATTTCCATCGGGACAGTGCAAGCATGCTATGAAACCAGCTGTAACGTTCAAGAATAGGAATACCCCTTTTAGCAACATTGGGATGCCCATCCCTGTTTACAAATCTGCCTCCGCTGTCATTACTGTTTACACCAAAGCCGGTATCATTAACTGCTTTTGCACGGGTGTTAAATCTTTTCAATATAGCCATCCTCAAATTTAATTTTTTTTGGCATGAAAAAGAACTCAGCTCTTTGTTCCTTTCTACTTCTTTGATTCGGGTTAAAAGCTGATAAACCTATAACTTTGCGCAGCAATAGAAAAGCAAGTACTTATTTTTGGCAATTTTTTTCGTGTATTAATATTCAGAATTATGATAATTCAGTTTTGTGGACTTTCGGGAAGCGGTAAATCAACATTGGCAGCCGGAACGAAAGCGTATTTTAAAACACGAAATGAAAATATTGAAGTAATTGATGGCGATGAATATCGTAAACATGTTTGTCCGGACCTTGGGTTTTCAAAAGAAGATAGGAACCAGAATATCCGGCGCTTTGCTTTTATTGCAGGCAGGTTTGCAGACTGTGATATCATCCCGATCATTTGCGCCATTAATCCTTATGAAGAGATACGAAAAGAGATCGCATCAACTTATCCGGATGTAAAAACGATTTATATTAAATGCAGCATTGAAGAATTGATACGCAGGGATACAAAAGGTTTATATAAAAGGGCATTATTGCCGGAAGGGCATGCAGAGAAGATCAGTAATTTGACCGGGGTAAATGATCCTTTTGAAATACCGGAGTCTCCTGATCTGATCATAGAAACAGATAAAGAAGATATCGCGGCGTCAGTGAAAAGACTGATCGAATTCATCAGCACTGTAAAAAAATAATGTTCCTCGTTTTTTCAAACTAAAATTTGATCTTGTTTAAAAAGTTTTTTACAATAAAAGCTTCACTCGTTCCGGCAGAGTCATCACCTGTTGATTTGAAGGACTATATTTTTAAAGGAACTGTATCTGTGCTGCTGCTGTATTTGCTTTCAATTGTATTTGGATTCGTACTGAATTATTTACTTATCAGGTCTGCAGGTACAGCTGACTATGGAACTTATGTGTATGCTTTAAATCTTATTACACTTATTGCGGGATTTGCAGTAATGGGCACGGATAATTTACTGGTCAAAAATCTTGCTGTCTATAAAGATCAGGCTAATAACTCCCTGTTTAAAGGCCTGTTGTTGTTTGCGATCGGTTTTACATTGCTGTTCTCGCTATTGGCAGGTCTTGTTTCTATTTTCGCTTTTGATTCTATGTCTGCTTTAAATGCTCTTAACTGGTATGATCTTGTTTTTCTTTTTTTTATAATACTACCGCTTACATCGGTGATCATTGTTTTGCAATCTTCCTTTCAGGGATTAAGCAAACCTTTTTTAAGCCAGTTTGCGGATAAATTGTTGAGACCTCTTTTGTTTATTGCCATCATAACGATATTCTTTATACTTGGCCGTTATCTTTCAGCTTCAGAATTGGTGATGATAAATAGTGGAGTGTTGTTGGTGACTGTATTGGTTTTAATTGCAGTTCATCACAAGGTTGTTCTTAAGACGCTGGCTCCAATAGGAGTTCAGCTTAAAACAATTCCATGGCTCAGGATATCTTTTTCATTTTTCTTGCTTGATGTTTTATATAATATCAACTCAAGAGTAGATATATTTCTTATTGGTCTATTAAGAAATGATCCAACAGAAGTAGCAGCCTGCAATATTGTTATAAAACTGAGCGAACTGGTTGGTATTGGACTTTTCCTGGTAAATATGTTGTTGGCGCCTTTGGTATCAAAGTATATTGTGAAAAATGAAATTTCCAAACTACAGGAGGCCGTCACTTACACGGCAAGGCTTGCTTTAGTTATCAGTCTTCCACTTTTTATTTTTATACTCATATTCGGAAATAAAGTGCTTGCTCTTTTTGATGTGGCTTCCGCTGTTTCTTTCAGATCGTTAATGATCTTATCTTTTGCCCAGCTTATTAATGTATTTATGGGATCAGTAGGCGTTATTTTATCTATGTCAGGCCACCAGCGATACTCTATTTATACGCTGGCAATTTCAATAGTGCTAAACATAGTGCTGGATATTATACTGATACCTCCGATGGGGCTTATGGGTGTTGCAATTGCTTCGGGAGCCAGTTTAATACTTTGGAATTTTCTTATTTATATGATCGTTCGCAAAAAAACTAATCTCAAAACAACCGGGTTAAAATTCATTTAAACATCCTTAATAGTGAAGCCAAATTTTTTTATAGTCGGAGCTCCCAAATGCGGTACAACTGCTATGAATGAATACTTAAAATCTCACCCCGATATTTTTATGGCTGAAAAAAAGGAGATGCATTTTTTTGGAAAGGATTTTGAAATGCGGTCAAGGATCACCGAGCAGGATTACCTCCATGAGTTTAAGAATGCTACTGAAAAGAGGATCATCGGTGAAGCATCTGTATGGTATCTGTTTTCTAAAACAGCTGCAGAAGAAATAAAAAAATTTTCTCCCGGAGCAAAAATTTTGATCATGCTCAGAAACCCGGGTGAGTTACTATATTCACTCCACAGTCAGCATTTATATGATGGTAATGAGAATATCGCGGATTTTGCCACAGCGATAAAATATGATAAAGACAGGGCTAAAGGTCTTAAAGATCCCGTGTCAGTTGATTTTATTAAACTGCCAGCTTATATTGACTCCGTGCTATTTGCTGACCAGGTAAAAAGATATTTAGATGTTTTTGGAAAGGAGAATGTGTACGTGATTTTATATGAGGATCTGGCCAGTGATACAACTGCTGTTGTAAAAAACGTTATAAAATTTCTTGGATTGTCTGCGGATATTAATATTGATGCAAGGGTAATTAATCCCAATAAGCAAATACGTAATTTTAAATTACACAGGTTATTAAAGAAGCCACCGGAGATGTTGCGTAGGATTGTGAGGGTGCTATTGCCCTCTAAGAAATTAAGAGAACGAATTATGAATCGGGCTTTTAAAAATAATATCGTAATTGAAAAAAGGCAACCGATGGATGAAAACCTGAGGAATGAATTGAAAATATTGTTATCTGATGATATTGACCGGTTGTCTGTTATTATCAACCGTGATTTATCTAAATGGAAACTATGATGATAACGAATTTAAAAAACCTCGGGCTGAATTGCAAATGAATATTTAATGAGTAACGAAATAAATACTAATCCTACTGTACTTTGGTTAACGAGTTGGTATCCTGATAAGCTATCGCCTTATAATGGCGATTTTGTGAGGCGCCATGCAGAAGCTGTAAGCAGCTATATGAATGTGAGTGTGATTCATGTTGTCCGGGATTTTTCCGGAAAAGTAACAAAAGATGTAACAACGGAGTATTATAAGTCCGGTAACCTGGAAGAAATAATTATTTACTATTATATACCTCCGGCACGTATAAAGTTGTATGAAAAATATTTATCAGTAAGAATGTATAAACGGCTTTATAAACAGGCATTGGAAAAATTGCTTTCGGAGAAAAAAACTGTTTCGCTGGCACATTTGCATGTAGGGATGAAAGCTGGTTTGGCAGCGCTGTGGTTGAAAGAGAAAAAAAATATCCCTTTTGTCGTAACTGAACATTGGGGTGGTTTTTTAAATGAGGCTGATGAGAAGTACCGGGATATGTTAATAATCACAAGATGGATGTGGCGGAAGGTTTTTCTAAAAGCATCTGCAATAAGTTCGGTATCAGGATGCCTTCTTAATGCTATAAGTAAAATTGCATCCATTAGCAAATTAACTGTTATTCCCAATGTAGTGAATACAGAAATATTTTATCCATCTCCTGGGAAAATTTCTAAACCGGCCAAATTTATACATGTGTCAAATTTGGCCAGGTTGAAGAATCCGAAAGCAATACTTACAGCATTTCAAAAAGTGAAGCATCTACATCCTGCCGCGGAGTTAGCAATATTCGGTTCGTTGAACAACGAAGTAATAGCGTTTGCAGAAAGTCTTGGGTTGATAAATGCTGTTACATTTCATGCTGAAGTGCCTCAACAAGTATTAGCTGACAACATGAGAGAGTCGGTTGCTTTGGTCCTCTATTCCGACTATGAAACATTTGGTTGTGTTGTTATTGAAGCAAATGCTTGCGGAATACCTGTTATTGTAAGTGATATTCCTGTTTTTCATGAAACAGTAAAGGAAGGTGTCAATGGTTTTTTTGCAGAGCCCCGAAATTCAGATGCATTGGCTGAGCGGATGCTGGAAATAATAAAAATGCGGTCATCTTTTGATAGTGATCAAATATCAAACCTGACCGCATTAAAATACAGTTATCCTGTTATTGGAAAAAAAATTACTGATTGGTATCAACAGGTACTTAAAACGAATTAGCTTTTTAGTTTTGTTACAAGGTCAATATATTCTTTCATCGCAACATCCTTCGTTTTGCCTTTTAATCCAGACCACGCATCATATTTTGCTTTAGCCACAAAATCAAAAGGATTTGAAGGCGGGTCAACATTTACATCACCTTGCGATCCCTGTTTATATAATGAATAGAGCTGCAGCAACGTTTCATTGCTGGGCTTTTCACTTAAGCTTTTGCTCTCAGCTGCTGCTTTTTCAAATAGTTCTTGTAGTTCCATAGTGTTTATTAATTAGATCTTGCATTATCAATAAATATTTTTTGTATTTCTTTCTGACTGTCTACAGTATCATAAAATTCATTCAGGTATTTGATAATAGTCTTGCGGTCGCTTGTTGATAACAGTTCAAATTCGTTGATGAGTTTATAAAATGCATCTTTTTTCTCCTTTAATAATGTGATAGCTGCAGTTATTTCTTCCATTGGGCGGGGGAAACCACGGTATACTCTTTCTTTTACTGTTTCTGTACCCATAATTTCTGCCGGTGCAGCATAACCTGCATCCACCATTCCTGCAAAATCAAAATCATAAGGTATTGAAAGTGGCGGAGCCAACGAATCAGCTTTTAGAGTAACCAGTTTTATATTGTGAAAATTGGGAACAGACCAGTCAGTGTTACCTATCAGGTATTGAAACATAGCTACCAATGTCATGCGAGTTTGTTCGGTTCTCTTTTGTTCAGTGGGTGTTTCATATTCCCTGGATTTATTACGTTTTGCCATCATATCCACATCTTCGATAAAGAAACCATAAGTGGTATATTTTTTTATTTTCCCTTTTGTGTCTTCAAAAGAAACCCGCATCAGTCTAACCTTGAAGCTGAGAGGGGATATAATGTTAAACATTTTGTAAGCGAGATATTCTTTTAGCACCAATTGCTCATCTCTTGTATTGGTGCCACAGCCTGAAACCATTTTTAATTTGTCAAGCTGGTACAACCTGGGTGAAGTGGGGTTATGAAAATTCAATAGCAGTGATGGCATGTAACATTGTTCTTTTCTGAAGTTTCCCCTTGCCCGGATTCTTATATCTTCTGTAATAGGCGCAGCACTTTCAGGAAAGGTCATGCTAACAGTAGCTTCCTGGAAAGGTGTTTCAGTTCCTTTTTTGGTGCCAAACAATTTTTTAAAATCTGAAGCAATGTTTACAGTAAGTGGTTTTTCATCTAAGAAAAACTGGATGCTGTCAATTTTATCCTGTGCAACAACGGTTGCAATAAGTACAAAAAACAGGAAAACTGTGGTGCTCAACTTTTTCATAACTGTTATTTTATTTGGTGGTTACTTATTTCATAACTTCTGTAATGGGTTTGCCTACACATCCGCTTGGCATCTGTATATGCAGCATGGCCGCTAATGTAGCTGCAATATCTGTCATATAGACTTCCCGGTTGGTCTTTCCTGGTTTAATTCCCCAACCATACCATAATAGCGGAATATGCGAGTCGTAAGGATTCCATGCTCCATGTGTAGTACCAGTAATCCCAAAACTTTCAATCCAATGAGGCTCCATCATTACCTGCACCTGTCCGCATCTGCGGGGAAAATACCCGTTGACAAACATTTCCTTCAATTTACTATTTAAAGGGATATCACCGATCTTTTCAATAGGAAAAACTCTTGCAACACCCGGTTGCCAGGATACATAGCTGACGATAGCGTCAATAATTGCTTCTTTATCCAGTTTTGCTGAATCAATCAAAGGCAAATTGATTGAGTACTGGTAGTTCATTGAACTAACTACAAGGTTTTGTTTTCCGAATTGTTGGGCAAGTTTTGCATTCAACTCTGTTTTTAAAACGTCTGGATTGATTTTGCTTGCAGGCAATTTATTCTCACTCATATATTCCGGCACCTGCGAAACGCCATGATCGGCCGATAGGAAAACAACATATTGGTCTTTGCCGACTTTAGCATCAAAAAAATCAAGCAGATCACCTAACTCTTTATCTAATCGTAGAAAATCATCTTCCTGTTCAATGGAATTAGGTCCAAATCCATGGCCGATATAATCAGGTGAGGAATAACTGATGGCCAACAGATCAGTTTCAGAATCTGTTCCTAATTTTTCATTTGTAAGAATGGCTTTTGCAAATTCAGAAGTAAGTGTATTGCCATGAGGTGTTGTCAACACAGCGACATAGTTTTTACCAATGAATTTTTTTAGATCATAAGGGAAAACTGTTCCAATCCCTTTGCTCTCGTATTTGTTATCATCCTTGTTACTTTGTATGTAAGTATTGATAGGGTAAAGTGTATTCCATCCCTGGTTATAATAACCATCTACCAGTTTTTTGCCATTAAATTCTTTTACCCATGTCGGTAGATCCTTCATATAATAAGTAGAAGAAATAAAGTTGCCTGACCTTCCATCATACCAGTAGGCTGCATTTGCATTATGGCCTGCAGGTAAAATTCCACCACGGTCTTTTAAAGCAACACCAAATACTTTACCACGGAAATTTGTAGCTAATCTCAATTCATCACCGATTGTTGTAGCCAGCATATTGCGTGGACTTTGGCTTTCTTCTTCTGAACCTGCACCCACATTTTTTACTGTCGGGTCTTCAGTGCAATACAGGCTTTGACCTTTATTATTTTCCCACCAGAAGTTTCCGGTGATACCATGTATGGCAGGAACAGAGCCTGTATAAATAGAAGCATGCCCCGGTGCCGTTACTGTTGGGGTATAAGGAATAAATGTGTTTTCGCAGCTATGCCCCTGGTTAAGCATACGCTTAAATCCACCATTTGCAGCATAGCGGTCATAATAACGGTATAGGTAATCCCAACGCATCTGGTCTATCACAATACCTACAATTAATTTGGGCCGGTTTAATGATTGAGAAAAAGAGATAATTGAGCTGGTTACTACTAATAAGCTTAAGAATAATTTCCGCATTCAGGTTTGATTTAATAAAAACAAATGTAGGCTTCTCAAAGGATGTGGAGGCTTGATTGCAAGTAACAAACGAAAAGTTAAATTAAAGAAATCTTTCCAGATTCATGGTTTTGTATAAAGAGAAAACCCGGTAAATATTTTCCGGGTTTTCTTAATCATTTTTTAAATAAAATGTATGTGCAAAATTCCTGTTTAATTTTTTAAAGGCATGCCAACACCAATACTGCAATCATGACCTGGTTGTCCATGAGCCGGGTTTAACCGGGGTTGTCCTGCAACTGGTTTTGATGTCGGTGCAGTAGTAGTTTGAGCAGCTTGTGTGGGTTGAGTATTTACTATTGGTGATACATTAGTAGTTGTACTTTTCAATGGCTGACCGACAGCGATGGTGCAATCATGTCCGGGTTGTCCGTGTGGCGGATTTAACTTTGGCTGACCTGCTAATGGTTGCGATACGGGAACAATAGTTGGTGGTGGTGCCGTAGTAGTTTGCGATACTTGCGTCGGTTGGGTAGTTACCACAGGTGATGCAGCACCAGTAGTGTTTTTTAATGGCTGACCGACAGCGATGGTGCAATCATGACCGGGTTGTCCGTGTGCCGGATTTAATACCACCCCATTTGCTGAAGCGGATTGTGTAAGCTGACCCGGAGCAAGGCTTGGTGGCGGCGTAACAGTGCTGCCAGATGTCCCAGGGTTCTGTTGTGTAGTTACAGGCTGCGTGGTACTTGCCGGGGTATTTGTTGCCGGAGTAGCTGCAGCGCTATCATCACTTGAATTATTTCCGCATGAAATAAAAACTATTGAACAAACTGCACTTACAAACAAGGAATATATTTTCATAAATGTTATTTCAATTTTTGAGAGACACAAGATAGCCTTATTTATTTGTATAATGCAGGCTTATATCTAAAATAGGATAGAGGGTAAATACTGGTATTCAGTACAATATTTACATTATTGTTTTTCTGTATCTTCAGCAGTAATTCAGCCTTTAATGAAAAAAATCTCTCTTGTTTTTTTGTCGGGTTTTATTTCTGTAATTGCGATAGGCCAACAGTTTGGCGGCAACCCACCTTCACTTAAATGGAAACAAATAAATACGGATACTGTCAGAATTATTTTTCCTGTTGGGCTTGAAAGCCAGGCAAACAGGACGGCAACGATTGTTCACCGGCTTGCAGCGGATAATATGAACTCATTGGGAAGCCGGGTACAAAAGATAAATATCGTTTTACAAAATCAGACAACAATACCTAACGGTTATGTAAATCTCGGTCCTTACCGCAGTGAATTTTATATGACGCCTGCATTTAATAATCTTGACCAGGGTAGTATTACATGGGCCGATCAACTGGCATTGCATGAATACCGGCATGTACAGCAATACAATAATTTCAAGCATGGAATAAGCAAGCTAATGGGTATTTTATTTGGTGAAGATGGTTATGCATTGGCAAGTAATGCTGCTGTTCCGGATTGGTTTTTTGAAGGCGACGCCGTTTACCAGGAAACAGTATTGAGTGAACAGGGCAGGGGACGGCTGCCCCAGTTTTTAAATGCATATCCGTCTCTTTGGTTGTCAGGTAAAGATTATAGATGGATGAAACTTCGTAATGGCTCCTTGAAACATTATGTGCCTAATCATTATTATCTCGGTTACCTGCTGGTGAACTATGGTTATTCAAAATATGGAAATGATTTCTGGAAAAAAGTAACCAGCGATGCGTCGGCATTTAAAGGATTGGTTTATCCTTTCCAACATGCGATAAAAAAACATACAGGGATAGAGTATAAAAAATTTGTTGCTGATGCTTTTGATTTTTATAAAAGTGAGTTGCAAACGAACCTGATGAATGAAGAGAATAAGACAAACTACTTACAAAAAACTGTAACAGATACAGTGGATGATATGTCGGTAAAAAATTTAACCAGGGAAACAAAGATGAATGGAGTCCCGCAAACGGCGGGACAAGGGACGTTTAATCAAGGCGGAAACGCTGGTATTAAAAACCTAAGCCGGATCAAAAAGAATTTTATCACCAATTATTATTTCCCGTATGCGATCGGTAATGATTCATTGGTATACTTGAAAACAAGCGGCAGACATTTGCCTGCATTTTATATAAGGAATAGTAACGGCGAAAAGAAACTGAAGTTGCGGGATATTTCCATTGATGAACAATTCAGCTACCGCAATAACAAGATCGTATATGCTGCATACGAAACTGACAGCCGTTGGAGCTGGAAGGATTATAGTGTTATAAAATTACTTGATGTTAAAACGGGTAAACAAAAAAATATAACGCATAACTCAAAATATTTTACTCCGGATATATCGGCAGATGGAAAAAAGATCGTTGCTGTATTTTACGACACAAATGGGAAGAATGAATTGCATATATTAAATGCGGACGATGGAACAGTAATTCAAATAATCAAAAGCAATGATATTGGTTTATTCACCGATCCAAAGTTTGCTGATAATAATACCCTTGTAACTGCAGTACGACTTCCCGATGGTAAGATGTGTCTTGCTATTGCAAATATTGAAACCGGGAGTGTTGAAAGATTGACTCATTTATCTTTTAATGTGATTGGTTATCCCCAGGTAAAAGATGGGGTTGTCTATTTTACGGCTTCTTATATCGGGAATAATGATATTTATGCGTTCAGGCTGAGCGATAAAAAAATATTTAAAGTAAATCGTACTCCTGTTGGTAGTTATTTTCCGAATGTATATGATGGTAAATTATATTATTCCGAGTTCACTGCAAATGGTTACCAATTGAAGCAGTCAGACCTCCCGGTAGTAATGCAGGAACTAACGGAAGCAGATATTAAAAACCTTCAATCCCGTTTTACCCCAGGTAGCGGCATAGATATTCTAAATTCAACAACCAGCAGAAATTTCGAAGTGAATAAGTATAGTAAAGGGACGAGATTGTTTAATTTTCATAGCTGGCGACCTTATTACAGCGATCCGCTATTTTCTTTTTCTTTATATGGCGAAAATGTACTGAATACTTTACAGACAGAAATTTATTATCAGTATAATGAAAATGAAAAAGAACATTCTGTAGGTGCTGCTGCCGTATATGGTGCATGGTTTCCTTATGTAAATATCGGAACGCAATATACTTTCAACCGTGTAGCAGCTATCAATAATTTGAAAAAAGAATGGAGCCAGCTTGATTCTTATATCGGCCTCAGTATCCCATTAAATAAAGTGAGTGGTAAATCAGGTAAGAGTTTTAGTATCGGTTCGAATTATGTATTGAGAAATGAAATGGTGACGGGCCCATCGAAAATGAATTTCAGTAATGAAAATTTTAGTTACCTGAATCATTTCATCAGCTTTAGCCAACGGAGACAGCGGGCAACCCAGCATATCTATTCGCCGTTCAGTTATTCTGTTTCTTTAAATCATCGCCATGCAATAACTGAATATACCGGTTACCAGTTTTTGGGTAGCGGATCAGTTACGTTGCCGGGTTTTCATTCCACACATAGTGTTGTGCTTACTGGTTCTTTTCAACAACGGGATACTGTGAACCCGCAATTATTCAGCGACCGGTTTCCTTATTCAAGAGGATATGAAGGCCGCTATTTTTCAAGAATGTGGCGTGCAAGTGCCAATTATCATTTCCCAATTTTATATCCTGATTGGGGTTTTGCAAATATTTTATACATCACACGTATAAGAGGAAATGCTTTTTATGATTTCACTAAAGTGTATTCCCGGGATAAAACAACTACAGCTGATCAGCGTAGCACAGGTATAGAAGTTTACTTTGATACAAAATGGTGGAACCAATACCCACTGACATTTGGTTTTCGCATCAGTCACCTGTTCGATCCAGACCAGTTTGACGGATTTAAAGGAAATATATTCGAGATCATTTTACCAGTAAGTATTTTACCAAGATAATTATATAGAAGCTAAACTTTCCTCAATCGCTTTTATCCTTGCTTCCGCATCTGCTTTTTTCTTTTGTTCACTTGCTACTACTTCAGGTTTTGCATTGGCAACAAATCTTTCATTGCTAAGTTTCTTTTCTACTGATGCAAGAAAACCTTTTTGATAGGCGAGGTCTTTTAATAATTCGTCTTTCTGATTACCGGTATCAAGCGGTTGTTCTGTTTGCAGGTAAAATTTATCCTTTCCAATAACTGATGATATTGACGGAGCTACCTGTTCATTTACAAAAGCAATAGTTTCTGCATTCACCTGTTTTGCAAGAATAGATTGTATGGTTTGATAAATTGCCGGTGATTCACTTTGAATAAACAGTTTTATTTTTTCTTTTGGCTTTATCTGGTTTTTATTTCTTGCATCACGCAGCCCGGTTATTACTTCTTTCAGTAAAATTCCCTGTGTAAGAATTTCAGATGACTGTTGACTGATCGCTGTCGACTGTCTCACTGTTAAATCATCACTTTCTTTTCTTTCACGAAGTGTATGATAAACTTCTTCTGTAATGAATGGCATGAATGGATGCAGCAATTGCATCAATTCATCAAAGAAGCTAACCGTTTTTTCGTATATAGCTTTGTCAATTGATTCACCCATCGGCGGTTTCACCCATTCTAAATACCAGCTACAGAAATCATCCCATATCAAAGAATAAATTGTTTTCAATGCTTCACTCAAACGGAATTCTTTGAATTGACCATCGAGTTCTACTTTCACTTCGTTAAGTCTGTTCTCAAACCACATTACTGCAAAATCAGGCTCCTGACTTCCGACTCCTGACTCCTGAGTACTAACTCTTGCCTCCCACATCTTCACCAACTTCATCGCATTCCAGATCTTATTGATAAAGAATTTTCCCTGTTCATTCCCCGATTCATCCCACATCAGGTCGTTGCCAGCAGGAGAAGAGATCATAATGCCAAAACGAACTGCATCAGCTCCATCTTTATCTATCATTTCAAGCAGGTCAGGTGAATTGCCAAGACTCTTACTCATTTTCCGTCCGATCTTATCACGAACAATGCCGGTAAAATAAACTTCACGAAAAGGAATTTGTTTTTCATATTCCAATCCCGCCATTATCATTCTTGCTACCCAGAAGAAAATAATTTCAGGTGCTGTAACTAATGTGTTTGTAGGATAATAATATTTTACTTCTGCATTTCCGGGATGACTATAACCTTTAAATACTTCAAAAGGCCAGAGCCAGGAGGAGAACCATGTATCGAGACAATCTTCATCCTGTGAAATGTCGTCAATGGTGAATTGTGAATTGTGAATTTCGTTTACTTGCTTAGATTCACCATTCACAATTGACCATTCACGAATAAGTTTTTTAAACGCTTCTTCTTTTGTCCCAGCAACAGTAAATGAACCATCAGGTGCGTACCATGCCGGAATTCTGTGGCCCCACCAAAGTTGCCTGGAAATACACCAGTCCTTAATATTCTCCATCCAGTGGCGATATAAATTTTTAAACTTACCCGGATAAAATTTTATATCATCATCCATTACCACTTTCAATGCAGGGCCGGATATTTTTTTCATGTCCATCCACCACTGTAAGCTCAATCTTGGTTCTACTACGGCATCCGTTCTTTCACTATAACCAACTTCACTTGTATAATCTTCAGTTTTTACAATATGCCCTTTTGCTTCCAGTTCAGCTACTACTTTTTTTCTTGCAGCAAATCTTTCTTCGCCTACAAATATCTGCGCTGCTTCATTGAGGGTTCCATCTTCATTTAATGTATCTACAATCTCAAGATCATGCTTTAATCCGAGTTGGTAATCGTTCACATCATGTGCCGGTGTAATTTTCAATGCACCTGTACCAAACTCCATCGTCACATATTCATCAGTGATGATCGGGATGCGGCGATTGATCAATGGCACAAATGCAAATTTTCCATGCAGATGTTTGTAACGTTCATCTTTCGGATGAACACAGATAGCTGTATCACCCATGATTGTTTCGGGGCGAACTGTTGCGATTGTGATGTAGTCGTGAATCGTGAGTGGTGAGTCGTGAGTAAAAGTAGTAGTCTCACGTTTCATGTCTGACGATTCACGAGAATCAATAAAGTACTTTACAAAATACAGCTTCTGCTTTGTCTCTTTTCTTATCACTTCTTCATCACTGAGTGCCGTCTTTGCTTTCACATCCCAGTTGATCATTCGTTTGCCGCGGTAGATATAACCTTTATTATAGAGATCAATAAAAACACTAATTACACTTTTATAATATTCATCATCCATCGTGAACGAAGTACGCTTCCAATCAAGACTGCAACCGAGCTTCTTCAATTGTTCAAGGATGATGCCGCCATATTTTTCTTTCCATTCCCATGCATAGTTTAAAAAATCTTCGCGGCTGAGTGATGCTTTCTGAATTCCTTTTTCACGCAGCATCTGCACTACTTTTGCTTCGGTCGCAATAGAAGCATGATCGGTACCCGGCACCCAGCAGGCATTCTTACCCATCATTCTTGCACGGCGTACAAGAATATCCTGTATCGTATTATTCAAACAATGTCCCATATGCAGCACACCGGTTACATTCGGCGGAGGAATTACTACAGTAAAGGGTTCCCGTTCATCAGGTGTACTGTTGAAATATTTTTTATCATTCCAATGCTTATACCATTTTTGTTCGGCAGCATTATGTTCAAAATTTTTTGTCAACTCCATAAGGCCGCAAATTTACCGGCTTTTAGCCAGATGGAGAAACTGCTGAATATCAAATTATTTCCCGGAGTTGAATTAGTTTCTCGTCACACATTTCCATTATATTTACCGGTGACAAAAAGAAAATAATTACATGAAAAGAGAACTTACATCCTGGCATAGTCCATCGCTGAATAAGGAAATGCCGATTGCCGCTTATGGGGACTATGGTTTTGCTTTATTGCTTACACCAACTGCTGCGGCTGATTACCTGGAGTACGAACGTTTTCAATTAATGGATCATTTACAGCATCATGTTGATAGCGGCAAGGTGAAAATATTTTCTATTGACAGCATCAATAATGAAAGCTGGATGAATAATCATATGGATCCGCGACATAAAGTGATCCGCCATAAGCAATGGAATGATTATGTGTTTAATGAAGTAGTGCCTTTTATCCGGCATAAAACAAGCAGCGATACGCCAATCATTACCTGTGGTGCATCCTTTGGTGCTTTGCATAGTATGAATCTTTTTTTGAAAAGACCTGATTTGATAAACGGTGTAATTGCAATGAGTGGTGTGTACGACCTTACTGAATATACGAAAGGTCATTATGATGATGATGTATACTTCAACAGCCCGATGCACTATATGCCGAATATGACGGATCATAATATTCTTGAACAAATAAGACGCAGCCGCAATATTCATATTGTTACAGGCAGTGGCAATTATGAAGATCCGGGTAGCAGCGGCCGTTTTGCAAAAGTTCTATATGACAAGGGCATCAACTATGAACTGGATATCTGGGGAGAAGAATGGCCGCATGACTGGAATACATGGCGGGCTATGTTGCCGCATTATATCGGCAGCAGGTTTTAAGATATTAGCAATTCTAACTTCTGACAAAAATCAGTTCTTGGGATCATTCTTGCTCCAAGACTTTCCAAATGCTCTGTGTAAACCTGGCAGTCTATTAACTCAATACTTTCTTCTTTTAGTAACTGTACATATTTAATAAAAGCAAACTTGCTTGAATTAGTTTCATTGCTAAACATGCTTTCTCCAAAAAACACTTTACCGAGTTTAATCCCATAAAGACCGCCAACTAATTTTCCTTCTTTCCATGTTTCAGCACTATGTGCATGCCCAAGTTTGTGCATTTTAAAATAAGCTTTCTCCACTTCATCAGTTATCCAGGTGCCTTCTTGTCCCTCTCGTTTTGTTTGTTTGCAATTATGAATCACTTCTTTGAAAGCTTTATTGATCGTGAACTCAAATGTGTTTTTCTTGATTAATGCCTGCATGCTTTTACTAACTTTCAAATCATCCGGGAATAATACAAACCTTGGATCAGGACACCACCATAGAATATGCTCACCTTCATACCAGGGAAAAATGCCGTTTTGATAAGCTACTAATAATCGTTCTGGAGATAGATCACCGCCAATAGCCAATAATCCATCCGGCTCGGATAAATGAACAGGAGGAAAGGAAAGTTCTTTTTCTAAAATGAAGATTGACACGAGTGAAAGTTACTGATAGCAGTTTATTCTGCCATCACTTCAATAGTGGCATTAATACCGCGGTCAATTATTGCTTCGCATTGGGGTTTGAGATCATCAAAGCTGCCTTTTTTTACAGCATACTTACCGTGGAAGTGAATGATGTAGGCGCATTGCTCGGCCTGCTCGTAACTATGCTCGCAGACTTCCATCAATGTTTCTATCACCCATTCGAAAGTGTTTACCTCATCATTCCAGACAATAAGATTACAACTCTCATCTGTGGTGGTGAGAACATCTAATTCATCCTGGCTGAAAATGTCTGTTTTATTTTGAGTAATGTCCATTTGTTAGTTCCGGAGTCAAAAGTATAAAATTTATTCTTTGTTTTTTAATCTTGAGGCAACATTAAAGGCAGGTTTTTTGTCTATTTTCCGGGTTATTATCCATGGCAAAATTCTGGCATAAGAATAAAGACAAACAACAACCTGATAAGAAGCAGGCGGCCATTGTTTTGCCTATTGATTCCAGCAGTCGCAGTCTCGAGTTATTGGTGGAACTTGTAAAGAAGATCCGGCCATCTTCTCCCAAGAAAAAGGAAGAAGCCGAACTAAAATTCAAAGCGTTGCTATTTCAACTGCAGCAGGACAGGAGTATGTTATTTGCTATCCGTCGCTCATTACTCACCCAGTTTGCTAATAGTAATATCATACCTGCGTTGATCGAAAGCGGCATTATTCATTCAAGAGGCTTTGTACAGGAACTTACGGGTAAGATCAAGCATAAGATCCTGCCTGCGCTACAAAAACCCAACGATTTTCTATTCGTAATAAACCGTGTTTTCTACCTGAAAACGGATTATAAATGGGTAAATACGATTGATACAGAGTTATGGAAGCAGTTTTTTGAAATGCTAGGCATACAGGTAAACCTGACTGATAATAAGCTACAGAGTCAGCTCAACAGGTCATTCCAGGTTTTATCCTATCGGGCAGCAACTATCGGATTGGAAAAAGAAGTTATTCAGAACCTGGAAAACGTAGATGATATTGTTGACCCATTCCTTGAGCAAAATCGTTTGATCAATTTATATCTTGAACGTTTTGCTTCTCACAGTGACGAAGAAAATAAAATGTTGCTGGCAAATATTGAAGAAGCATTACACAATTGCAAGCAAAGCATTCAATCAATTCAAGAGCAGCGTTCAAAAGCAGGCACCAGTCTTGCACAGACTTTTTTATTGGTAAGGCTGCATCAGCAGTTAGAAAGAATGTTTATTATATTGGATGTGCTCGACAGAAATCAGGAATTTAACACTGAAAGGTTCATTGCTTATTTCCATGCTGTAATAAGAAATGAAAATCGAAAAAACAGTTTGGGTGAATTTTTAAATCAGAATCTCGGTTTACTTGCCTACCAGATAGCTGAGCATAAAGGCAAAAGAGGTGAGCAATATATTACATCAAGTCAAAAAGATTTTCGTAATCTTTTCTTCAGCGCATTGGGGGGTGGGCTGATCGTTTCGTTTGTTGCTATTATTAAAACCATGATTGGGCTTTTGAAACTTCCGCTTTTCTGGCAGGGCTTTTTATATGGAACCAATTATGCGGTTGGTTTTATCACAATGGATCAAACCAGATCAACACTTGCGACCAAACAACCTGCTTACACTGCATCGGCAGTTGCCGGTTCATTGGATAAAGAAAAGATAGGAGGTAAACCTGACTTGAGAAATCTTGTTATTACTATTGCACGAGTAAGCCGTAGTCAGATAGCATCCTTTGCCGGAAACCTGCTCGTTGTTTTTCCGCTTACATATATTCTTGCGTGGCTGTTTCATTTAGCTGTAGGATATAAATTGGCCACAGATGATGCTGCGTTGAAAATGCTGCATGATCAGCATCCTTTCGATTCGCTGGCATTATTGTTTGCATGTTTTACCGGTTTCTTTTTATTCTTGAGTGGTATTATTGCCGGGTATGTAGAAAATCATATTGTAAATGGAAAAATTGCTGAACGTATTCAAAACAATCATGCTTTTGTAAATACAATGTCGCCAAAAAGACTGAAGAGGATAGTGAATGTTGTGGAGAAACATTCAGGCGCAATTGCTGGTAGTATTGCATTGGGTTTCTTTCTTGGAGTTGCCGGGCCATTGGGCAAATTCCTGGGTATTCCTTTTGATATTCGCCATATCACTATTTCAGCGGCCAATACTTCAATTGGATTATATGGGCTGGATAATAATGTTGCCTTTAGTTATTTCCTGGTTGTGCTTGCAGGGGTACTGATGATCGGGTTCTTAAATTTCCTGATCAGTTTTGTGTTTGCATTTATTGTTGCTATTCGAAGCAGGGGTATAATATTGCGTGAATATCCTGAGTTTTTCGGCATTCTTTGGCGATATATGAAAAAGCATCCGAAGGATTTTTTCCTGCCTCCCAGGTACATGCGAACGGTGGAGGAATTGAAATAAAAAAGCCTCAAAATTTGAGGCTTTTTACATTTTTTGTGGGAGTTGACGGGGTCGAACCGCCGACCCTCTGCTTGTAAGGCAGATGCTCTAAACCAACTGAGCTAAACTCCCTTTTTGGGAGTGCAAATATAAGGGCATGATGTGGTGTGACAAAAAACTTTTTCAATTAATTCGGCTGAACGGCAGGCAGTCGGTATAACTGTCCGTCCATCACAAACAGTTCATCTACTTCCAGCGATAACCAATATTTAGAAAGAGGAGATTTTTTCATCAGTTGTTTCACTTCGGTTTTTGTTTTGGCATTCAATGTGATCCATACCCGCTGGCTTTCCATGCTTACTACATACTGGTCTATCACTTCTTTGTTAATAAGATGATTAATGTATGTACGATGAGAAGGTACCAGCGAAGCAAACTCCTCATTCCATTCAAACTGTATCGTGACCTGATATTTTTTCACTTATGTAAAGGTAGAGGAAATTATTATGGGAGTTGTAAATTCGCCTTCTGGCCACAATTGGAACGTTAGCTCAGTTGGTTTAGAGCACTACTTTGACAGAGTAGGGGTCACTGGTTCGAGCCCAGTACGTTCCACTATTTTTTTACAAGCTTATCCATTATCTTTTTTAAATCTACTCCTTTACCAAGCACAGGCTTAAAAATATCGCCTTCAGTTTTTATTCTTGCCATTGCGTTTTTGATATTGAATTTTTTTATTGTTAATCCTTTTTTTACTTCTTCCCAATATAAAGGCATTGATACAGGAGCTCCCGGCTTTGGTCTTAATGAATAAGGCGCTGCTAAAGTTGCTTTTGGACGGTTCTGTAAGAAGTCTACATATATTTTGTTTTTTCTTTGTTTTGTTAATCGTTCAATGCTTGTTATGCCTGGCAACATATTATTTACCTGTGTGGCGATTATTCTTCCAAATAGCTGGCATTGATCATAAGTATATTTTGCACCAAGTGGAATATAAACATGAATGCCAGTAGAGCCAGATGTTTTAGGATAACCAACTACTCCAATTTCATCTAAAACTTTTTTTGTGGTTTGCGCTACCTGGATCACTTCTTCAAAACTATTTTTTTCTGTGGGATCAAGATCGATAAGACACCAGTCAGGATAATCTTCTTTATGAATTGTACTATTCCATGGATTCATTTCAATCGCTCCTGCATTTGCCATATATAAAATACTCTCTTCATCTTCGGGCACTAAAAAGTTTTTATCTTCTCCTTCGCTGGTAGTATATGGTTCCATCTTGATCCAACCAGGCGCTTTATTTGTTATATCTTTTTGATAAAAACTTTTTCCATAAATACCATTTGGATAACGATTCAATGACTGTGGCCTGTCTTTTAAATAAGGAAGAAGATATGGCGCTACCTGGTAATAATAGTTTAGCATATCCCGTTTAGTATATTTTTCTTCCGGCCAGTAGATCTTACTAAGATTAGTAAATTTTAGTTCATGACCATTTATCTTCTTTACTTGTGTTTCTTCAGAGGGGTTAAGTAAGGTTTTTCGGCTTTTGTCGTTAACGGGTTTTGTATACTTACTAGTTTTTATTTTTTCTTTTACTTCTTTTACAGGTATAGCTTTTTCTTTTTTTACATCTTTTGCTTTTTTATCAATTCGCAGGCCTTCAAATGAAGGATGCCGCATAACGCCATCGCTTGTGATCTCAGTATAACTTACTTCGCAAACTAACTGTGGCTTTAACCAGGTTGCTTTTGCCTTTGGTGGATTGGGCCGGAAACGAGATGGCTTATCTACATCAGGCATTTCAGTAAAAGGAGGTTTATTAGTAATAAGCTTTTGCATCTTTGTCATTATTTCTTTTTGAGTTTTCTCGTTAAACCCTGTTCCAATTTTACCGATATAGTCAAGTCGTCCATTATCAAATACACCAACAAGCAATGAGCTAAACGTTTTTGACGATCCTTCATTTTGCGTAAAGCCTCCAATTACCACCTCATGTCTTTTATTTGCTTTTATTTTTAGCCATTCTCTTGTCCTGTCTTCTATATAAATACTGTCTTCCTTTTTTGCCATGATGCCTTCCATACCCATAGCAGAAACTGTTGCCAAAAATTCTGTAGCTGTTGTTTCAAAATTTTCACTCAGCCGGATAATGTCAATGCCAGGCAAAATCTCTTTTAATATTTCTCTGCGTCTTATTAATGGTAGATTTTTCAAGCTATAACCATTAAGCCAGATAATGTCAAACACATAATAAAACAATTCGCCATCCGCTTCACTGCGCCAATTTTGTAATGCTCCAAAATTTGAAATTCCTTTTTTATCAAGTACGACGACCTCGCCATCAATTATTGCATTTATACCCCATTTCTTTATGGCATCATATACCGGGTAAAATTTTTCATTAAATGATTTATTATTACGGGAAATGAGATTTGTTTTTTCTTTGTTTATCATGGCAATAGCTCTGTAACCGTCCCATTTTATTTCATAAGTCCAGCCGGGTTCATCAAATGGTTGATCCACCAGAGTCGCTAACATTGGACTTATAACTTTTGGGAATGGTGCTTTTTCACCATCATTTCCGGGATTTTTTTTTTGAATTGCCTTTTTGGCAACCTTTCGAGCAGCAGTTTTTTTCTTTGGCGAACTATCCCATGTGTTTTTGGAAGTTTTTGCAATCTTCGCTATTGTTTTTCCAGAGATTACAGATTTATCTTTTTTAGTTACATCAGTTTCTTTTGCAAACTTGTCTTTATGTTTAATTAACAGCCAGGCATTGTCCTCGCTATTTTTCAGTTTTACCAAAGCAAATTCTCCTTTTAGTTTTGATCCGTTCAATTTAAATTTCAATGAACCTTTTTTTAATTGTTGCAGCAGTGATTTTTCCTGATTTTTTTTACTGCCCGGCTCTAAAGCCTCATAGGTCCCTTCATCCCAAACGATCACTGTTCCTGCTCCATAATTTCCTTTTGGAATTATTCCTTCAAATGTTCTGTAATCATAGGGATGGTCTTCCACCATCATTGCGAATCTTTTATCCTGTGGATTAAGAGACGGCCCCTTGGGCACTGCCCAGCTTTTTAGCACACCTTCCATTTCTAATCTGAAATCATAATGCAAACGGGTAGCATCATGTTTTTGCACTACAAAATGCAAGAATGAAGCTGATGATTTACCACCTGTTGGTTCAGGAGTATCCTTAAATGATCTTTTCTTTTTATAAAGTGTTAAGCCCACAAGTTTAAATCAATAAATTTTGTACCAAGTTCATAAGGATGCTGGTATGTGGAGTAAGACTAATTACATGTTTACACAATTAAGTTTGCATGAGGTTAATTCTCCCCACCGTTAAGAAGTTTAATAGGTAAAAAAGAGTATCAACTTTTGAAAAACTTAGAATGGCCTGTTAAGCTTAGTAAACTTCTTAAATCATTAAGCAATGTTTCAGCGGCATAGAGTTTGTGTCCTTCATTTACTTTCATATTTACTTTTAACTAATAAATTTTTTATTATGCCTACTACAAAATCAAGATCTGCAAGAAGCAAGCGTCCATCATCTTCTTCAAAAGGCACAAGCTCACAGCAGAGAACATCCGGCAAAAGTTCAAAATCTTCAACCGTAAGAACAAGCTCTTCCAACCGGGCACCAAGGACTGCTTCAATGAATCCACAACATGCTGCTAACGGATCCGCCAACGGAACATCAATGAGCAATAATTCGGGATTAGAGAAATTAATGATGGATTCTTTAAAAGATATTTATTGGGCGGAAAAGCATTTGACAAAAGCATTACCTAAAATGCAAAAAGCTGCAACTACAGATGAATTAAAGTCAGCAATTGAGGAACATCTTTCTCAAACTGAAGAACATGTATCAAGACTGGAGCAGGTGTTTGAAATAGTTGGAAAAAAAGCACAAGCTAAAAAATGTGATGCAATGGAAGGATTGATAAAAGAAGGAGAGTCCGTAATAGAAGAGACTGAAAAAGGAACAATGACAAGGGATGCTGGTATCATTATGGCTGCTCAAAAAGTAGAGCATTATGAGATCGCTACTTATGGTACACTGGTACAGTTTGCAAAAACTTTGGGGATGAAGGAAGCAGCAAAAATATTAATGCAAACATTGGATGAAGAAAAGCAAACAGATGAGATATTAACACAGATAGCAGAAAGTAATATCAACGAAGAAGCAGAACAGGAAAACGAAGAAGAAGAAAGCAAAGAAGGGGAAAGTGAAGAAACTGAAAGTGAGGAAGAGGAAGAAAGTGATGACGTTAGTGAAGAAAGTGAAGAAGAGGATGATGAATCAGAAGAAGATGAAAAGAAGTAAGATTTAAATTCTGTAAATAAGAAAACCCCGATCAAACGGGGTTTTCTTATTTACAAATGTTGATTAGATTTTCCAATCCACAATCTCATTTACCCATTCTTCGCGATGTGATGTGGTAATTTTAATGTAGTTATCAGTATATCCTTCCATCATTCCGCTTTTTACATGTCCCTCAAACAAAACTTTACGGATTTGTCCATTATGCTGTTCAGTGAAGTATTGCATCTTCATGTAAGAAAGATTGCGAAGTGATTTATTTCTTTCATGCCTGACGTTCATTGGTACAATTGGTTTAATACTTAATGCATGTGTATTATCTCTTTCGCTATAAGTAAATACATGCAGGTATGAAATATCAAGTGAATGCAGGAAATCAAATGTTTCTTTAAAATCTTCATCAGTTTCACCTGGAAATCCAACGATCACATCTACGCCGATGCAGCAATGCGGCATCAGTGTTTTTATTAGCGCAACACGTTCTGCATATAGCTCTCTTTTATATCTTCTGCGCATTAGCCCAAGGATCTTATTACTTCCACTTTGTAATGGGATATGAAAATGCGGCATGAACTTATCACTATTGGCAACATGTTCAATTATTTCATTGGTCAGCAGGTTGGGTTCAATAGATGAAATGCGGTAACGTTTGATGCCATCCAATTTTTCCAATGCTTTTACCAGTTGAAAAAAGTTTTCTTCATATTTAAGATCACCATCAGGGCCTTTTCCAAAATCACCAAGATTTACCCCGGTCAATACAATTTCTTTTACTCCATGGGCTGCAAGATGTTCAGCATTCCTGATCACATTTTCAATACTATCACTCCTGCTTTTTCCACGAGCCTGTGGTATGGTACAAAAGGAACAGTTATAATCACAACCATCCTGCACTTTTAAAAATGTTCTTGTACGGTCATTCATTGAAAAAGAAGAATTGAAACCAGTTACATCTTCAATTTCACAACTGCTGATCTTTGCTGAATCGCCTTTGCTTAGTTCTTTTATGTGCTGACCTAAATTAAATTTTTCTGCAGCGCCAAGTACCAGGTCAACACCCGGTATAGCTGCAATTTCTTTTGGTTTTAACTGTGCATAACAACCAGTAATTACTACCAGGCTTGCTGGTGCTTTCCGTTGTATCCGGCGTACAAGTTGGCGGCATTCTTTGTCTGCATTATCAGTAACCGAGCAGGTATTGATGACATATACGTCGGCATGATCGTCAAATTCTTTTTTCTCAAACCCCTCGTTTTCAAGCATCCTTGAAAGTGTAGAGGTTTCAGAGAAATTGAGCTTGCAGCCTAATGTGTGAAATGCTATTGATCTTGCTTCCGCCATAGAACCTGCAAAACTAAGATTTTTGATTGTAGTAAGCGGACTTTAGATTTGCCATTATATGAAGAAAGCGGCTCCTTTGATTTTAATTCTTATCCTCGCTGCTGCGCTATTGGTAATCAGGAACTATAAAGGGTGTAATCAGCCCGATCCTGGAAAGAAAATAACTACAAATGACACCCGTAACGATAACAAACCGGATGTAAACCGTGATCTTGGTTTTGACAGGCGAACAAGTTTCCTTGAATACAGCAATCATGCTAAATGCCGGATGCAATGCCGGAAAATTTCACAGGCAGAGGTAGAGGAAATCATGCTTGATGGTAATATAAACTACAACAAAAGCGATATTAAAAATGCAAGATGCCCACGATATGCTTTAGAAGGAATTACAAAGGATAATCAGCGGGTACGGATTGTTTATGCCCAATGCAATGATAAAACCGAAGTAGTAACAGTAATTGATCTGGAAACGGATTGGAGTTGTTCCTGTCCCGGAGATGATAAAAAATTTGAAAACAGGAACTAATGAAATTATTGCTGAAACCTCTTCAATGGATCTACTGCATTTACGCATTGGCTACGTTTATTGGCATCATGCTGATTCTTTTTCCTTTTATGCTGATCGCTTCATTATTCGGAAGGATGAAAGGAGGCAATATCATATACCGCCTTTGTACACTTTGGGCAGATATCTGGTTCTTCCTGATCTTTATTCATCATCGGAATTATTACGAACAGGCTCCTGATAAAAACAAACAATACATTTTTGTAGGTAATCATATCTCTTTTATCGATGCGCCGTTATTGGCAAAAGTGATTCGTCGCCCAATCCGTGCTTTGGGACGAATTGAATTAAGCAAGACACCTGTATTTGGATTTATTTATCGCAGTGTAGTTGTTATTGTTGACCGAGGGGATGCCCTGCATAGGGCCAAAAGTGTACGCAATCTAAAATCGGTGATCAGCAAAGGGGTTTCAATAATTGTAATGCCCGAAGGAACGTTTAATATGACCGATCAACCCTTGAAACCTTTTTATGATGGCGCATTTCGTGTAGCAATAGAAACGCAAACCACACTAAAGCCATTTTTATTGCTTGACCCTTTTGACCGGATGCATTATAAAAATTTGTTTACACTTACACCAGGAAAAAGCCGTGCTATTTTCCTGGAAGAAGTACCGGTTGATGGATTGACATTAGATGATGTTCAGTCTCTGAAACAAAAGGTTTATGATCTGATGGAAAAGAAACTAATTGAATATAAAGCCACGTGGATAAAATAACTGCCACCCCTGATTTTCTCTTAAATTGAGCAATGAATATTTGAAAAGTGTACGCTGAAATCATCATACCCCTGGCTCTTCCTAAAAACTACACATGGTCTGTGCCTGAACATTTAAAAGAGCAGGTGAGTGTTGGTTGTCGTGTAGAAGTAAATCTCGGAAAAAATAAAAAGTACGCTGGCATTATAAAAGCATTGCTGGATAAAATGCCGGTTATTTATGAAACAAAAGATATACTGAATGTGCTGGATGTGGAGCCTGTTGTGCATGAACAGCAATTAAAATTGTGGGAATGGATAGCGGATTATTATATGTGCAGCGAAGGAGAAGTAATGGCTGCAGCTTTACCATCTCATTTTAAGCTTAGCAGTGAAACGATCGTTGTCTTTAACGAAGAGTATGGGGAAGATTTTTCTGCATTGGGACATGATGAATTCCTGGTAGCTGAAGCATTGCTGATAAAACGTGAATTGAAGCTTTCGGAGGTACAGCAAATATTGGATTCATCGCATGTTTATCCGGTCATCAATCAGCTCATCAATAAAAAAGTTTGTTATGTATGGGAAGCATTAAAAGATAAATATGCGCCGAAAAAAGAAATATTCATTTTACTCAATCAGCAATATCATGATGAAGCCAACCTTGAAAAGCTGTTGAATGAAGATAAAAAACTACAGCGGGCAGAAAAACAAATGGAGCTGCTTTTGTCTTATCTACATCTTGCAAAAACAGAAGGTGAAGTTTTAAAATCACAACTGCTAAAAAAATCAAATGCAACAGAAGCGCAACTGAAGGGATTGATCGATAAAAATATTCTCGTCGCGGAAAAAAGAAATGTAGACAGGATAAGTTTTCTTCCTAAGGACATTAAAATTGATTTTGAGCTTACACCTGAGCAGCAACAATGTTTGCATAATATTAAGCACTCATTTACTGAAAAACCGGTGTGCCTGCTTCATGGTGTAACCGGAAGCGGCAAAACATTGGTGTATATAAAACTGATGGAAGAAATAATCCGGAAAGGAAAGCAGGTACTTTATATGCTTCCGGAAATTGCTTTAACATCCCAGATCATTCGTCGTCTTCAAAAGCATTTTGGTGGGCATATCGGTGTTTATCATTCCAAGTTTTCACAAAATGAAAGAGTAGAATTATGGAATAAAGTGAAAAGCGGCGAACTGAAAATTATTTTAGGTGCAAGGTCTGCTTTGTTTTTGCCTTACTATGATCTGTCACTTATTATTTGTGATGAAGAACATGATACTTCCTACAAACAAAACGATCCGGCTCCACGATACAATGGCAGAGATGCGGCTGTTTATTTTGCTTCATTGTTTAAAGCAAATGTTTTGCTGGGAAGTGCTACTCCTTCACTGGAGACATTTTACAATGCACAAACGGGTAAATATGGATTGACTGAATTGCTTAATCGCTATGGCGATATTCAATTACCACCGATCACTGTGATCGATACGAAAGGAATACCAACAAAAGATAAAACAAAAGTGATGGTATCGCCGGGTTTGAGTGAGGCGATCAAAGAAACGATCGCAAAAGAAAAACAGATAATATTGTTTCAAAACCGCCGCGGTTATACGCCTTACCAGGTTTGTAATGTCTGCGGATGGATACCACAATGCAAGTACTGTGATGTTTCATTGACCTATCATAAATTGAATCATAAATTAGTTTGTCATTACTGTGGTACTACTTATCAGCCGGTGCAAATCTGTGCAGCTTGCGGCAGTCATAATTTTTCACAACGAAACTTTGGTACAGAAAGAATTGAAGAACTATTGCATGAAGAATTCCCTGATGCTAAAGTGGCAAGAATGGATATGGATACAGTGAAAGGCAAAAAAGCTCATGATGTTTTGATACAGCAATTTGAACAAAAAAGAGTTGATATACTGGTAGGTACTCAAATGGTAGTAAAAGGATTAGATTTTGATAATGTTGATTTGGTGGGAGTACTCGATGCAGATGGCTTGTTACATTTTGCTGATTTCCGTGTAAATGAAAGAGCTTTTCAACTGATGGAGCAGGTGAGTGGCAGGGCCGGACGAAAAGAAGCAACAGGTAAAGTAATTATTCAAACTACAAATACAGCTCACCCGGTTTTACAGTATGTAAAAGATCATGATTATAAAAAAATGTTCACTGATGAAATTGAAAAAAGAAAGCAATTCTTTTACCCGCCTTTTTCCCGGATGATCCATTTTACATTCAGGCATAAGTTTAAAGAGGTAGTGGAAAGAGCTTCCGTCAGTTTTGCGGATGCTTTAAAACTAAAATATGGGAACTATATGATAGGACCTGCAGAGCCCGGTGTGAACAGGGTTAGAAATTTATATCTTATAGAGTTGATGTTGAAACTGCCCCGTGATACAAAACTGATTGCTCAATGCAAACAAGATATTATGGAACAGGTTGCTGTTTTGCACAACAATAAAAGCTACCGCAGCGTAGCTGTGGTGCCAGATGTAGACCCTGTATAATGACATAAATGCGGATTCGTTTTTCTTATCTTAAATTTTTATCTTACCGGCTATTTATTATTACAAGTGCATTAAACCAACCGATCACAAATGGGTAAAAAGAATAAAAAGGCAAATACACCAACAGGACAGGAGAAAAAACTAAAACTCCAAGACTTTTCGCTTGATCCGGCAGCAGAGAAAAAATTGAAATATCGCTTTGCTTTTTTCATAGCCATCATTGCTTTTATCATTTATGCTCATTCTGTTTCTTTCGGCTATGTATATGATGACAGAACAGTAACAGTGCAAAACAGGATGGTAACAGCAGGAGTGGATAGTATCGGTGTTATTTTCAAATCAGATTACTGGTATGGGTTTTCGGAAAATGAAGACATGATCAAAGAGGACAAAAGTGGTGTGATCTATCGTCCTGTATCGTTAGTCATGTTTGCATTGGAGTGGGAACTTTTTTCTGATACACCTGCAATTGGCCATTTGATGAATGTGCTTTTTTATGCGGCTACCTGCTTTTTACTGTTTTTGGTATTGGTGCATTTATTTAAAGGCTATCATCTTGCCGTACCTTTTATATGTGCTTTACTCTACACAGTACACCCGGTGCATACTGAAGTGGTAAGTAATATTAAAAGCCGTGACGAAATAATGTGTATGTTCTTCGGTGTGTTATCTGCATTAATGTTTTTGCGATACAACTTAAGTAATCAGTTGAAATTTCTAATTGCCGGTACAGCAGCTTTTTTTCTTTCACTGCTTTCAAAAGAAACAGGTATTACATTTTTAGTTGCCATACCATTGATCTTATTTTTCAGTCAGGGACTGCAATTAAAAAAACTATCTGTAAACCTGTTGGGATTGGTAATAATGACCGGTTTGTATTTTTTTATCAGGGCACAGCTAAATATTGGCATTTCAACAGCAGGGCGGATTGATTTCTTTGATAATATTATGGTAACCGCCAATGGCTTTTCAGAACGCTACGGAACAGCTTTTTATATATTGCTTAAATACCTGGCCATACAGATATTTCCTCATCCGCTTGTAAGTGATTATTCTTATGCACAACTTGAAGTAAAAGCGTTGACGGATGTAACTGCACTCTTCTCATTATTGATACATGCTGCCGCGGGTATCTATGCTTTACTTGGAATCCGTAAAAGAAAACTGGCCTCCTTTGCAATACTGTTTTACCTGGTTACATTGGCGCCGGTTGCAAATATTTTTTTCCTGGTTGCTTCCAATATGGCTGAACGGTTTTTATATATCCCATCGCTGGGTATTTGTGTCCTACTCACTCTGTTGTTGGTTCGTTTATTCAAAACAAATCCTGTTACAGCGAGTCTGCAGCCTGTTGCAAATTATCTGTCATCAAAAAAATCATTGCTTACCGCCGCAATTGTTTTGGCTGCTCTTTTTTCATTAAAGACATTTTTCAGAAGCAGTGACTGGAAAAGTGATGTTTCACTTTTTGGCAATGATGTAAAAAATTCACCTAAAAGTGCAAGGCTGCATTATGGTTATGGCGCAGCAATGATCGCAGCAATAGATAGTGCAAAACTTACATTGCCCGAGGTGGACGCAATTGTCGATGAGGGTATAGGTGAAATACAGAGTGCCCTTGCCATTTACCCCCAGTATGCAAATGCTTACTATATTATTGCGATCGTTCAAAAAGACCGCAAACAATATGCAGCATCAGCAGATAATATGTTGAAAGCAATACAATATTACCCGGCTAAGAACCCTACTTTTTACAAAAGCCTTGGTTATATTTATTTGAAAAGCGGGAACTACCAGAATTCGATTGCTGTTATTGATACTTTCCTTGCAATGAAGCCGGCAACAGCCGACGTTTTAAACAACAAAGGCTCGTCGCTATATGAAATGAAAAGGTATGATGAGGCATTGGCTGTTTTCTTAAAAGCTGATTCTTTGAATTCAAAAGATTCTTCGATAGCAAAAAATATTGGCCGTTGTTATGCTGGTATGCAGCGATATGACAAAGCAGAAGAGTATTTTAAGAAAACAATCCAATTGGAACCGAATAACGCTTATAATTACCAGTATCTTGGTTTTACCTACCAACTCATGGGAGATTCTGTAAGAGCAAATGAGCAGTTTATTAAAGCAAATGAGATACTGCTGCGCAAATAAAAAGGATTGCTAATTTAAAGTCATTTTCATCTTCCTGTTTTTAGCTTATCATTGTAGTGAATTTCCAATATGCAAACCCAGGAAAACTTTTCGCTTAAAGCCTACAACACATTCAATATTGATGTGGCAGCAAAGCAATTTGCTTCATTCGAAAATGTTGATGAATTAATTGAACTCATCTATCAACAATCATCACTTCCAACTCTTATTCTCGGTGGCGGCAGTAATATTTTGTTTACCAAAAATTTTGATGGATTGATCTTAAAGAATGAGATCAAAGGCATCCAGGAATTGCATGAGGATAAAGAGTATGTGTATGTAAAAGCAGGAGCAGGTGAAAACTGGCACAGCTTTGTTTTATATTGTATGCAAAGAAACTGGTCGGGCATTGAAAACCTCTCATTGATACCGGGCAACGTTGGCGCTGCGCCTATTCAGAATATCGGGGCTTATGGAGTAGAATTGGAAAATGTATTCCATTCATTGGAAGCTTGTCATTTACAGGAAAAAAGAATTTACACTTTTACAAGAAATGATTGTGAGTTTGGCTATCGTGACAGTGTATTTAAAAGAAAATATAAAAGCCAGTTTGCAATTATTTCAGTTTGCTTTAAATTGAAAAAGCATCCGGTATTTCATACCAGTTATGGAGCTATTCAACAGGAGCTGGATCGGATGGGAATTAAAGACCTAAGCATACAAGCAATTTCAAATGCAGTTATCAATATCCGCTCTTCTAAATTACCTGACCCAAAGCAAATCCCCAACGCAGGCAGTTTTTTTAAAAACCCGGAAATAGATACTGCCAAATATGAAGAGTTGAGATCAAAATATCCCGGTATTATCGCTTATGCATTGCCTAATGCCCGCTATAAGCTGGCGGCAGGGTGGATGATCGAACAATGCGGATGGAAGGGAGTAAGAAGAGGAGATGCCGGGTGCCATGCCCAGCAGGCATTGGTACTTGTAAACTATGGTACTGCATCCGGCAAACAGGTATATGATCTGAGCGAGGAAATACTATTAAGCGTAAACGAAAAGTTCGGAATACTATTAGAAAGGGAGGTTAATATATTTTAACTTAACCGGTGCAGCGGTTTCTGACGACGGATTGTCAAAACTGATATATAACCAAAAAAACATGAAAAAATCAACCTTGCTTATCGTGATATTATGTGTCGTTAGTGGCTCATTATTTTCACAGGACAAAATTTACCGGAATAATGGTAAGATAGTACTTGCTAAAGTGATTGAAGTAGGTGCAACTGAAATAAAATACAAGGAATTTGACAACCCAGATGGCCCTATTTATGTATTGGAAGCAGACCGCATATTAAAAATCGTTTATGAGAACGGTAAGGTTGAAAAGTTTACCGATAACCTTAAAGACCCGGAGAGATATGCCGGACAATCTAACAGAGCGATAAAAATAAATTTTCTTTCTCCGTTGTATGGTTACTTCGAATTAGGTTATGAAAAGAGTGTAAGCCTGGGAAAATCATATGAGTTTTCTCTTGGTATAATTGGCGCCGGAAAAAATTCTACTATCGACTACTATTCCGGCACAATAGAGGAAGTTAAAAAAAGCCCCTTTGGTTTTTTTATCAGTGGAGGATATAAATTCGGCAGGCTCCCTGACTTTCTTATTTTCGGTAAGTCAAAAGCCAGTCATTTAATGCAGGGTACTTACGTTAAACCTATAGTCTATTTTGGTAACTATAAAGAGAACATTATAATGGAAAAAGCCAACAGTACTTATGAGGTTGGCGAGCAGAATGTCACTTTTGGTGCATTGCAAATCGAATTTGGGCGCCAATGGGTTCTCGGCGAAAAGATGGTGATGGATTTATACTGGGGATTTGGCTATGGCATAGATAATAAAGAGGATAGTTATCAGTATTATAGTAGCCAACCTTATTATGAAAACACATCTGCTTTTAATTATGCATATGCCAGGGGTGGATCAAGTCCCGGGTTAGCATTGTCATTTGGGTTAAAAATGGGACTATTGCTTAAGAATAAAGAAGCAAAATAATAACCCCTCACACTATTTATTACTGGTATATTCCGCTCGGATGAATTTTTATTTCTCTAAGCGGAATATATTTTTATAATACACTTCTTTATAATTAGCAATCAATTTGACTGAATAAATCAGGGATTAGACCTTTCATTTTTTTAGTCGCCTCTCAATGACTCCGGTTTAAGTTATCATAGATACACAACCCTATTTTGAAAGGTTGATATTTACCAATTTTTAATTAATTTTTTTAAACGCATATTTGTAAACGTTTTCGTTACAGGAATAAATATACAGTATGGTTAAAATTGGACTAATAAGGGAGGGCAAGATACCTGCAGATAACAGGGTAGCATTGACCCCAGCTCAGTGTAAGTGGATATTAAAGAACAGCGATGAAGTAAAGATATATGCGCAACCATCATCAATCCGTTGTTTCAACGACAGGGAATACCAGGCAGCAGGAGTGGAGATCACAGAAGACATGACGCAATGTGATTTTCTTTTTGGTATAAAGGAAGTGCCCGTGGAAATGCTGATACCCGGAAAAACCTATGCCTTCTTTTCGCATACAAGAAAAAAACAACCGCATAACCGGGAGATGCTGAAAAAAATTATCAGCAACAAAATTACATTGATTGATTATGAATGTCTCGAACATGATGATGGACAACGTATCATTGGGTTTGGTTTTTTAGCGGGAGTGGTAGGAGCCCATAACGGGATGATGGCTTACGGAAATAGAACAGGCCTTTATAAATTGGACAGGGTTTATAAGCAAAGAAGTTTTCGTGAACTGATACATAATTATTTTGGATTGCGTTTACCTAATGTAAAAATTGCAATTACAGGTTCTGGTCGTGTGGCGCATGGCGTATTGGAAATTATGAACCTGATGGGCATTCATGAAGTGGAGCCGGATGAATATTTGAAAAGACGTTTTTCTTACCCGGTGTACACTCAATTAAAAGGCGTCGATTTGTAT
This sequence comes from Bacteroidota bacterium, assembly GCA_005882315.1. Taxonomy (NCBI): domain Bacteria; kingdom Pseudomonadati; phylum Bacteroidota; species Bacteroidota bacterium. The sequence continues at coordinate 133,849 of VBAR01000006.1, forward strand.
GAGCATAAAGAAACAGGAAAATATAGCCGTGAAGATTTTCATAACAGACCGCAAGATTATAACTGTAAATTTTTACCTTATGCTGAGCAAACTGATATTTTGATGAATGGTGTTTTTTGGGATGTGGATGTGCCAAGACTTTTTGAAAAAGCAGATGTAAGCAAGGAAACATTTATAATTCAGACCATTGCTGATATTACTGATGATAAAAATGGCTCAATTCCTATAAATCTTGGTGATCAGGCTATTGATGATCCGATATATGGAGTTGATAAAAATAGTTTTGAGAAAACAGCACCTTACTTAAACAGTTCGATTGATATAATGGCCGTGGGCAATTTGCCAAACGAGTTACCTCGTGATGCCAGCCGGTATTTTGGTGAACAGTTGATCAAATATGTGCTGGAAGATATTGTAAAAGGCGGATCAGAGATTATTGATCGGGCCACAATGGTTAAGCAGGGGAAACTAACAAAGCCGTATGAATATCTCAGCGATTATGTAAACGGTTGATTATTTTTTATGTCTTTCAGCTAAAACTTTCACTACATCGTCCAGTCTATAATTTTTTGCCTGCAGCAAAACAAGATAATGAAATATAAGGTCGGCAGCTTCGCCTAAAAATTTTTCTTTATCATCGTCCTTGCTTTCAATTACAAGTTCCACTGCTTCTTCACCTACTTTCTGTGAAATTTTATTGATGCCTTTTGTGAAAAGCGAAGAAGTATAGGAAGATTCTGAAGGATTATTTTTTCTTTCTATAATTATACTTTCCAGTTTCTCCAGGGAAAATGAAGAATTATTTTCATTGAAGCATGTATCGGCGCCGGAATGACAAACCGGCCCGGCAGGAGAGACCTTAATAAGTAATGTGTCGTTATCACAATCAGAAATAATTTCGTTTACGTATAAAAAATTATTGCTGGTTTCGCCTTTGGTCCAAAGCCGCTGCTTGCTGCGGCTAAAGAAAGTTACTTTGCCATCTGCTTTGGTTTTCTCAAATGCATCAGTATTCATAAAACCAAGCATGAGTACTTTATTGCTTATAGCATCTTGAATTATTACAGGTACAAGCCCGTCTGCATACTTTGAAAAATCAGGATTCATTTAAATGTTTTTTATTTGTCAATTTTTGTTCCGATAGCTATCGGGATCATCATCGCCCCTTGCGACGCTTCTTTCATCTTCCTTATCGCTATTTTGCTTTTTCAGAAGTCCCATCAGGTTTTCAAACCGTTCCATTCTTCGTTCATGCTCCTGCTCCCTTCGTATTTTGAGCCGCTGCTGCATATAATATGCAAAAGAGGCAGCAATAAGAAGTATGATAATTACGGGGATCATATGCGAACAGGAATGTGATTGATATGCAAATATTGTTTTAAATCCCGAATCGGTATTTCTTTAAAATGAAAAATACTTGCAGCCAACGCCGCATCGGCAGATGCTTCTTTAAATACTTCTGTAAAATGCTCCATAGTACCGGCACCGCCACTGGCAATGACAGGTACAGATAGATTTTCCGAAAGCAGTCTTGTTATTTCAATTGCAAAACCTTTTTTGGTACCGTCATTGTTCATGGATGTAAGTAATATTTCACCAGCGCCAAGGTCAACTGCTTCTTTAGCCCAGGCAAAACATTTTTTATCAGTCTTTGTCCTTCCGCCATTAAGATATACATACCATTCGCCGTCTTCTTCTTTCTTAGTATCTATTGCCAGCACAACACACTGACTGCCGAATTCTTTTGCCAGTTCATTAATCAAGTGTGGATTTTTAAAAGCTGAAGTATTGACAGAAATTTTATCAGCTCCATTTTGCAAAAGTATATTCACATCTTCTACGCTGCTGATACCTCCGCCTACTGTAAAAGGGATATTGACGTGATGAGCAATCTTGTTTACAAGCTCACTCAATGTTTTTCTTTTTTCAACTGTAGCAGTAATATCAAGAAAAACTAATTCGTCGGCCCCTTCTTTTGCATATAAAGCTCCCAACTCAACCGGGTCGCCTGCATCACGTAGATTTATAAAATTCGTGCCCTTAACAGTGCGACCGTCTTTTATATCCAAACAAGGTATGATTCGTTTTGTAAGCACTGTGGTTCTTTTTAAATAAACATTTTTAATTCAGACAGCTTTATTCTATTCTCATAAATTGCTTTGCCAACGATGGCGCCTGTGCAACCAGCTTCTCTTAAATGAACCAGGTCATCAATCGAAGAAACTCCACCACTTGCGATCAGATCAATTGAAGGATGTTGGTTGAGGATTTTTTTATAGAGATCAATCCCTGTTCCCTGTAGCAGGCCATCTTTGCTGATATCAGTACAGAAAAATTGTTTTATACCTTTCAGTTTATATTTATCGATCAAATCAAAAACTGATACATCTGTTGTTTCAGTCCAGCCCTTGATCGCAAGCTTCTCGTCTTTCACATCAGCGCCTATAATAAATCTTTCCACACCAAATTTAAAAAGCCAACCAGTTAAAGTGTTCTCATCTTTCACCGCTATACTTCCCACAGCAGCATATGCTGCTCCGGAGTCAAAACAAATACCAACATTCTTAGCTGTACTGATACCTCCACTGAAATCAATTTTAAGATTTGTTTTAGCTGCTATCTGCTCCAGCACTTTCCAGTTTTTTACATCACCTGCTTTCGCTCCATCAAGATCAACAAGGTGAAGTCTCTTTAATCCTGCATCTTCAAATTGCTTTGCTACTTCCAGCGGCTTTTCATTATAAACTTTTTTTTGTTCGTAATCGCCTTTGGTAAGTCTTACACATTTACCATCTATTATATCTATGGCGGGTATTATCTGCATACTATAGTTCAATAAAGTTTTTTAAAATCTGTTCACCAGCTGCTGCACTTTTTTCAGGGTGAAACTGCACACCATAAAAATTATTCTTATGTAATGCACTACTATAGGGGTATACATAATCTGTTGTGGCAATTGTATGTTCACCTTTAGCTGCATAATAGCCATGCACAAAATAACAATAGCTATTAGTAAGTACATTTTTAAACAAATCAGTTTTCAGCTCATTGATTGTGTTCCATCCAATTTGCGGAACTTTAAGACTTGTTCCTGCTGTATTGAATTTATTAACTGGTTCATCAAATATGCCGAGACAATCTGTATCGTTTTCTTCAGAATGCCTGCACATTAATTGCATCCCGAGACAGATACCAAGTACAGGTTGTGTCAACGAACTGATCAAGCTGTCAAGATTTCTTTCTTTTAAATAATTCATTGCAGTGCTTGCTTCACCTACTCCGGGAAAGATCACTTTGTCCGCATTTTTAATTTCCTCAGCATTATCAGTTACCGTAGCAGAATAGCCGATCCTCTCCAGTGCATACAATACGGAGCGGATATTTCCTGCATTATATTTTATGATTGCCAATTTCATTAAATTATTCCTTTCGTTGTTGGTAACTGCATATTGTCAATATCTCTTTTCACAGCCATCTTAATTGATTTAGCCAATGCTTTAAAAATGGATTCGATTTTATGATGTTCATTTTCTCCTTCTACTTTTATATTCAGATTGCATTTGGCTGCATCGCTGAAGGATTTGAAGAAATGATAAAACATTTCTGTGGGCATATCACCAATCTTTTCTCTAGAGAATTTCGCATCCCATACTAGCCAACTTCTTCCGCCGAAATCAATTGCTACCTGTGCAAGACAATCATCCATTGGTAACATAAAACCATAGCGGCTGATGCCTGCCTTATTACCAAGGGCTTTTGCAAATGCTTCGCCGAGTGCAATTGCAGTGTCTTCTATTGTGTGGTGTTCATCAATTTGCAGATCACCGTCAACTTTAATTTTAAGATCAGCTCCACTATGCCTGCCGAGCTGGTCAAGCATATGATTGAAGAAGTTCAACCCGGTATTGATCTCTGTTTTACCATTGCCATCAAGATTTAATTCGATACAAATCTTTGTTTCATTTGTATTTCTTTCATGTTTTACATAACGGTTGCCCAATTTCAGAAATTCATAAATTTTTTTCCACCCGATAGCTATCGGGTCAGTTGTTTCTAAAGCAATAGTTGATTGTAGGGCATTGAGTGTGTCTTTTATTTCATTACCACCAAGATCAGGGTCATTATTCAGCCAGATAGCTTTGCATCCCAAATTTTTTGCTAATTGTACATCTGTTATTCTATCTCCAATTACAAATGAGTTTGCTAAATCATATTCCGGGTTGTTAATATATTTTGTGAACATTCCTGTTCCGGGTTTGCGTGTCGATTTATTTTCGTTGGCAAAACTTTTATCAATAAGTACTTCGGTAAAATTTATTGCTTCTGCTGAAAGATTTTTCAGAATAAAATTATGTACAGGCCAGAATGTTTCTTCAGGAAAGTCAGCTGTTCCCAAACCATCCTGGTTAGTTGGCATCACAAGCTCATAATCGAATTCTTTTGTAATACGGGATAGCCATGTAAACATACCCGGATAGAATTCGAGTTTTTCAAAAGAATCGATCTGGTAAGTAGGCGGGGCTTCTTTGATCAGCGTTCCGTCCCTATCGATAAATAATACTTTCTTCATCCGTTGTACTTTTTTAATAAATTAATCAGTTTTGAGTTTTCACCCGGTGTTCCTATTGTGATTCTTAAGCAATCATCGCATAAAACAATCTTGCTTCTGTCCCGTACAATAATGCCTTCTGCACAGAGGCTTTCATAGATCTCTTTTGTGTTTTTTATTTTTACCAATAAAAAATTTGCATCTGATGGATAAACAAACTCAGTAGCTGAAAGATTCAGCAAATCAGTTTTTAATTTTTCTCTTTCACTCACTGTAATGCTGATGTGCTGGTTTACCCATTCGATATTATTCAGTGCATCGAGTGCCAGCAATTGCGTAGCTGTATTGATATTGTAAGGGTATTTTACTTTGTTGAAAAGATCAATGATTTGTTGTGACGCAAACGCCATTCCCAGTCTCAATCCAGCCAATCCCCATGCTTTGCTTAGCGTCTGCATTACTACAAGATTGGGGTATTCTGTCAATTCTGAAATGAAGGTTTTTTGTTTTGCATAATTGATATACGCTTCATCAATTACTACGACACCATTGAAATTATTCAGAATGATCTCTATATCTGCACGATTAATACTATTACCTGTTGGGTTGTTAGGTGAGCAAATGAAAATGAGTTTGGTAAAAGGATCAATGGCGTTTTCAATTTCATCAATTTGCAGTTGGTAATCTTTTGTAAGATTGATCTTCTTTACTTTTATATCATTCATTTCTGCGCAAACTTCGTACATGCCATAAGTAGGAGGGAAGATGATTGCGTTGTCACGACCGGGTTCACAGAAAATTCGAAAGAGCAGATCGATCGCTTCATCACTGCCATTCCCGAGAAAAATATTTTGTGGTGGTACTCCTTTTATTTTGCTGAGTTTTTCTTTTACTTCCATTTGCAAAGGATCGGGGTAGCGATTAAAGTTATCCGGCAAGGGAGAGCCAAATGAATTTTCATTGGCATCCAGGAAAACAGAAGCCTCACCGCTAAACTCATGTCTTGCTGATGAATAGGCAGTCATCTTCTTGATATTATCCCGTACCAGGCTTTCTAAATTAAATTCCATACTCAGTTTTTTAATCTTATTGCTACTGCATTTTTATGGGCATCCAATCCTTCTGCTGATGCCATTTGCATTACGGTGTCACCAATATTTTTCAATCCTTGCTTTGTCAGTTGCTGAAAGGTTATCTTTTTTACAAAACTATCAACGGATACGCCGCTGTACATAGCCGCATAACCATTTGTTGGCAATGTGTGATTCGTACCGCTTGCATAATCACCAACTGATTCAGGAGAATAATTGCCAATGAAAACAGAACCTGCTGAAACGATCATATCCGTTAAACTTTCAGCGTTTTTGCATGAAAGTATTATATGTTCAGGTGCATAAAGATTAGATAACTCAATTGCTTCATCAATTGACTTAAGCAAAATGATCTTACTATTACGTAATGCTTTTTCAGCAATTGCTTTTCTTGGCAGATCGTTTAATTGTTCTTTTATGCATTGCTGAACTCTTTCTGCTATTGTTTCGCTGGTAGTTAGCAACATAACCTGTGAGTCGGCGCCGTGTTCTGCCTGAGATAATAGATCAGCAGCAACAAAATCAGGTACTGCTGTTTCATCTGCAATTACCAAAACCTCGGATGGACCGGCGGGCATATCAATTGCCACTCCTTCTTTTTGTACCAGTAGTTTGGCGGCAGTTACATATTGATTTCCGGGGCCGAAAATCTTGAACACTTTAGGAATGCTTTCTGTTCCGTATGCCATTGCACCAATGGCCTGCACACCACCAGCTTTGAAAATTTTTGTTATACCACAAAGATTTGCAGTATATAAAATGGCAGGATTGATCGATCCGTCTTTTGAAGGTGGGGTACATAGAACTATTTCTTTACAACCGGCGAGTGATGCAGGAACTGCCAGCATCAGCACTGTAGAGAAAAGAGGTGCAGTGCCGCCGGGAATATAGATGCCCACTTTTTCGATGCCGACTGATTTTCTCCAGCAATTGATGCCCGGCATTGTTTCAATAATCTTTATTTCATCAACCTGCGACTGGTGAAATTTTTCAATATTCGATTTGGCTTGTTTTATTGCTTCCTTCAATTCTGGAGGCATTAATTCTTTTGCTTCTTCAATTTCTTTTTCACTTACCAATAGTTTCTTCAGCTTCACCCCGTCAAACTCATTTGTATATTTCTTTACAGCTTTATCACCTTTCAGATTTACTTTTTCCAAAATCTTCTTCACTACTTTTTCTAACGAAGCAGTTTCAAGTACAGGCCGCTTAATTATCTCTTGCCAATTGCTTCTGTCCGGATATTTTATCACGTTTATCATCTTAACCTTTTATTTCCTAAATAATCATTTTTTCAATTGGAATGATCAATATTCCCTGGGCGCCATTTTCTTTCAGGTTTTCAATCACATCCCAGAAATCATTTTCACTGATAACTGAGTGAACTGAACTCCATCCGGTTTCTGCCAGTGGAAGAATAGTGGGGCTTTTCATGCCGGGTAATAATTTGCAGATAGCATCTAACTTATCATTCGGAGCATTCAGCAAAACATATTTATTGTTCTTGGCTTTTTTTACAGCGCTTATTCTGAATAAAAGTTTACTAAGCAGGTTTTGTTTTTCAACAGATAGACTTTTATTACTAATCAAAACAGCTTCGGATTTTAAAACGGTTTCAAGTTCCGCCAGTTCATTACTGAATAAAGTACTTCCTGAGCTTACAAGATCGCAGATTGCATCAGCGAGGCCAATTCGTGGTGCTATTTCCACTGATCCACTGATCTCCTGTATGGTTGCTTTTATTTTTTTTTCATCCAGGTAAGAAGAAAGGATCAAAGGGTAACTGGTTGCAATCTTTTTACCAACCAGATCCGATAAGGATTTTATCTGACCTGCTTTAGGGATAGCAATCGATAGACGGCATTTACCAAAACCTAATTTCGCAATTGTATTTACCTGTTTATTTTTTTCAGCTACTACATTTTCCCCAACAAAACCAATATCCGCTACAGCATCCTGTACATATTCAGGAATATCATCATCACGCAAAAAGAAAACCTCTAATGGAAAATTAGCAGCCTGTACCCGCAACTGGTTATTGCCATTGCTTACATCAATACCGCATTCTTTCAGCAGGGCCATCGAGCCTTCATACAATCTCCCTTTTTTCTGAACGGCAATTTTTAATGATTCACTCATTGATAAATAGTTTAAAATGAAAAAGGGCTTACCTGAGTAAGCCCTTTAAAAGTTTATGATAAACATAATACCATCACGGCCTACACTGAAAGCGTAAGATATGGTGATGATGATTATGTGTACGATTAATCATTGTGTCGCAAAAATAGGGTAGAAAGTTTATGAATGAAAACTTTTATTCTCTGTTTGTTTTTTGGAAACTGCGGGGCAACCGTATTTGCGTGAAGTGGCGCATGAACTCATTGCAACAACCATTAGTACGATTCCAAGAAAGGCAAATAATCTATTTTTCATTTGGGATATTTTTTGATTAAACGAAAAAAGCTTGATTTTAGTGCATAAAGGTAAAGATTTGATCCTTTTCAGGCCAATGTTTTATATTTGCCGTCCTTACATTATTGATTTTCATGCTTAAACTTACTAAACCGCTTGCTTTTATTGACTTAGAAACAACCGGTATCAACCTCGGGTCAGACAGGATCGTTGAAATTGCGATCGTAAAAATTCTTGCTGATGGCAGCCGTAGTGTTAAACGGAAACTGATCAATCCGCAAATGCCGATCCCCAAACAATCAAGCGATGTGCATGGTATTACCGATGATATGGTAAAAGATGCTCCGGCATTTAAAGATGTAGCACAAGAACTGAAACAGATGCTTGATGGTTGCGATATTGGCGGCTATAACAGCAATCGTTTTGATATTCCATTATTAATGGAGGAATTTATCCGTGCAGAAGTGGAGTTTGATATGAAAGGCCGCAAGCTTGTGGACGTGCAGAACATCTTTCATAAAATGGAACAGCGTACACTTGGTGCCGCGTATAAGTTTTACTGTAATAAAATCCTGGAAGGTGCTCATGGCGCAGAAGTAGATGCTTCGGCTACTCATGAAATACTGGTGGCCCAGGTAGAACGTTATCCTGCGCTGGGAAATACAGTTGACTCTATTATGAAAGTGGTTGGCGAAGAAGTGATCGTGGATTTTGCACGCCGTTTTATAATGGATAACGGAATTGAAGTCTTCAATTTTGGCAAACATAAAGGCCGCCCGGTGGCAGATATTTTAAAGTCGGAACCGCAATATTACGATTGGATGCTGAAAGGCGATTTTCCACAGCACACAAAACTAAAGCTCAGGGAAATTTATACCCGGACAATGTTGAAGAAAAAATAACCACACCTTTGAACCTGTAGAAAAAATTAACAGGCTTACTCTTGCATTTTTTGTAAATTCGTTATTCACTTTCGATAGTGGAGAAAATTGTAATCATACCCACCTATAATGAGAAGGAGAACATCAGTTCTATCCTTCATGCAGTGTTTGGATTGAACCAACAATTTCATGTATTGATTATTGATGATGGATCGCCAGATGGCACTGCGGAAATTGTAAAAGAATTGCAACCTAAATTTTCCGGACAATTATTTTTAGAAGAAAGAAAAGGAAAGCTGGGATTGGGCACAGCTTATATCCATGGATTTAAATGGGCTATTGAAAAGGGATACAAATATATTTTCGAAATGGATGCAGATTTTTCACATAACCCGAATGACCTGCAGCATTTATACAATGCATGTAAAAACGATGGCGCCAGTCTCGCAATCGGCTCCCGTTATGTGAAAGGTGGTGGTGTTGTTAATTGGCCCTGGGACAGGATCGCTTTATCAAAAGGTGGTTCGATGTATACACGAATGATCACCTGGATGCCTGTAAAAGATCCAACAGCCGGTTTTGTATGTTATAAAAAAGAAACACTTGAAGCTATTAATCTTGATAAGATTGAGTTTGTAGGTTATGCTTTCCAGATTGAAATGAAATATGCCGTTTGGAAACTTGGATTTAAAATAAAAGAAGTGCCCATCATTTTCCAGGACCGCAAGTATGGAAATTCAAAGATGAACAAGGGTATCATCAAAGAAGGTGTATTGGGTGTATTGAAACTCCGCTGGAACAGTATGTTCAAAAACTATCGCAAGAGAGTAAAGAGTGACGGCTCTTTTGAAATGAATCCTGCTTCGAAGGAAGAAATGCTTTCTGAAAGCAAATAGTTTATTGTTTTGTGGTATCATTTGCAGCCTGTAGCTTGCGGCTAGAGTTTCTTGCATGAAAAAAGCTTTTCTCTATCTTCATCTTTCCGTTTTTCTCGCTGGCTTCACAGGTCCATTGGGCAGGCTTATCGATTTGAATGAAGGCATGCTTGTCTGGTACCGCTTATTATTTACTTCAGTTACTATGTGGATTGTTTTTGGGATTACAAAAAAACTGGTGAGGATACCTAAGGCTGACATTTTAAAATTAACAGGCATTGGTTTCTTAGCGGCCTTGCATTGGGTTACATTTTATGGTTCTATTAAATATGCAAACATATCTGTAGCATTAGTTTGTTTTTCTGCGGTAGGTTTTTTTACTGCATTGGTTGAACCGATTCTTCTGAAAACAAAGTTTAACTGGATCGAAGTGTTTCTCGGTTTAATGGTGATGGCGGGCATCTATCTTATATTTCATTTTGATCCGCAATACAAGTTGGGAATACTTTTAGGTCTTATTTGCGCATTGCTTATGGCATTTGTTATGATCTTTATCCGGCAAATGGTTCAACACATCAATCCTGAGACAGTACTTACTTACCAGATCAGCGGGGGCTTTATCAGCTTAACTATTTTGCTGCCTGTTTATTTAATGATTGTGCCAACAGGTAAGTTTTTGCCTAACCTGGAAGACATTGGCTGGTTGCTGATACTTTCATGGCTATGTTCAGTATTGGCTTTTCAGTTATCCGTTTATGCACTGAAAAGATTATCGGCCTTCACAGTTAACCTCAATTTTAATCTTGAACCAGTATATGGGATCATACTTGCTTTTGTATTTTTCAATGAGAATAAAAAGCTTAGCGATGGTTTTTATCTTGGTTTAACTTTAATTGCTTTGTCACTGGTCATTCATGTATTGATGGTATTACGGGATGAGCATAAAAAGAAAGGAGAAAATGGAATTAAGCAGTTATCATAACAATATTGTTGATTATTATAATTCGACTGAGCATTCCTATAAAGATGCATGGGATCTGAATAACAGTCTCGCTATTCATTATGGCTATTGGGATGAGAAAGTGAAAAGTTTTCCTGAGTCTTTGCTTCGGATGAATGAAGTGATGATGGAAGCTGCCGGAATAAAATCAACAGACAAAGTATTGGATGCAGGCTGCGGTGTAGGTGGCAGCAGCATTTTTATGGCAAAAAAGATTGGATGTAGTGTCACAGGCATTTCACTAAGCGAAAAACAAATTGCGCAGGCAACTGTCAATGCTGAAAAGAAAGATATTTCTAATAAAGCCCATTTTTTAAAAATGGATTATTGCCGTACTAATTTTCCGGATGCAAGTTTTGATGTGGTTTGGGGTTGTGAAAGCATTTGCTATGCAGATGATAAAGATTTGTTCATTAAAGAGGCTTATCGTTTACTGAAACCGGGTGGCAGATTAGTGGTTGCAGATGGGCTTGTTACCGATTTTGAAAACAATGATCATCCTGTTATCCGAAATTGGTTAGATGGCTGGCAGGTAAATTATCTCGAGTCGCCGAAACGGTTTCATCAGTTCATGCAATCAGCAGGGTTCTCTGCTATCCAGTACAGGGATATTTCAAAATACACTGCTCATTCAGCAAAACGGTTATATAAATTCTATTTCCTTGCCAACCTTTACTTACTCTGGAAAACAATAACATTTTCTAACCGTGCTACAGAAATTCAAAAGAAGAATATTTCCGCCTGCAAATACCAGTACAGGGGCATGAAAAATGGCTTGTGGCAATATGGTTTGATAGTTGGCCGTAAACCCTGACCGGTTTTATCATTATTCCTTTAACTTAGGCGCTTTAAAAACAATACACATGAGGAAAGCATTCATCTTAGCTTTTTTACTTTTTACTTTCGAATTTTTACAGGCTCAAAAGAAGCCACTTGACCACACAGTTTATGATAGCTGGCAAAGCATCGGTGAAAGAATGATCAGTAACGATGGCAAATGGGTAGTATACACTATCAACGTACAGGAAGGTGATAATGAACTGGTGATTCAGTCAACGGATACAATTGAAAATAAAAGAATTTTTCCCCGTGGTTATAATGCGGTGATAACTGAAGACAACAGGTTTGCTGTTTTTAAAATAAAGCCTTTCTTCAAAGACACAAGAGATGCAAGAATAAAAAAGAAAAGACCTGACGATATGCCAAAGGATTCTTTTGCAATTGTAGAATTGGGATCTTACAAAACAATCAAACTACCAAGAGTAAAAACTTTTAAAACACCAAAAGAAGGTGAAGGCTGGATCGCTTATCACCAGGATAAAACAGTTGATTCGGTAAGAACAAGAACTACAGCTCCTGCAAATAATGATAAAAAAGTTATTGATAGTTTAAAGAAGAAGATTGACTCATTAGTACAACTGGTAAATCAGCCACCGCCAGCCCCTTCAAAAAAGAAAAAAAATAAGGACAATGAAGAAATTGAAGATATGCAGTATGCTACAGGTAACGACGCCGATGGCGACGAAACTCCCGGTGCTGCTGCCGATGCAGGAACAGACCTGGTACTAAGAAAAACAGATAATGGCAGTGAAAAGATTTTTAAAAATGTAGTTGAATATTTTTTTGATGAAAAAGGTCATAAGCTTTTAGTTAGAACTGCAAAGAATCCAAGAGATTCGTTGAGTAAGCCGCTGGTATTTCTGCATAATCTCCGCATCGGTGTTACTGACACACTTAGCCGCGGCGGAAATGATTTTAAAAATTTTGCTTTCAGTGAAGATGGTTCACAGGTAGCTTATGTAGCTGAACGTGACAGTAGCGCTAAAGCCTTGCAGAAATATTATAAACTTTGGTATTTTAAAGAGGGAATGGATAGCGCCAAATTACTGGTAGATAAAAATACTGTTGGGATGAAGATCGGAATGACGGTAAGTGAATTTGGAAATCTTTCATTCAGCAAGTCTGGTAAGCGTTTATTCTTTGGGGTGACACCTATACAACCACCGAGAGATACAACCTTAGTTGATTTTGAAACTGCGAAGCTCGATATCTGGAACTATAAAGATGATTACCTGCAAACTGTTCAGTTGAATCGCTTACAGATCGATTCACGACAAAGCTTCCTTACTGTTTATCATTTTGAAAATGGTACACTGAAGCAACTGGCTTCAAAAGAACTTCCGAATGTGATACAAACAAATGAAGGTGATGGAGAAACATTTGTGGGTGTTACAGATTTCGGCAGAAGAATAGAAGGCCAGTGGACTGGAAATACTGTAGATGATATTTATGCCATAAACCCAGTAACAGGCGAAAAGAAATTAGTGAAAGAAAAATTGAAAGGACAGGTTTATCCATCTTCAACCGGGAAATATATTATGTGGTATGACCGTCCTGCAAAAAGCTATTTTGTATGGGATGGAATAACAACCAAAAATATTACTGCTAAAATAAAAGTTCCCTTGTGGGATGAAGAGTTTGATACACCTGATGACCCGACTCCTTATGGCGTGATGCGTTGGATAGAAGGAGACAGTGTTGTTTTTATATATGACAGGTATGATGTATGGAAAGTAAATGTGGATGGAAGTGGGGCGAAACTGTTTACCTTAAATGGTAGAAAGGATAAACGTTCATACAGGTATGTGCAAACCAACCCCGATGAAAGAGCATTGAAACCTGATTCAAGAATTCTATATAGGGTAACTGATAATATTGGCAAAGGTTCCGGTTTGCAATATGTTGATTATAAAAACCCGGGTACAATAAGAATATTTGCCAAACCCGGCATATTTACAACTGGGTTTCCTGCAAAAGCGAAATCTGTTGACAAGTTATTTTATACAAAAGAAAGCTATGCAGCTTCACCGGATGTGTATGTTAGTTCAGGCATGAATGATGCCTCAGATATTAAGCTTTCTTCAACAAATCCTCAACAAAAAGATTACAATTGGGGAACAGCAGAACTTTTTACATGGAAAGCTTATACAGGTAAAATGAATCAAGGTGTTTTATACAAACCTGAAAATTTTGATCCAAAGAAAAAATACCCGATGATTTGTTATTTTTATGAAACGCATACGGATCAATTACATTCCTATATTCCGCCATCACCAACACCGAGTAGGTTAAATATCTCATTTTTTGTAAGTCGAGGTTATATTGTATTCTCTCCGGATATTCATTATGGTACTGGTCACCCTGCTAAAGATTGTTATAATCATGTGGTAAGCGGAGCAAGAGCTTTGGTAAAAGCAGGATTTGTTGATAGTACAAGAATCGGCATACAAGGACAAAGCTGGGGTGGTATACAAGTGGCGCAGTTGGTTACGATGACCAAACTCTTTAAAGCAGCATGGGCTGGGGCACCGGTTGCAAACATGACAAGTGCTTATGGTGGTATTCGTTGGGAAAGTGGTGTAACACGTCAGTTTCAATATGAGAAATCACAAAGCAGGATCGGTGCAACATTATGGGAGAAGCCAAATTTATATATAGAAAATTCACCGTTGTTTCATTTACCAAAAGTAACGACACCGATGGTGATAATGTCTAACGATGCTGATGGCGCAGTACCCTGGTACCAGGGAATAGAAATGTTTACTGCTATGCGTAGGTTAGGTAAACAGGTTTGGATGCTAACTTATAATGGAGAAGCACATAACCTCGTTGAAAGAAGAAACCGCAAAGACATACAAATAAGAGAACAACAATTCTTCGATTGGTTATTGAAAGGGGAGAAGCCAGCTAAATGGATAACAGAAGGAGTGCCTGCGGTTAAAAAGGGAAAGGAGTGGGGACTTGAATTAGTAGATTAGCAAATGTGCGGATGAACTTTGCAATTAATTAAAGAATTTTGATTGCGTGTAGTTTTATAATTCGCAAATCTGCACATTGATTAATCCGCACATTAAGCCGCTTGTATTGTAATGTATTTTACCAAACTTCTTTTTGCGATCGGCAGTAGTGTTTCATCAACAGGAAAATTTAAATTAGCTTCAATAGAATAAACAGCCGGGTTGGGTAACTCCACCCGGTTTTTTATTAATTCTGATTTTATCGATTCATAGGTGTTTACAAAACTGCGCTGCCATTCATCAACGTAAATTGTTCTTATACTGCGATATTTTTCATCATGTTTATCAAAAATGGAAATACGGTATTGATAAACCTTGGTTGACTTACTGCTATTGCCGAGAAAGAAATACCCTTCGGTATTTTCCAGGGGCATGATACCGACAGGAGTAATAATAAGTTTGTTTTCTACAAACTCATAGATCTCTGTCCCACTGCTGATCGTTGTTTTTATTCTTTCGGCTGAGTAATTGATAATTTCTTCCAGTTCCTGCATTAGTTCGTCATCGGCAATCATCTGCTCGTAAAGCAACTGCAATTTTTCCAACTGCATGCCGGTTAGCTTTTTAGGAAAATGTTCTTGCAGAAATTTTTTATTCTCCCGGAAAGCGGCGATGTTATTGTAATGAAAGATCACATCTGCCAGTTGGGGGTAGAGTTTATTTTCGTTGAAGTATTTGTTCACCTCTTTCAGGTAGGCGAGCAGGGTATATTTCTTCAATTCAAAATCAATATAGCCTTCAGCAAACCAGGTTTCAGATAATGTTTTCATGGTGACGCTGGGTTTAGTATTTATAAATTTACAAAAAGACGGCTGAAATTGAAACGAAGTTTATCTTCACTATGTTAAAAACTAATAAATATGCGGTTAATCCTTGTAGTATTTTCTTCATTCTTTCTCTTTTCATGTTCTCAAACATTTTATGTGGTTCGCCATGCTGAAAAAGCTGCACAGGCAGCCAATATGAGCAGTGATGTACCATTATCTACGGTGGGTAAACAAAGAGCTGAAAGACTTGGAGGCCTTTTGCATACTAAAAAGATCGGGTTGATCTATTCCACCAATACTATCCGAACAAGAGCCACAGCAGAGCCGACAGCAAATCATTTCTTATTATCAATAAATACTTATGGGCCTAAACCGGATTCTGCTTTTATCAAATTACTTAAGTCTCAAAAGAAAAATACATTGGTTGTAGGGCATAGTAACACAGTGGATGATATTGTAAATATGCTTTGCGGAGAAACCAAAGTTGCCGGCGATCTTGATGAAACTATCTATGATAATTTGTATGTAATAAAAAGAAAAGGCAAGAAATTTATTTTCCGAAACGACAAGTTTTGATCAGACGCAGAAAAATGAATAATGTATTTCAGTTTGTCTTATCTTTTGCAAAATTTTTTAACGATGAGCAACCCATTTGATAAATCAAGAAGAAAGTTTTTAAGAAATTCCGTTGTACTCGGAAGCAGTTTTTTTATTGTTCCCCGTCATGTGCTGGGAAAAGGTTTTGTTGCACCCAGCGATAAACTTCGCATCGCTGGTATTGGTGTAGGTGGAAAAGGAGCCAGCGACCTGGCTGAATTTGCAAAAAGTCCCAATGTAAGTATTGTAGCGCTTTGTGATGTGGATGACAGGCAGGCTGTAAAATCAAGAGAGAAATTTACACAGGCAAAATATTACAAAGACTTCAGGGAAATGCTGGATAAGGAGAAGAATAATATAGATGCCTGCAGTATTTCAACACCCGATCATACACATGCTGTAGCAACAATTGCTGCTATGCAACTCGGCAAACATGTTTACACTCAGAAACCCCTTACACATGATATTTATGAAGCGAGAATGCTGACAGAAGCAGCTAAGAAATACAAAGTGGTTACACAAATGGGTAACCAGGGCGGCAGTGGTGATGGCGTACGCAAAGCAAAAGAAATTGTGGATGCGGGAATGATCGGGCAGGTAACTGAAGCACAGGCATGGACCAACAGACCTGTATGGCCGCAAGGTATTGCTACTCCAAAAGGTCAATTCGATATTCCTAAAGAACTTGATTGGAATTTATGGTTGAGTACTGCGAAGATGATGGATTATAACCCCGCTTATTTGCCATTTAACTGGCGTGGCTGGTGGGCATTTGGTACAGGTGCGTTGGGCGACATGGCTTGTCATATAATGGACCCCATTTATCGCATACTTCCAATTTTATATCCAGAGTCTGTTGAATGCAGCATCAGTAATGTATGGAAAGACATGTGGGCTGAAGGTAACTTCGTAGATAGCTGCCCGCCTTCTTCTATCATTCATTTGGTTTATCCTACTAATGATGGTAAACGTAAAATAAAAGTAAGCTGGCATGATGGTGGCCTGTTGCCTGAAAGACCGGATGAGTTATTGCCCGGAGAAGAATTTGGCAATTGGGATGGCGGTGTTTTATTAATTGGTACCAAAGGAAAATTGCTGATGGATTGCTATGGTGAAAATCCACGGTTATTGCCAACCAAATTGATGACGGAGAAAAAAATGCCAGCCGAGAAAATTAAAAGAGTTCCTGAAGGACATTACCTACAATGGGTGAATGCATGTATTGCTGGATATGGAAAAGCTGAAACAAGTTCACCGTTTGAATATGCAGGACCATTTACAGAAAGTATTTTGATCGGTAACCTCGCTATACGCAGTTGGATGATGCTTAATCCGAATTTGAAAGGATGGGGGGATAAATATTTAGGCCGTAAAAAATTATTGTGGGATGCAAAAAATATGAAGATCACAAACTTTGATGAAGCCAACCAATATGTGAAGCGAGATTATAGAGAGGGGTGGAGTTTGGGAGTATAAGAAATTTGAAAGCCATACTTCAAGTATGGCTTTTTTATTGCTGAAATCTCTTTTAATTTTTTACTGAGTTGTCGCTATCGGCTTCTGGTAAATAAACCTGACCATCGCATTTTTTGTACTATCAGATTTTAAGTAGAGTTGATATCGTTTATCACCGGCATTAATGATCATAAGTGCGGTATTAGGCGGGATGCTACCCATGTTTTCTCCAACCATTATCACTTCTTGCATCGTTTTTTTCAAATCGATCCTGACATAGGTACTAACAGGTTTTGCCGTTAGCATTTTCCTGGATACAGATGGCATATTGTTTATATAAACAGAAATGGTGTCTCCATCGATCTGCCCATTATCATAAAAATCTATTTTGATAGTACCGGTGTCAACAAAAATTTCTTTTACCAATTCTGCTTTACGGTTGGCTAAAGCAGGTGGTAATTTTGGCTCCGGTTTAAAATCAGATTTAGATACCCGGTTTAATACGATCGTACCCGGTGGACATGCAGAACGTTTATCCATCGTGGTTCCTTCCCAGCTTCCACGCAATTGTTCATCTTGCCCTTCCTTATGTAAAGTGAGTTTATATTTTTTTATACATGGAATACAATCACTGGGTATCTGGAAAACGAGGACTTTCAGTTCATCGATCGTTGCCAATTTTTCTTTTTCATTCCAACTTCCTTCAAACTCTTCTTTTACATAATTTGTTTGATCAGAAAAATGGTAGGACACACCTGTTATCCTCGATCCGGCTACTTCCAGTTGTAATTCTATATTGTAAACAGGAAAACAACCTCCAACATTCTGAACGAGTCTTCCTTTCCAGGTTCCGGTCATGTTTGTATTGATCGTGTTGTTTGCAGTTTGGGCAAAACATACAATTCCAGTAGTTATATAAACCAATGTTAGTAGCAGGTGTCTCATTCGTAAAGCAAAATAGCTGAATTGAACTAATATATTTTAAAAACTTGTTCCGCGGCAACCGAATTACAGAAGCGGTCAGTTAGGAATAGGATGCAAATATGGGTTGGTTATTTTTTAATGTATTTAAATCTCACCATTGCATTTTTTTGAAAAGTAGATGTGATACGTGCCGTAAAACGCTGGTCACCGGCTTCAACGACCATCAAAGAAGTATTTGGGGGAATTCTTCCGAGATTCTCTGCTACCATTACAAGCTCATGCTCATTATTTATCTCATCCAACTTTAACTTTAGTTCCAAGGGAACAGCTGTCAGCCTTTTTTTACTTAGCACCAGTTTATTATTCATATAAACGGAAATAGTGTCTCCATCTATTTCGCCATTATCATAAAGCTTTACTGTTACATTCTCATTATCCACTGTAAATGTATTAACCAGTTCATTCTTTCTGGATGAAAGAGAAGTTGGCCGTGTATTTATTTTTGGAGGAATATTTGTTTCAGTCACTTTATCGGATTCAATTGAATTCGGAATAGTATTATTTAGCGAATCAATATTATTTTTTTTAAGTGGCGTTACCGGCTTTGTAGATGTTGTTGTTCTTTGTGCCGGTGAGTTTGTTTTGACTGTAGTATTATTCTTTGGTACAGTCGTAGGAGATTTGGCAGGAGGTTTAGTAGCGGCAGTAGTCTTTTTAACGACAGCCGAATCTTTTTTCTGTGTTAGCGGAGCTGTTGAGGTTTCGTTTTGTGCTTTCTTCAAAAAAGGTTCTACCGGAAAATCTGAAGTTGGAACTTTTCGCAGATAAACTCGTCCATCACCACAATCTTCACCTTTTTTACCGCCATAACTATCCTTTTCATATTTGCTGGTATAAGTACCTTCCAGGAATTCTTCTTTTCCTGATTGGGTATAAATAAGGTTATACTTCATAATGCAGGCAACCGATAGGCCTGACATTTTTAGCTCAACTGTTTTAATTTCTTCAAACAATACTTTCTGGGAGATTTTATTGAAGTGGCCCGTCATGGTTGCTTTACCATAAAAAACGGTGGTGAGATAGGAATAAGTGACACCTGAAATGGTGTTACCCTTTGATTCCAGTTGTACTTCAATCTTATACTGGTCGCCCCGGTCTGAGAAAAAATTACCTCTCCAAATGCCGGTTATGTTCTGGGAAAATAGAGTTACTGGAAGAAAAAACAGTACGGGTAAAGAAACAAATATGGGTTTCAGGAATCGTCTCATCACGGCGTCAAAACTAACGAATAAGTTCGTAAAGATATATGGCTGGCTGGCAAGAGTTTGTTAATTTCGCCGCTCGTAATTGTGAATGGTGAATTGTCGATGTTGGATGACGGATTCACACAACTCCCTGTTACATTTTTTCTCAAAGACATAAAATTAAAAGATGATTAATATCACTTTACCGGATGGTTCGGTAAGACAGTATGAGAAAGGCACAACTTCACTGGATATTGCTAAATCCATTTCTGAAGGATTGGCAAGAAAAGTTCTAGCTGCTTCAGTAAATGGAAAAGTTTGGGATATAAGCCGGCCTATTAATGAAGACGCTGCTTTTAAACTATTGACATGGGATGATACGGAGGGAAAAAATACATTCTGGCATTCATCTGCCCACCTGATGGCTGAAGCTGTTGAATCAATGTTCCCTGGTGTAAAATTCTGGGTAGGCCCGCCGGTAGATAATGGTTTTTATTATGACATGGATCTCGGTGATAGAAAAATTTCCGAAGCTGACCTGGAAGCATTGGAAAAAAAGATGAATGAGTTGTCAAAGCAGAATAATGCTTTTGCCCGTAAAGAAATTTCAAAAGCAGATGCACTAAAATATTTTACCGATAAAGGTGACGAATACAAACTCGACTTATTGCAAAACCTGACTGATGGTGAAATAACTTTTTATACACAGGGAAATTTTACAGATCTCTGCCGCGGTCCGCATATTCCAAATACAGGTTTTATAAAAGCGATAAAACTTACCAATATCGCAGGAGCTTACTGGAAAGGTGATGAAAAGAATAAACAGCTTACAAGATTGTATGGTGTCACATTTCCTTCCCAAAAACAATTGGATGAATATCTCGCCTTGCTTGAAGAAGCTAAGAAAAGAGATCATAGAAAGTTGGGAAAAGAGTTAGGCATTTTTACAATGGATGATGATGTAGGCCAAGGCCTGATCATGTGGATGCCGAATGGAACTGTGATAATTGAAGAACTGGAGAAGCTGGCAAAAGAAACTGAACAAGCGGCAGGATATAAAAGAGTAGTGACCCCGCATATCGCTAAGGAAAGTATGTATCTCACCAGTGGTCACCTCCCATATTATGCAGATAGTATGTACCCTCCAATGGAAATGGATGGCGAAAAATATTATCTGAGATCGATGAACTGCCCACATCATCATAAGATTTATGCTGCTGAACCTAAAAGCTATCGTGACTTACCTTATCGTGTTGCTGAATATGGAACGGTATATCGTTATGAGCAAAGCGGTGAATTATTTGGATTGATGAGGGTACGTTGCCTGCATATGAATGATGCACATATTTACTGTACAAAAGAACAGTTCAATGATGAGTTCAGGGCGGTGAATGATTTGTACCTGAAGTATTTTAAGATCTTCGGAGTAGATAAATATATCATGCGTCTTTCTTTGCACTCACCGGAAAAATTGGGGATTAAATATGTGAATGAACCTGAGTTGTGGAAGCAAACAGAAGAGATGGTTAGGAATCTGTTGATAGAATCAAGCATACCATATGTGGAAGTGCAGGATGAGGCCGCTTTTTACGGTCCGAAAATAGATGTACAGATCTATAGCGTTATTGGCCGTGAGTTTACCCTTGCAACCAACCAGGTGGATTTTTCACAGGGCCGCAGTTTTAAATTACAATACACAACGCAGGATAATAAAACAGAAACGCCCCTTATTATTCACAGGGCCCCGCTGGGCACACATGAACGGTTTATTGGCTTCCTGTTAGAGCATTATGCCGGTAAATTGCCGCTATGGCTGGCGCCGGTACAGGTGAAATTGCTGCCTATCAGCGACAAATTTGTAGGATATGCACAATCTGTTTTGGATAAACTAAAAAAAGCGGATATTCGTGCAGAGCTTGATGACCGCAGCGAAAAGATCGGAAAAAAGATTCGTGATACTGAGCTGATGAAAGTACCTTACATGTTCGTGGTAGGTGAAAAAGAGGTGAATGAAAACAAAGTAGCTGTGAGAAGGCAAGGCAAAGGCGATCTCGGGGCAAAATCAGTGGATGAAATTATTAATGAACTAGTGACAGAGATCAAAGAAAGAAAAGCAGAATAGTAATTAAATAGATCCTCATTCCCTGTTGAGGATAAATCAAAAAAACAATACCCTTCACAGGGAAAGGGTTCATTTAAATTTTTTAGATGGCAGTACAACAAGGTGGTGGTGGCGGTTATAAACCCGGTGGCGGAGGTGGTTTTCAAAGACCGGCCGGTGGTGGTGGTTTCCAAAAACCAGGTGGATTTAACAAAGGCGGCTTCAACAGGAACAGGTTTCCTCCCCGCAGAGAAGCTGAGCATCGTATCAATCATTTTATCAGGGTTCCCCAGGTTCGTTTGGTTGGTGAGAATATAGAAGTGGGTGTTTACTCAACACAGGATGCAATGAAAATTGCGCAGGATCAAGGGCTTGATCTGGTAGAAATTTCTCCGCAGGCCGATCCGCCGGTTTGCAAGGTTATTGACTATAATAAATTCCTCTACGATAAGAAGAAGAAGGAAAAAGAAATGAAAGCGAAAAGCAAAACCTCTGAAGTAAAAGAGATTCGCTTTACGCCCAATACAGATGATCATGATTTTGATTTCAAATCACGTCATGCTGAAAACTTTTTGAAAGATGGTGATAAAGTAAAAGCATACGTTCAGTTCAAAGGCCGTGCAATTCAATTCAAAGACCGTGGTGAATTATTACTTTTAAAATTTGCTGATCGTTTGAAAGAATTTGGTGCTATGGAAAGCATGCCGAAACTCGAAGGAAAAAGAATGATCGCTATTTTTACACCGAAAGGGAAGAAGAAACCATAATTTACTTCAAATATAAATTGACCGAAACCGTCGCAGACTTGTGCCGGTTTTTTTATTGTTCATATTTTTATAATTTTCATTATGCAAATTGAAGCACTTCAAAAATTCTGTCTTTCATTACCTGCCGTTACAGAAGATGTAAAATGGGGTAACGACTTATGTTTTTCCATTGGAGCCAAAATGTTTTGTGTGACTTCCTTAGAACCACCAATCAAATATTCATTTAAAGTTCCGGACGATGTATTTGATGAACTATCCACTGCCGATGGATTTATGCCTGCACCATATATGGCAAGGGCTAAATGGGTGACCGTTACCAAACCTTCGGTGCTGGGTAAAAAGGATTGGGAAAAATATATCAAACAGAGTTACGAGCTGATAAAAATGAAATTGACAAAAAAACTGCGAAGCGACTTGGGGATATGAATCTTTCAGCTTTTCTATAAGCCATTCCCTGTTTAACATTCTGTTTTCACCGTTGGTATAAAATGATAAACACCTTATCACTGGAAATCCTGTATTCTGTATCTTCAGCCTCTTTTATCCAAATAAAAAATATGATTAAAACGACCACACGATTCAGTTTTGTACTTGGTGCTGCATTATTTGCCACCAGCATAAATGCTCAGCCACCAAACTCAAGACCTACCGATAGTACCCGTCGTGCTACGCCATCCAATAATGGCCCCAAAGCATTTAAGGAGATTGTTACTTCAAAAGCGGTAAGTGATGAAGGTTTGTTTACCATACATAAAGTTGAAGACAAATATTATTTTGAAATACCTGATAAATTATTAGGCCGTGATGTACTGGTAGTAAACAGGGTTTCCAAATCATCAGTAAATACCAGTAAAGCCTTTGGTGGTTATAATGGCGATCAGATAAATGAAACAGTTATTCGTTTTGAAAAAGGCCCATCCAATAAAATTTTTCTGAAAGCAGTTTCTTATGCGGTAATGTCGAAAGACAGTACACAGCCAATGTTTCAATCAGTAATGAATTCAAACATACAGCCTATCTCTGCTGTATTTGAAATAAAAGCATGGTCAAAAGATACTACAGGATGTTTGATCGATGTTTCAGATTACCTGAACAGTGATAACGATATCATTGCTTTTTCATCTACAGGATTAGGAGGCCCCACTTCATTGATAATGGGAAAATCCATATTTAACGCAGGAGGTTTTCAACCCGACAAATCCTATGTTGTAAGTGTAAAATCTTTTGAAAATAATATTGAGATAAGTGCAATTAAAACTTATAGCAAGACTATGGGTAGCGGAATTCAGATTGGTCTGCCTACCGCTCCGGGTAGCCAGAGCAATGTAACGTTGCAGATAAATAGTTCATTGATTATTCTTCCTGAAAAGCAAATGCATAAAAGATACTTCGATAACAGGATCGGTTATTTTGCAAGAGGCTATACTGATTTTGATAAAAATCCGCAAGGAGTAGAAAACCCAAGTATAGCTTTAAAATGGAGACTGGAACCTAAAGAAGAAGATATTGAAAAATATTTAAGAGGCGAATTGGTTGAGCCCAAAAAACAAATTGTTTATTATATCGATCCCGCTACTCCAAAGAAATGGATCCCTTTCCTGATACAGGGAGTAAATGACTGGCAGGTTGCTTTTGAAAAAGCAGGTTTCAAAAATGCCATCATTGCTAAAGAAGCTCCAACTAATGATTCTAACTGGACTCTCGAAGATGCGAGGTACGCCGGTATCATCTACAAACCTTCGAGTGTCGCAAATGCTTACGGCCCTACTGTTACAGATCCAAGAACTGGTGAAATACTCGAGAGTCATATTGGTTGGTTTCATAACGTGATGCAGATATTGCGGAACTGGTATTTTATTCAATGCGCTGCAACAGACCCGAAAGCAAGAAAAATGGTTTTTGAGGATGAGCTGATGGGTCAGTTGATCCGTTTTGTTTCTTCGCATGAAGTAGGTCATACTCTTGGACTGCAACATAATTTTGGATCAAGCAGTACAGTGCCGGTAGAAAATCTGAGGAACAAAGCATGGGTAGAAGCAAACGGACATACACCTTCCATTATGGATTATGCCCGTTTCAACTATGTAGCGCAGCCGGAAGATAATATTTCAGAGATCGGTTTATTTCCAAGAATAGGTGATTACGATAAATGGGCCATTGAATGGGCTTATCGTTGGTACCCTGATTTTAAAACAGAAGATGATGAAAAAGCACATTTAAATAAATGGGTAATTGAAAAATTAAAAGACAGAAGACTTTGGTGGGGTAGTGGTGAAACAGATGATCCAAGAAATCAAACAGAAGATTTAGGTGATGATGCAGTTAAAGCATCGGGTTATGGGATAGCAAATCTTAAAAGAATATTGCCTAACCTGATGGAATGGACAAAGCAAAGTAATGAAGGTTATGAAAATCTCGCCGAACTCTATGGTGAATTGGTTGGACAGTTTAACCGCTATATTGGCCATGTTGGTAGTTATGTAGGCAGTATGTTTATGACGCCAAAAACAATTGAGCAAAGCGGGCCTGTTTTCGAATATCTGCCCGAAGCCAGACAAAAAGATGCTGTTGATTTTATCAATAAGCAGTTATTTACAACACCTATCTGGCTTATTAATTATGATATTTTCAATCGTACCGGAAGAAATGCACTGACAACGATTGGCGGCTTGCAGGATGCTGCATTGGGCAGGTTGTTGCGTACCAGCAATCTTATGAAACTGATCAATAACGAAGCTGCAATTGGAGATAAGGCGTACCAGGTAACAGAGCTATTGTCTGACTTAAAGAAAGGTATCTGGTCTGAACTAAGTGGGGGCAAGTCAATTGATGTTTATCGCAGAAACCTTCAGAAATCCTATGTTAGCATTATCGATGGGATTCTAAATCCACCATCCCAGTCTTCAGGCAGTACTATAATTTTCCTGGGTGGAGGAGGTGGTGGCAGCCAAGTTGACAAATCAGACATTAAAAGCATCCTTAGAGCTCATTTGATTAGTCTAAACCAGGAAGTGAAAGCTGCATCAGCACGAATCACGGATAACATGAGCAAGCTTCATTTGGCTGACGTTTCAAACAGAATTGATAACATTCTGGATCCTAAGAAGTAACAGCTTTTGATGTTGAAATATTTTCAAAATGGGGTTTCGCAGGAAGCCCCATTTTATTTCAGTGAATGTTTGGCTGATAAGGCTCTCAAACCTATCTTTGCGACCCCTTACCCAAGGGTAGTTCTTCCTACTTACAGGATAACATTACTGAAGAGGCCCGCAAAGGGTCCCGGCTGTCCGGGAACGCCTCAAAGGTGTAATTTAAAAAGCATTTAAAATGCCAAAGGTAAAAACGAACTCCAGTGCTAAAAAACGTTTCAAAGTAACGGGCACAGGAAAGATCACTCATCAAAAGAGTTTTAAACGTCACATCCTGACGAAAAAATCAAAGAAACGTAAAAGGGCTTTAGGTAAAGATGGCGTGGTTGCCAAACCTAACATGAACTTTGTAAAGTTCCTGCTTCGTTTGAAGTAAACCCGTACACGAATTCAATCAACAATCTTAAATCTAAAATTATTTTGATATGCCCCGTTCAAAAAATTCGGTAGCAAGTAAAGCACGCCGGAAAAAAGTATTAAAGCAAGCCAAAGGCTTTTATGGTAAACGTAAAAACGTTTATACCGTTGCCAAAAACGTAGTTGAAAAAGGTATGACCTATATGTTTGTAGGTCGTAAACTGAAGAAAAGAGAATACCGTACATTATGGATTGCACGTATCAACGCTGCTGTTCGTGAAGAAGGATTAACGTATTCTGAATTCATCAACCGTTTAGGTAAAAAAGGAATCGAGCTGGATAGAAAAGTACTCGCTGACCTTGCGATGAACAATCCTGAAAGCTTTAAGAGCCTTGTTGCGCAGGTAAAATAAGAACTTCCTAAAAGATATTAGAAACCGGTTGTGAGTAATCTCAGCCGGTTTTTTATTTGTGTAATACTGCATTCGTATACATTTGCAGGAATTCATATTTTTTAAGCAATAAAACTGAACCGCTTTGGATAACATGAATAATACCTACCTCGACCTGGTTAAACAGACGTTTAATTTTCCCCAGGAAGGTATCGAGGTGGAGGAAGGCAACTTGTACTTTAATGGAGTCGATCTGAAAGCCCTGATTGCAAAATATGGCACACCTATGAAGGTTAGCTATCTTCCCAAGATCGGGATGCAGATCAAGAAAGCAAGGCACATGTTCGCAACTGCTTTTAAAAAATATAAATACGAAGGAAAGTATCATTACTGCTATTGTACCAAAAGCTCACACTTTAGTTTCGTGGTGGAAGAAGCATTGAAACAGGATATTCATCTTGAAACCTCTTATGCTTATGATATTGAGATCGTAAAAAAGCTATACGAAAAACGGAAGATAAGTAAGGACACATATATCATCTGTAATGGGTATAAACAAAAGGGGTACATAAGAAGGATAGCCGGATTACTTAACTCAGGTTTCCAAAATGTAATTCCAATCCTTGACAATAAAGAAGAATTGAAGGAATACGCCAAAGCAGTCAAGTCAACTTTCAAAGTAGGTATTCGCGTTGCTGCGGAGGAAGAACCTACATTTCCATTTTATACCTCACGATTAGGTATTCGTGCAAAAGATATTCTTGAGTTTTATGTAGATAGGATTGAGGGTTATGAAAGCAAGTTTCAACTCAAGATGCTTCATATCTTTTTGAACAAAGGAATTAAAGATGATATCTACTACTGGAGTGAATTGAATAAGATCATCAACCTCTATTGTCAGTTAAAAAAGATTTGTCCCGAGCTTGACAGTATCAATATCGGCGGCGGTTTTCCAATCAAGCACTCACTGGGCTTTGAATACGATTATCAGTTCATGATAAATGAGATCGTACGTAACATCAAAGCTGCTTGTAAACGAAACAAAGTACCGATGCCAAATATATTCACCGAATTTGGAAGTTATACCGTAGGTGAAAGCATGATGCATATCTTCAGTGTTATTGGGCAAAAAAATCAGAATGACCGTGAGACATGGTATATGATCGATTCATCATTTATCACTACACTTCCTGATACATGGGGCATTGGTGAAAAATTTCTAATGCTTCCGGTAAATAAGTGGGATAAAGAATATCATAGAGTGGTGCTGGGAGGCATCACATGCGATAGTCATGATTATTACGATAGCGAAGAACATATCAATGAAGTTTTCTTACCTAAGATCGAAAATGGTGAACCGCTTTATGTTGGATTTTTCCATACTGGTGCTTACCAGGATCAGATAAGCGGCTATGGCGGTATTAAACACTGTTTGATACCTTCTCCTAAACATATTATTATTGGGCACGATAGAAACGGGAAATTAACTGATTGGGTTTATGCTAAACAGCAAACGGCTCAAAGCATGCTGAAGATCCTTGGCTATGCTAAATAATAAAGAAGCCCTTTCTTACAACTGAAATATTTTCGTTAACCGGCAACTTGTAAATCAGTTATGGAAAGGGCTTGGTATTTTTAAAGGCCTTAGTTAATGATGTCCGCGGCCATGATTTCCATTATTGCCCTTACCATTTCCATTTGATTTTCCTTTTCCCTGCCCGTTATTACTTTGAGTTTTATCTTTTCCTTTATTATACCAGTCGTTATACTCATTATCATCATATTTCACTTTTCCAAGATACTGGTCATCTAAATAATAGCGGCTATCATATCCTTGCCAGTATGTATATCCATCTGAGTTGCGGTGATAGTACCTTCCATCATTGCTTCTTCCTATTCTTATATCAGGAGTACGGACAATGATCAATGGCACTCTTCTGCTATATTCATATTGTTTCTTACGCTGGCCTGGTGCATAAGGTCTTGCTGATCTTCCGCCATAAACTTTCTTTGCTTGTCCTGGTGGAAGGTTGCCGGGATTGGGATCATTCGTTACAATCACTACCCGTCTGTCATCTTCAGGATAAGGATAACGCCTGCTTGTTGGGTAATCGGGATAGGAACGACTTGTACGACAACTTGCTGCCAAAGCTATTATCGCGATGAGAATTGCCGCCTGTAAAAATGTATTTGATTTCATAGTTAGGGAATTTACTTTTATAACTCAATTATTTTGCCGGAAACATTTAAAAGAAAACATATGCGTAAGATTCAGATTTCATTAACGTTAATATTTATTTCACTTATCAGTCATGCACAAACTGCTGAAGACTCCGTAAAAGCCGTAGTAAATAATCTATTCACAGCAATGAAAAATGCAGATACAGTATTATTGAAAAGCACATTTGCAGATGCAGCAATTTTTCAAACAATTACCAAGGATAGAACAGATGGTAAAACAAAAGTGAATACTGATCCTGTGCAAGGATTTGTTGATTTCATAGGTAAATCAACACCCGGGGATGCAGATGAGAGAATTAGTTTCGGGGCAGTAAAAATTGATGGTGACCTTGCAAGTGTCTGGACACCGTATAATTTTTACTTTAAAAAACAATTTAGCCATTGCGGTGCTAATTCATTTCAACTGATACGCTTTAATGGTGTATGGAAAATACAATACCTGATTGATACGAGACGGAAGCAGGGATGTACTCCATAAAAAAAGAAACCCCCGGTAGAAACCGGGGGTGTAAACCAAAACCAACTGCTTATGAGAAAACTTTTATTTATAAAGAACTAATTAAGATATTTTAATTTCTGTTGTTGGAGCTTTGACTTCCACTTTCTTCGGAAGGTTTAATCTCAATACTCCATTGATGTAAGAAGCATCTATTTTAGTTGCATCAATTTTTTCATCAACTGTGAAAGATCTCTTAAAGGATTTAAAACTGTACTCTTTGCGAAT
This sequence comes from Bacteroidota bacterium, assembly GCA_005882315.1. Taxonomy (NCBI): domain Bacteria; kingdom Pseudomonadati; phylum Bacteroidota; species Bacteroidota bacterium. The sequence continues at coordinate 163,232 of VBAR01000006.1, forward strand.
TTGTTTTTCATTCTCCTCTTTTACTTCATCCTTTTTTTCTGCTGAAACAGTCAGGATATTATTCTCCAGGTTTATTTTGAAATCTTCTTTTGTAAATCCCGGAGCTACCAGATCCATTTCAAAAGAACTACCTGATTCTTTGACGTTCACTGGAACAAATCCCTTCCAATCTGCTTTGTTAAAATCATTCTTAAATACAACAGGTAATTCAGTAAAAAGTTCATCAACTAAGCTGTTGAAACTTCTTTCAAACGGTTGCAGGTTAAACTTTACATGTGCCATGGTTATTTGATTTTTGTTTTTGAATATTTAGACACACAGAACAAATCAAATGATGAACCACTCCAATTATTTACGACATTTTGAAAGTTTTTAGATTTATCCTCCGACAGAATTTCCGAAATGTGGAATATCTGGGTGTCAAAGTTTCTGAAGTACATTCATACCGATACGATTCTTTACTTTTGCTGAATATTCCTAACTAAACAAATAACTATGTATCCAGAAGAAATAGTAATTCCTATGAAAGAAGAGTTAACTGAGAATGGTTTTGAAGAAATGCTGACACCCGAAGAAGTGGATGTTCAACTTTCAAAAAAGGGAACTACATTGGTAATGATCAATTCCGTTTGTGGTTGTTCAGCAGGTACTGCCCGACCAGGCGTTTTGCTGGCTGTACATCAAGCAGAAAAAAAGCCTGATTTTCTAACTACAACTTTTGCCGGCTTTGATGTAGCAGCTCTAAGAAGACTCAGAGAACACTTACTTCCTTATCCTCCATCATCTCCATCAATCGCATTATTTAAAGATGGTCAGTTGGTTCATTTTATCGAACGTCATCAGATTGAAGGAAGACCTGCGCAGGTAATTGCGCAAAACCTGATGGGTGCATTTCAACAGCATTGTAATTAATAATTCTTTTATACAACAAAAGCTCCTTCTTAAATCATGAAGGGGCTTTTGATTTTTAAATCCGGCACAATAGCACCGATTAACGGGGTTTCGCTATATTCGCTGCCTTAAAGCCTGGCTTAATGTATCCCAACCTCTTTTACGTTTTCAAAGACTTATTCGGAATTGAAATTGACGGTCTCAGGTTTGTAAATTCATTCGGTTTTTTTGTTGCTATTGCATTTATTATTGCTGCAGTTATCCTTTCAAAAGAACTTCAACGCAAAAGCGGGCAAGGCTTTTTTCAGCCTTCCGAAATGCAGATAATGGTAGGCGAACCGGCTAAATTAATGGACCTGCTTTCAAACTTTCTGTTAGGTTTTTTGCTGGGCTATAAAATTCTTGCATTATTTCTGTTAAGTAAATCAGCCACTACCGATCCGCAAGCTTTTATATTCTCATTGAACGGAAGTTGGCCAGCTGGTATTGGTTTAGGATTGTTATTTGCCGGACTAAAATGGTGGGAGAAAAAGAAGAACTTTTTACCCAAACCTGAAAAGAGAACAGTACGCATCTGGCCGCATGACAGGGTAGGAGAAATAACTATTCTGGCTTTGATATTTGGATTACTCGGCGCCAAACTGTTTGACATATTTGAGAACTGGAGTGGATTTTTAAAAAATCCATCATCTTATATTTTTTCACCTGCAGGCCTTACTATGTATGGGGGCCTTATTTGTGCTTCACTTGCTATCTGGTGGTATGCAAAAAAACATAAGATATCTTTTTGGCATTTGAATGATTCAGCGGCGCCTGCATTGATGCTGGCCTATGCGATTGGCCGATTAGGTTGCCAGGTAGCTGGTGATGGTGATTGGGGAATATTTAATTCAGCGTATGCTGTAAATGATAAAGCTAAAATTGAACTAGCTAATCCAGGTTCTTTAGATTCTACCATTAAATCAAATGTTGTTTATTTCATGAACGAGTTTGACAGCTTGTCAAACGTCCCTTCAGCACATTTTAAAAAACCGGGTGCCCTTGGTTTTATGCCTGATTGGTTATTTGCATACGACTATCCGCATAATGTAAATGAAGCAGGCATTGAATTGGCTGATTGCAAAGATAAGTATTGTAATCATTTACCGGCGCCTGTCTTTCCCACACCTTTTTATGAAACTATTATTTGCACAATACTCTTTTTTATCATCTGGGGTTTGAGAAAAAGATTTAAAGTTGCAGGTACTCTTTTTGGGTTTTATTTAATGCTAAATGGCCTTGAAAGATTCTTTATAGAAACAATAAGAGTGAATAATAAAATGCGAATCTTCGGCATTCAAATGACACAGGCTGAGTTGATCGCAGCGCTTTTATTTATCTCTGGATTAGCTATATGCATCACGTTATCCCGTAAAAACAAGCCCAAGGCTGTATGACCTACCCAGTAGCATGTATTTTTTAACATTAGCATAAGAAATTTATCTTAATTAAGCATTTCCGAAAACCCTTATCCAGCAAGAGTTTTACTGCATTTAAGTTTTTCGCAATCGATTCCGGTATATTGTAAATCAAATTTTTATCCCCAAAAGCTATGAGAAACGGGCACTGTGGTGTACTTTTGCAGACATAACTGGACAAATTCTTAACCTACATTTTGCAACATCCTTTGAACCAGCCCGGTCTTTATTTCGTTATTTAAACAAAGAGAGGATTTAAATTATGAGGCAGCTTAAAATTGCTACCCAGATCACTAATCGTGATTCCCAAGCCGTTGAAAAGTATCTACAGGAAATTTCTAAAATTCCGATGATCACTCCCGAAGAGGAAACAACACTGGCTCAAAGAATCAAGATGGGCGACCAGCGGGCATTAGACAAATTGGTGCAGGCGAACCTTCGTTTCGTGGTATCTGTGGCTAAGCAGTACCAGCACCAGGGACTTTCTCTTAGCGATTTGATTAACGAGGGTAACCTCGGATTGATAAAAGCGGCACAACGCTTTGATGAAACCAAAGGTTTCAAATTCATTTCATACGCTGTTTGGTGGATTCGCCAGTCCATCCTGCAGGCGTTGGCAGAGCAGGGCCGTTTAGTCCGCTTGCCTCAAAACAAAATTGGCACCTACAACAAAGCCAACAAGGCTTATATGGCTTTTGAACAAGAACATGAAAGGGAACCATCAACAGAAGAACTGGCTGATATCCTGGAAATGAGTGAAACAGAGATCAACAACATTTTTCAAAGCAATACCCGCCACACTTCATTAGATGCTCCTGTACATGAAGCAGAAGATGTAGCTATGGGTGATTTGCTGGAAGGAAGTGAAGACACGGATGATGATGTGATGAAAGATTCTTTGCGTAATGAAATTCGTCGTGTTTTGAAATCACTTTCACCCCGCGAAGCTGAGATCGTAAACGCTTATTTCGGATTAGACGGAGAGAATGGTGTTACAATCGAACAAATTGGCCACAAATACGATCTTACCAAAGAACGTATCCGCCAGATCAAGGAAAGAGCAATTAAACGTTTACAAAAAGCCCGTTATAGCAGTGCTTTAAAAGCTTATTTAGGCTAAAAATATTATTGTCTGCTTCGGTGGACAGTAACTAAAAACCAAATTGGTGGGTTTTTAAAAAAGACAGTCACGCAACAGCGTGGCTGTTTTGTTTTATAAGCGGTTACATGCATACCATTCATTTCCTAAATTTGCAATGTGAAAATCCTGAAACCATTTTTTTACTTCGTGATTGTGACTGGTTTTATTTCCTGCGAAAAGGCAATTGATTTTGATTTAGAAGATCAGGAACCAAAACTGGTAGTGGAAGCGACGATTGAGAATGAAACATGGCCAATTGTTATTTTGAGTAACAGTCTTAATTATTTTTCTACACTCGATCCTTCTTATATCCAGCAGAGTTTTGTTCATAATGCAGTTATTTATGTTTCTAATGGTACAAAAACGCATATTCTGAAGGAATATGAAGTGCCATTACAGGGAGGTTATTCGTTGTTCTATTATTCAGTTGACTCATCAAATCTTGCAACTGCTTTTAAAGGAGAATTAAATAAGCAGTACACAATGCTGATCGAAACAAATAGTAAAGAATATACAGCCACTACAACAATCCCCTCTATCACAAAAAGGATTGATTCAATGTGGGCCAGGACTATTCCCGGGTTTGATGACCCCAATAAAAGGGCTTTAATGGTTAAAGCAACAGACCCTGCGGGATATGGTGATTATATCCGCTATTTTACCCGCAGTAATAGTGAACGGTTTTTCCCTGGCCTTAATTCAGTTTTTGATGACCAGATCATTGATGGGACCACTTACTCGGTGGAAATAGAAAGAGGAGTAGATAGAAACTTGCCCCGTGAGGAAGGCTATTCTTTTTTTAACAAAACAGATACTGTGACTTTAAAACTTTGCAATATAGATAAAGCCACTTTCGATTTCTGGCGAACAATGGAGTTTGCTTATTCATCTGTAGGTAATCCGTTTTCATCTCCTACCAAAGTGCTGAGTAATATCAGCGGTGGCGCCCTGGGCTATTTTGGAGGCTATGCAGCCCAGTTTAAAACTATCATTATCAGAGATTAGATTTTTGTACACATATCCTTGTGTGTCGTGTATCGAACACTGTGTTTAGCCATTTAGGATTAAATTTGCAATCCCGATAACTATCGGAATAAATTAAAAGAAGAATATGGACGCAACAGCAAGTGAAAGGGTGAAATGCCTGATTATAGGTTCAGGGCCGGCTGGATACACAGCAGCTATTTATGCTTCAAGGGCCAACCTGAATCCTGTATTATACCAGGGCATTCAACCGGGTGGACAATTAACGATCACAACGGAAGTAGAAAACTATCCCGGCTATGCAGATGGCATACAGGGCCCGGAAATGATGGTTCATTTTGAAAAGCAAGCACACCGGATGGGGGCTGATATACGCTATGGTCTTGCTACAAAAGTTGATTTTTCTTCTTTGCCACATAAGGTTTGGATCGATGATGAAAAAATGATAGAAGCAGATGCAGTAATAATTTCAACTGGCGCATCGGCTAAATGGTTGGGTCTGGAAAGTGAACAGCGATTGAATGGTTATGGCGTAAGTGCATGTGCTGTATGTGATGGATTTTTCTTTCGTGGAAAAGAAGTAGCGATCGTTGGTGCCGGTGATACGGCTGCAGAAGAAGCATTGTATTTATCCAAACTCTGTACAACAGTACATATGATAATTCGTCGTGGAGAAATGCGGGCATCGAAAGTGATGGCTGATAGAGTTCAGAAAACACCGAATATTAAAATCTACTGGCATTCTGAAACAGATGAAGTGCTGGGAGGAAAAACTGTAAGTGCAGTGAGGATAAAAAATATTCAGACCGGCGAAAAAACTGAAATACCTGTAAACGGTTTTTTTGTTGCTATTGGGCATCAGCCTAATTCAGAAATTTTTAAAGGCTTTGTGGATATGGATGAAGCAGGATATATTAAAACAATTCCCGGCTCATCAAAAACAAATGTAGAAGCAGTTTTTGCCAGCGGCGATGTACAGGATAAAATTTACCGCCAGGCTGTAACGGCTGCGGGTAGCGGTTGTATGGCAGCATTGGATGCAGAACGGTATTTGGCTGAAAAAGGAATTCACTAAACAAATAAAGCATGATTATTGTAGAGTTAAAGAATATCCGCTTTCATGCTTTTCATGGCTTATATGCAGAAGAAAGAAAAAGCGGGGGGGATTACGAGTTCAATCTTGCAGTAAGTCTGGAAGAAACTCAATTGATAACAGAACTCAATGAAACAGTTAACTATGTCCGGCTGCATGAACTGGTAAAGCAGGAAATGAATACACCAAGACATTTACTGGAAACATTACTTATGGAAATTGCGGAAAAGATACATGCTGAATTTCCGCTGGTGAAAGAAATAGATATGAGCGTAGCAAAATTAAATCCTCCGATCGTTAACTTTATAGGTAGTACATCCGTTACATACAGAAAACAGTATTAGTATAGCATGAGGAAAACCTCAATTATTTTATTTTCCCTTTTTACATCTTTTGTATCATTTGGCCAGGATGTAAATAAGCTGGTTAAAAAAGCAGACAGTCTTGAAGCTGCGCTGAATGAGGCCGGTGCTTATGAAACATTCAAACAGGTACTGAAAGCTGATCCCCGAAATTATCATTCACTTTGGAAATGCAGCGAATTGTGCAGTCGCATCGGTAATCGCCAAAAAGTAAAAGAAACAAAGCTCGATTATTTTAAAGCAGGAAGGATATATGCCGAGACAGCTATTAAAGTAAATCCCAAAGCGGCTGATGGATACTATGCTCTTTCAGTGGCTATGGGAAGAAAAGCATTGATTGAAAGTGGTAATGAAAGAATAAATGCAGTAAAGGAAATTAAAACAAATGCTGATAAAGCTCTTGCAATAGATCCTAATCATGGTCGTGCCTGGCATGTGCTGGGTAAATGGAATTATGAAGTGAGCAACCTGAATGGACTTGAAAAAGCAGCATTAAGAATATTATATGGTGGTTTGCCCAAAGCATCTTTAGCTGAATCGATCCGCTGCTATGAAAAAGCAAAACAACTGGAGCCGGTATTTGCTTTAAATAATCTTGAATTGGCGAAAGCCTATCACCGTAATGATGAAGATGCAAAAGCAATTGCATTGCTGAAAAGTTTACCAAATATACCAGCCCGAACAGAGGATGATACCCGCATTAGAGAAGAAGGCAGGAAATTGTTGCAAAAGATTGAGGATTGAAATATCATATCACTTTCTTCCTCCACCTTTCACTCCTGATATATAAGAACGAAGGCACAAACATCAGTATCCAGTAAAGCCACTCACTCATCCAGCCAATAGTGATTGACAGTTTGAATTTTTCCATTACTACATAGACATAAATGCTGTAAAGGATAATGGTGAAGAGTTCAATGAGGAAAGTAACTCTTGTATTGCCCGTACCGGTTACCGATGATAACCACACAACCGAGAATGACATTAGTATCATCGCTAATGAAATAACTCTTACAACCGGTATACCTTGCTCAATAAACTCCTGGCCTTGCCCGAAAATGGAAAGAAATAATTGCGGAGCAATATTGAGTACAATGCAAATACATATAGCAATACCGGTACTTAGCTTTACAATTTTTTTAATTACATGTATCACTTCATCTTTTTTACCTTGCCCGATCACATTACTTACCATGCTATTGGCTGCGGAAGCAAATGCCCAGCTCATACAACCAAAAATACCAAACACGTTTCGCATTACGTTGGAGATGGCCTGAGGTATGTCGGATGGCTGGTTTCGTTCAATAAGAACATAAAAGAATTCCCAGGTAGTAATGCTGATCGCATGCTGAAACACCAGCGGCGCAGACATATTCGTAATGAGCTTTGCATTCTGTTTATCCCAGCGAATATTTTTAAACAATGAAAATCGTTGTGCAATTCCTTTTTGATGAATAACAAGATAAATAACAAACATTCCGGTAAACTCTGCAAGAATAGAAGCAAAGGCAGCCCCGTTAAATCCCATTTCGGGAAAACCTAGTTTTCCAAAGATGAATGTATAATCAAAAAATATATTGGCAATGGCTTCAGCGATCGTACCCAGTACCAAATATTTGCTTTGATTAGTGCCGACAAGCAATGCATTCCGCATTTGATAGATGTATAAAAAAGGGAGTCCCCAGATCCGTATTTGTAAAAAAGAAATTGCCATCTCTGCTTTTTGTGGTTCATGCAGGATGTTACGAAAAAGAATCGGCGTGAAAGTATAACTTACAATTATTCCAAATGCTGCGATCAGCATAGTAGTCAGAATCCCCTGGTTGAACAGTTTGCCGATCTCATTCGGTTTGTTTTCGCCAGCTCTGCGGCTGATGAGAGCCTGCAAGCCATTATTGAATCCAAAACCAACAGAAGCAAATATCAGGTAGTACACACCGGTGATACTTGCTACTGCCAGTGAGGTAGATGAATAATGACCGAGAAAAATATTGTTGATTATGAAATTGAGTTGCGGTACCAGTATAGCAAAACTGATTGGCAGCGTCAATTTTAATATCTGCCGGTTAGTTACCTGCATCTGCAGGTTGCTATAACTGTTTTCTGCACTCATAAAAGTAAAAGACGGCAAACCTACGATAAATTGAGCTGGTCTGTATTCAGATTAGGTTCATGTTCAGGGTTAATTTTTTATAAACATGCTGCTAAAAATAAAAGTCCTGCGATGAAGCGGGACTTTGAATATTTATTTATAAAAACTTTTATTATTCAAGTACTTTCTCTGTGATCTTTCCGGTCCTCTTATTTTTCAAGATCACTTTCTTTGCTCCGTAGTGTGTTACTTCTTCTTTCACCAGGTAATGGTCCACATCGTATTCAGTTAAGTGACTGTCTTTGCTTACACCAACTCTTCCCCGCCAGATATCAAGTTTCACCGGTTCCCATTGTTTAGTTTTGGCACTTCGGTAAGCTGCATCTAAAATACAATTCACTACATAGCCATCATAAAAACTTTCTTTCGGTGCTTTGTTGTCTTCCATTGCATTGAACATATCCATGAACATATGATTATATCCGAGTTCATTTAATTCATCACCCACAGGAAATAACCAGCCTTTATTGCTTTCTGCTTTTTCTGCAACATAATCTGCGCCCTGTCCTGATGTAAACATTTCGAAACCTGTACGTAAAAAACTATTTATCCAAATCGTTCCCTCACTGCCCATCACCTCATCCCTCAGATCGAGACCACCACGAAATGTCCAGCTAACTTCAAATTGGCCGATAGCACCGTTTTCATATTTCACTAAACCAATAGCATGATCTTCTGCATCGATCGGCTTTACCTGTGTATCGGCCCAACACATTACTTCAATTGGCTTAATGTCTTTCCCGATATAACTCCGTGCAATTTCTACGCAATGGCAACCAAGATCGAGGATACAACCGCCACCGGCCTGCTCGATATCCCAGAACCAATCACTATGAGGCCCGGGATGTGTTTCTCTTGACTTGGCCCAGAGAACTCTGCCAATTGCCCCTTGCTTTACACTCTCTATTGCTTTTATAAATTTCGGTGTGTAAACCAAATCTTCCAGGTAACCATTGAAAATACCGGCTTTCTCCACCGCTTCCAGCATTCGTTTTGCCTCTTCACCATTTCGGCCCAAAGGTTTGGTAGTGATAACAGCTTTTTTATGTTTACAGCAAAGCAACACGGCTGCTTCATGTAAATTATTGGGCAAAGAAATACAAACCACATCAACATCAGGATGGGCAATAGAAGCTTCCATATCAGTTGTCCAGTGCGACACTTTGTAATCTTCTGCAAACTTTTTAGCGCTTTCTTCTCTTCTTGAATAGATGCTTACAATTTTGTCCTTGTTACGATAGCCTTGTATTGAATCAGCATAGAAACGACCGATAAAACCGGAGCCCAGCATAGATATTCTTTTCATTGGCTTAATGTTAGATTTTTTTGAAAAGTACGAAAGAAAGCAATTCAATGAGGTGAACAAATAGCCGAATAAATTTTTTGATCAACATAACAGCTCTTTTTCTCCTTTTCTTTTTTGTTCGCTTAACCTATATTGCAGCGAACTTATGAGACCAACCGAAGATAGTTACCGGCACAAGGGCCTGCGCAATAAACTTACAGATGTAATCAGGAGCAAAGGAATTACAGATGAAGAAGTGATCAATGCAATAAACAAAGTGCCCCGCCACTTTTTTCTTGATTCTGCTTTTGATGAAGTGGCTTATGAAGACCGGGCATTTCCAATAGGCGAGGGGCAAACTATTTCACAACCTTACACAGTTGCTTATCAAAGTCAATTGCTGGAAATAAAAAAATTTGAAAAGGTACTGGAAATTGGTACTGGCAGCGCTTACCAGGCAGTAGTATTGGCCGAAATGGGAGCCCAGGTTTATACCATTGAAAGACATAAGATATTATTTGACAGCAATAAACAGTTTACTTTTTTAAAAAAGTTCTCCAATATTAAATTCTTTTACGGTGATGGTTTTGAAGGACTGCCTACTTATGGGCCTTTTGATAAAATACTCATTACTGCCGCTGCACCTGAAATACCGCAAAAACTTCTTGAACAATTAAAATTTTATGGCATGATGGTATTGCCACTTGGAAGCGGTGATGTGCAGCAGATGATGCGATTAACTAAATTGGCAAGCGGGGCTATAAAGGAAGAAGTCTTTGACCGTTTTTCTTTTGTGCCGATGCTGGAAGGAAAGAAGTAGTTGCAGGCTTTTGTAATAACAGCTCGTATGAAGAGGGTTAATTTTCTGCAAGCTCCCTGTTTATCCTATTCAGATATTTTTTCTTGTAGTAATATTCTTTTACCTGCAGCAATTCTTTTTCGGTAGTAATACCGTCCTGATAATTTTCAATAATCTCTTTAACAGGTTCATATATTTCCGATTGGAGATTTAAGATTGATGATTGAATATTTTGTTTTAACTCCGGGTCATCTTCCATTTTGGCATCCATAAGTTGCTCATTTATCTCAAGCACTTCCATTAAAAAATTCGGTGGCAACTGGTATTTCTCTTCTTCTTCCAGCAGTTCTTTTAATTGAAGGACATACTTAATTGTCTCATCAGGATTCTGAAAAGTTTTAAAAGCTTTATTCAGGTTAGCTGTTATTTCCAATGCATGATGCTGCTCAGATGGTATGGCATTGGCATAAAAATCCGGGTGAAATTTTTTATTCAGCTCAAAATATTTTGCTGGTAAACCGGATTTGTCCACTTTCAGTTGAACGGGTATGCCGAATATTTCAAAGTAGTTCATAATGTATATCCTGTTTCTAATTCAAATCTTCTCCATCAAACTCCTCATCATAACTTTTTGCTGTGCCGATATTCATCATGCTACCGATCAGGTCAGCAAACTCCACTTTTGTTTCCATTACTTTTTTACTGATAAGCGAATAAGAAGCCAACCCATGCAACACAAATTCCATCATCAAAGCCGACTCTTCTTCATTTGCCTTTGGAAAAAATTTCTTGACCAATGAATGCAAGCCATCTACTTTATACAGTAATAACAGTTTGTCTTTATCCTTTGTGTTAAAGAATACATTCAGGTTATTGCCTTTATCAAACCAACCTGTAATAGAACGGTAAGGATTATCTGGTTCTTTTTCTTCCAGTGTTTGTTTATCCCGATTTCTATCGGGATTCCTTCTTTTCTTCAATGTTTCAGGATTTGGAAAGTATTGAATGAACTGCGTACGGATCGCTTTATCAAGCAGGTTCATGGCAACCTGGTAAGGGCCTTCCTGCTCGCCTTCATATACCAACTCTATTTTACCGGTGATGGAAGGAATGATGCCAATCAAATCACTCATCCATACCTGTGTCTGTTTTTCGTTGTTGATGATGGCCCTTCTTTCAGCTGTGCTGATAATATTTTCCAAAGCAGAAATAGTAAGCCTTGCACTTACGCCACTTTTTTTATCAACCAGTTCACTGGCTCTTGCTTCAAAAGCTACTTGTTCGATCAGGCGTTTTACCATGTCGCTGATCCTTACTTTTTGTTTTTGATCTTTCGAAATTTCTGCTTCCTGTTCCGTAATAGCCAATGCATTTTCAAGACTCTTTGGATAGTGAGTAAGTATCTGGCTTTCGATACGATCCTTAAGCGGAGTAACGATGGAGCCACGATTGGTATAATCTTCCGGGTTGGCTGTAAAAACAAAAAGAATATCGAGGTTCAATCGCAACTTAAAGCCACGGATCTGTATATCGCCTTCCTCTAAGATATTAAAGAGGGCAACCTGTATTCTTGCCTGCAAATCAGGGAGTTCGTTTATAACAAAAACGCAACGATTGCTCTTTGGGATGATGCCATAATGAATCACTCTTTCATCTGCAAAATTTAGCTTTAGGTTAGCAGCTTTTATCGGATCGATATCGCCAATCAAGTCGGCAACACTCACATCCGGCGTTGCCAATTTTTCGCCATAACGTTCACTCCGGTGTATCCAATGGATAGCTGTCTCATCGCCATGTGTTGCTATCTCTTCGATCGCAAATTTTGAAACTGGGTTCAGCGGATCATCATTTAGTTCGCTACCGGATACTGCCGGAACATACTCATCCAACAGTTCAGTCATCAGCCTTGCCATTCTTGTTTTTGCCTGTCCACGCAAACCAAGGAATAAAATATTATGCCTGCTCAGCAATGCCCTTTCAACATCGGGGGTTACGGTTTCTTCATATCCAATAATGCCGGGAAAAGTTTCTTCGCCTTTTTTTAACCTTGCTATAAGATTATCACGAATTTCTTCTTTGATCGTTTTCGGTTTATAGCCGCTTTCTTTCAGTTCTCCGAGGGTTGCGATACCCCCAAACCCCCTAAAGGGGGATTTAGGTACTTCTTTCATTTATTAGTTTCTTTTTTCTTTTGATTTTTTTAAAAATAACTTCTTAAATGTATTCTCAAATCTAAGTTCCCCTTTAGGGGGACAGGTGGTTCAATAAACAGTTTTTCTTTTTCCGCTTTCAAAATCCTTAAACACAAATGCTCCCAATTTATCCAGCGATGCAAAGAATGCTTTGCCCTGGTTCATTTCGGTGAACTCCTGAACAAAATTTTGCAGATAAGGATCGGTTGCGATCATAAATGTGGTAATTGGTATTTTCAATTTTTTACACTGAGCTGCAAGATTGATGCAACGATTTACGACTTTTCTATCCAACCCGAAAGCGTTTTTATAATACCGCTTGCCGATCTTCAAACAGGTGGGCTTACCATCTGTTATCATAAAGATCTGTTTGTTGGGATTTTTCCTGCGGCGCAAAATATCCATCGCCAGTTCAAGCCCAGCAACTGTGTTAGTATGAAAAGGTCCTACTTGTAAGTAAGGAAGATCTTTTATTTCGATTGGCCATGCATCATTTCCAAACACAACAATATCCAAAGTGTCTTTAGGATATTTTGTTGTTATGAGTTCACTCAATGCCATTGCTACTTTCTTGGCGGGTGTTATTCTATCTTCACCATATAAGATCATTGAGTGAGAGATATCGATCATCAGCACTGTGCTGGTTTGTGATTTAAAATCTGTTTCCCGTATGCTTAGATCATCTTCCTGCAAATGAAAACTTTCAATACCATGATTGATCTGTGCATTGCGGATACTTTCTGTAAAATCTATTTGCTCAGGCATATCGCCAAACTGGTAAGGTCTTGTTTCAGGATTTACTTCATCACCCAATCCCGGTTTGAAGCTATGATGGTCGCCTTTCTTAGTTTTCTTTAGTTTACCGAAAATTTCTTCAAGACTTCTCTTACGGATGCCTTGTTCTGTTTTCGGAGTGATCTTAATTTCCCCTGTTTGATTATTGTCAGTAATAAATCCTTTTGCTTTCAGGTCTTCAATAAAATCTCCCATACCATATTCATCATCGGTTAACTGGTATTTTTTATCCAGTTCATTCAGCCATGACAAAGCTTCTGCTACATCGCCGCTTGTGTAGGTGAGGAGCTGCATAAACAGATCAAGCAATTGATCAAATTTTGATTTGCCATTTGCCCGGGGATCATATTTGCTGAAATGAAAACCTTTCATAAAACTGTATAGCAAGTTACTGCAAATACTAACAGTGTGAAATGACGAAAGGTTGCGATTATGGTAAAAAATAAACCCCAACGTTACGGTCGGGGTTCAATATATATAAGTTGAGACTATTATTTCTTAACCACAGTTTTACCTGGCGCTGATTCACCCAGTGGTTTGTTTTTACCAATATCAACAAGAATTGGTGCAGCAACAAAGATAGATGAGTAAGTACCGGTGATAACACCGATCAGCATTGCAAATGCAAAGCCTCTTGTAACCTCACCACCAACCAGGAACAGGATAAGGATGGTAAGGAATACAGTGAGTGATGTCATGATCGTACGGCTCAATGTATCGTTGATTGCACGGTTGATAATTGATCCTCTTGATTCTCCTTTATAAACATGGCTGTATTCACGTATCCTGTCGAAAACGATAACGGTATCGTTCATCGAGAAACCGATAACGGTAAGAACCGCTGCGATAAAATGCTGGTCTATTTCCAATGGAAATGGAACCACGTTTTTCAGGAACGAGAATACGGCTAATGTAATAAAGACGTCGTGCAAAAGGGCTACAATTGTTCCTAATGAATAACGCCAGTCACGGAAACGTATTAATATGTATATGAAAATAACCAGTAATGCAAGCAAAGTTGCATTCACTGAATTCTTTTTAATATCATCCGCAATAGTAGGTAATACAGTTGATGAACTTTGAACCTCTGGTTTTCCATGAGCTTTTAATCCACCCAACATTTTTTCACGTACTAATGAATCAATTTCCTGTCCGGGAGTATTGATAAGGTAGGAAGTAGTGATCTCCAGTGTCTGGTTATCGCCAACAGTTTTGATAACAGGGTTTTCACCTTCAAATGCAAGTTTCAGTTCATCACGAATCTTCTCAACATCTACAGACTTATCAAATTTTACTTTGTATTGGCGTCCACCGCTGAATTCAACACCTTCTTTAAATCCATTGAAATAAGAACCGATGCCAAGCAATGCTACAACGACTGAGATCATGTATGCATACTTACGGTATTCAATGAATTTGAATTTAGCATGTTTAAATACCCTGCGGCTTACGTTGGTGAAATATTCAAGATGTTTGTTCTTGCTGGTAAACCAATCTGTAACCCAACGACTCACAAGGATACCGCAGAATAACGAGAGGACGATACCCAGCATTTGCGTAGTTGCAAAACCACGGATAGGGCCTGTTTGGAAATAAGTAAACAACAATAAAGCAGTAAGGAATGTCGTAACGTGGGCATCTATTACCGGCGGCAATGAACGTTTATAACCTTCATTGATAGCCGGGATATATCCTTTTCCCTTCGTTAATTCTTCTTTGATACGTTCATAAATAATTACGTTCGTATCAACTGCCATACCGATGGTAAGTACAAGACCGGCGATACCGGGAGCTGTTAATGTTGCGCCTAACCCTGCAAGCACACCAATAGTGAACAGCAGGTTAAGTATTAAGGCGATATTAGCGATCCATCCGGCCGTGTTATAATAAATAAGCATCAGCAGGAATATCACTATAAATGAAATGATGAATGCCATTGAACCACCGCGGATCGCATCTTTACCCAATGTAGCACCTACTTGTTCGTCCTGAACAATTTTTGCAGGAGCTTCCAGTCTTCCGAGTTTTAAGATATTAGCAAGGTCTTTAGCTTCTTCAATGGTAAAGCTTCCGCTGATCTCTGTATTGCCACCTGATATCTTCTCTCTTGCACCCGGTGCTGAATAAACAATATTATCAACTTCAATGGCAATCGGGAAACCTGTTGTAGCATTACTGCTTCTTTCAGTAAGAGCTTCCCAGATACGCTGACCAGCATTGTTCATTTTCAATGTTACAGTAGGCTTACCATCCAGCGGATTAAAGTCCTGTTTTGCCTCAGTAACTACATCACCCTGCATAGCAGCTCTATCATTGATAGGCTTTAGGAAATAAACAGGGAGAATTTTTTTATTTTTCGCATCAGTAGGTATCCCATAAGCTAAGATTGCGTTAGGCGGTAAATATCTTCTTAATGCTTCTGAGTTCAGGTATTCTCTTACAATAGCTGTATCGTTTACATTTACCTGGAAACCTACCAAACCTACCGTTTGATCACCTACCGGTAAAATGTATTTGAAGATGCTATTTTTATCTGCAGCAGCTGTTTGCTTCGCTGGAGTTTTACCAGTATCATTTGTTGGGGTTTTATCAAGATCCGATAGCTTGGTAACTTTTTGTGTTGTATCTACCACAGGAGCAGCCGTTACGGGCTTAGTTCCAGTTGTATCACCGGGCTTTGTAGTATCAGCTGGGTTTATACCTTTTGTAAAATTGTCAAACACAGCATCAATATTGTTTAATGATGCTGAGACAACATTCATCCTATAAGTTTCCCAGAACTGGAGATTCGCAGATGACTGCAATAACTTTCTTACTCTTTCTTTATCCTTTACTCCTGGTAATTCAACAGTGATGATTCCGCGACTCGGTTCAGGATTAATATTCGGCTGTGCTACACCAAACTGATCAATACGGCTTTTAAGGATGCGGTAAGTATTGTCAAATGCCACACCAGCTTCTGTTCTCAATACACCAATCACCTTTTCATCGTTATCGCCTACTTTTATTTGTTCTTTACGGGCAGTTGCAAATAAACCGCTCATCTTGTCCTTGCCTGCAATACCCTGGTAAGCATCTTTAAAAAGTGTGATGAAATTTGCAGAACTATTTTTTTTCAAATTAGTAGCACTATCAAGTGCTTTAAGAAACTGTGGATCTTTTGAACCACTGGCCAATGATTTCAGCATCCCAGTCATTTCCACTTCCATGGTCACACTCATACCGCCTTGCAGATCGAGACCGAGGTTCAGTTCCTCTTCTTTTGCTTTTTGGTAGGATACTGGACCATTGATTCCATAGGAAACAGTTTTTGTTTTTGTGCTGTCGAGTAATCTTTTCAAACGATTGTCATAATACTCTTTCGCTACTGCACTGTAATCGTCAATTTTCTGACTTCTTGTTTCAGGAAAAGCAGCATGAACATTGTTCAACGCAATATTTTCCATTTTCTTTTCATGGTTGCGGACAAACCAGGTAAAAGACAGTTGGTAGAGGGAGTAAATGATCAGTAGAATGGTAAAGAATCTGACCAAGCCTTTCAGTTGCATACGTTAGGTAGTTTATTGTTAATCCATGACACCACAATCCAATAGGGTGGGGCCTGTTTTTTTAAGGAGGGCAAAGATAGGGGTTTCGGTGTGAAAATCAGGGGAGATTTTGGCTTGGGCTGACGAGTGGAAATTCTTTATTTACAGAGGGTTTAAGGTTATAAATGATTGACCAATTTGTGGATTCTTTTTATGCTTTGAAACAGGTGTTAGTCCTGTGCAAACGTACATTTGCATAAAATTTTAAAATGTCAGCAATAGCAGCTATGCAATTATCTTCTTTACTACAAAAATTTAATGAACCTGAAACACTTAAAATGGCCAAGCTCGGTCGTGAGTTAAGGGCACAGGGTATTGATATAATTGATCTGAGTTTGGGTGAACCCGATTTTGATACACCTCAGCATATCAAAGATGCAGCGAAGAAGGCTATTGATGATAACTGGAGCCATTATCCACCGGTTGCAGGCTATCCTGAACTGCGACAGGCTGTTTGTGATAAATTTAAACGTGATAATAATCTTGATTATAAACCAGAGAACATTGTTGTATCGACAGGCGCCAAACAAAGTTTAGCAAACGCCATTCTTGCAACAGTAGATGCAGGCGATGAAGTGATCATTCCTGCTCCATTCTGGGTTACTTATTCAGAGTTGGTAAAAATTGCAGGCGGTATTCCTGTTATTCTTCCTTCAAAACTGGAGAATGATTATAAAGTAACCGCTGCTGAAGTAGAAGAAGCAATTACAGATAGAACAAAACTGTTTCTCTTTTCTTCACCCTGCAATCCTTCGGGTTCAGTTTATAATAAAGCAGAGCTGGAAGCATTAGCAAAATTATTCAGCAACTACCCGGAGATATTTATTATCTCCGACGAAATATATGAATATATCAACTTCATAGGTGCACATGAAAGCATTGCTCAGTTTGATGAAATAAAAGAAAGAGTAATTATTGTAAACGGATTGAGTAAAGGATATGCAATGACAGGTTATCGTTTAGGATATATTGCTGCTGCGCCAATTGTAGCTAAAGGTTGCGAGAAAATACAAGGACAATTTACCAGCGGTGCTAACTCAGTTACACAAAGAGCAGGTATTGTTGCATTGACAGGCGATATGCGTCCTACAGAAGAAATGGAAAAAGAATTTGAACGTAGAAAGAAAAGAGTAATGCAACTTTTGTCTGAAGTACCGGGATGGAAATGCAGTGAACCTGCTGGCGCATTTTATGTTTTCCCTGATGTAAGTGCCTATTTTGGTAAAACTGTTAACGGGCAAACTATTGAAAATGCAGATGATCTTTGTATGTATTTATTGAATACAGCACATGTATCTACAGTTACAGGCCGTGCATTTGGTTCGCCTGAATGTATTCGTCTTTCTTTTGCAAACAGCCTTCCGAAAATTGAAGCAGCTTATGTAAGGATAAAAGAAGCGTTGGCTAAGCTGAAATAATTTTTTATAAAAATCATTAGTGGTAACTTTTGCCTAAATTTTATTTATGCATCGGTTACCATTTTTCATGCTGGCTGTTTTTTGTTTTGCGTGTAACAATACTACCCCCAAAGAACATAGTCATAGTCTCGCTGATATGATGAAGTCGGGTAAACTCATTGACCTTTCCTACGATTTTTCTGATAAAACATTGTATTGGCCAACAGCAGCGACTTTTCGTTTTGATACGGCCTTTGAAGGGGTTACCCCGGCTGGCTTTTATTATTCAGCTTATAATTATTGTGCAGCTGAACATGGCGGTACTCATCTCGATGCACCAGTACATTTTGCAAAAGGTAAATGGGCTGCTGATGAAATACCGCTTGAAAATTTAGTTGGTGAAGCAGTTGTGATTGATGTGTCTGATAAAGCATTAAAGAATGTCGATTATCTTATAACAACAGAAGATATACAAACATGGGAAAAAATAAATGGTGAAATAACTGATAATGTCATCCTGTTTTTCAGAACTGGTTATGGGGCTTTTTATCCTGATGCAAAAAAATATTTAGGTACTGATGAAAGAGGAGCAGAGGCGGTAAGCAAATTACATTTTCCGTCTATTCATCCGGAGGCAGCTGAATGGTTGGTGAAGAACAGGAAACTAAAAGCTGTAGGTATTGATGTAGCAAGTGTTGATTATGGCCAATCAAAAGATTTTAAAACTCACCAGGTTTTATATGCACAAAATATTTCAGGGTTTGAAAATGTTGCCAACATGGATAAACTGCCAGTGAAAGGAGCTTATGTGTTTGCTTTGCCAATGAAAATAAAAGGAGGCAGTGGCGGGCCTTTGCGCATCATTGCATGGGTGAAGGAGTAAGTGATTCAATCACTTTGTAAAACTATTGAAGAATGTTTCCTTTGTATTAAGCTTTTTTCAAAAGGTCATGATGCAAGGATAGTACCTGTGGAACTATCAGCCTATGCTCATCATTATAAATAACAAAATCGCAGAGTTTCATTTTTATATCTTCATCTATCTGCCGGCTTATACGTTTAAGTACTTCTTCATGGGTTACATGATCACGGTCCATAACACGTTTGATGCGTAAGGCCTGTGGAGCATTTACTCCGATCACATAATCTAGTCTTTCTGAAACGCCGGCTTCAAAGATCAAAGCGGCTTCATGTATTGCATAAGGTGTTGTTTGTTGCTTCATCCATTCTTCGCCATTTTGTTTTATAGCAGGATGAGTAAGAGAATTAAGTAGTTCCAGTTTTTCAGGATCATTAAAAACAATAGAAGCAATATAAGAACGATTCAGACTTCCATCTGTATACGAATTAATGCCAAAATTTTTAATGATTAATTCTTTCAGACCCTCATCTTCATTCATCATCTTTCTCGTTTCTATGTCAGCATAAAAAACAGGGATGCCCAGCACTTCGAATACTTGTGCTACAGTGCTTTTGCCGCTACCAATGCCACCTGTTAAACCGATTTTCATCATAGATCAAATTTCGGAAACCAAACTTCAAATAAAAATTAAATCCTCATTTTTAAATGAGGATTTAATTTTTGCTATTATTTTTTTTGACATTGTTAAGGACAGGGGTTAGATCTTTATCCCAAAAGTCAATAATGCATTACCCATATTCCCTTTTATACTTGCCAGCGGAGTTAACCCGGATTGCAAGCGGTATGGTGTATGAATGTCCTTGATAAAAGTGTGTATGTAAGTAAGGTCAATAAAGAAACCTTTATTACGATACCCCAAACCACCACTTGCCTGGAACTTACTTCCTTTTTCACCTGCTAAATTTTTATAAGGATTGCCATAGTAGGCAGCGCCAAGACGTACCATTATGGTTGTAAATTTCAACTCACCACCTGCCCTGAAATTGAAAGTGCCTTTATAGGCATTGTCAATTGCATCGTTCAAATCATCCAGATAGTTCACGATAGCTGGATTGTTTTTGTCAGCTTCCAGTTCCATAAAAGATGCTGCCTTGTAGTTGATATATTCAATGTCTGCGGTAAGAAATCCTTTTTGTTTTGTTACATCTTCAATTTCACGAAGTACATAAGATAAGCTGCCGATGATCTTATAAGGAGTTACCATATTGTACTTGAAAATAGCATTTTCATTTCCTGTGAGAAACTGCGAGGTCTGTGAATATTCACCCTGGTAGCTTTCTGTATTTGTTATTACATCTGAATTATATTTATCCGTAATTGTAAGGAGTGAAGGCGAATGAAGAGCAAGTCCTAAACGGAAATATTCAACAGGTTTGTAAATAACACCACCTCTGAAAACAATCCCTGCTCCGTTTTGAGAAAAATTCTCGGTAAAGGTGGCATAATCGAATTTATTATTGGGGTTGGCTGTTGCATCCGCTTCATCAAAAATGGATTTGCGTTCATAGTTGGTAAATACAACACCTATTGAGCCGCCAGCATAAATCTTATCATTCCAGTTGGCCGCAAGAGCCATTGTAAGTTCTGTCAAACCTCCTTTGTTGATTAATTCCTGTCTTTGTAAAAGACCAGTTCCAATTGGTGAACGGGTCTGAAACTGGTAATTGCCGGATGTGCCACCTGCAATCGTATCGATCCAGTAAGTGTTAAAAGCGAGACTGGCGCCGTACTCATAATTAGTGGCTACGACGTTTGCGTCTTTTACACCATCGTTTTGTATCTGTTCGAGGAATTTTTGTGAGTAAGAGCTTTGGTTGTTTTGCCCGAAGTATAAAACATTTGAACCAAAATTTGCAGTGCGATTAACGGCCAGGCTGAATACAGAGGAGCGTTGTCCTTTTTTGTTACTATTACCTGATCCAAAAACAACACCGCTGGTTCCCATTCCAAAGGAATTCTTCTTTTGTTTTTCTTCTGTTCTTCCCATGAATGTTGACTTTGTATTTCCGAAATTATATCCAGGGGTAATAACAAGGTCCCCTGTTTTATAAAAGCCCAAACCAGCCGGGTTTACATAGTTGGCAGAAATATCACCCCCCAAACTTCCCATAGCACCGCCTACGGCTTGCTGCCGGGCTGTGCCACTCTGAATACTCCATGAATAGCGAAGGGCATCAGCAGGTTCCTGTGCCATGGCACCGGTCGCTGATGCAATAAAAGCTGTTATGAAAAATCTTTTCATATAAAGAGTTTATTATAGTTCATTGAAAATTGTTCTGATGGCTCAGTAGTATTGATGTAGTACAAGAGTGCGACGCAACCGAAGTTTGATCAGGGTACTTCTGCCGGTTACATAACTATGATCGTTAAAACCATAGTGAGTAACCGGTTGCTGCACCGCACTCTTATTAATATTTTAAAACTTCCTCACCGGAGCAGAGCCGCCGCCACCGCCGCTACTTCCAGAGGAAGACGGTGATGATGAACTGCTGCTTGATGTTCTTGGTGAGGAACTACTATTATTACTGCTTCCTGAAGAAGAAGAGTTGCTGCCACCACTGAAAATATCTCTCAACACACCTCCACGAGAACTACTGTTGTTATTGTTATAGCTGCTGGTGCCGGTATTTATTTTGGGATTGCCCGCTGCCGTTCTTACACCTGAACCTGAAGTTGTATAACCCTTATTACTAAGCAGGTTATTGTTATTATTGTAAGTATTCAGATTAAATGTTCTTGGTCTGCTGGAAGCATAATTTGATTTCGGATTAACGACTACATAATTCTGAGAATAGGGATTGTAGTAATTATTCCAGTAAGTATTCGGACTCCATGGATTTCCCCAGTATGAACTATTATAATAGCTGTAACGGTAACGATCGAAATAGTACCAGTCATCCAGTTCATTCCAGCGATTACGGTTTTGAACTTTCATACGCAGGTAACGATCATCGTAATAATATTCGTCGTAACGGTATTCACGATCGTTATCGTCTTCTACACGTACATACTCATCATGGTCCACAGGGCGGGCCGGTGAGTAATAAACATCATCGGGAGTTTGACCGGTTTTGTAAGCGGTGGTACAGCTGCTAAAAGCAACTGTTGCTAATGCCAGAAGTAAAATTGATGATTTCATGGCAACTGGGTTTAAGTTTTATAAATTGAAGTTACTACTTTTGCGCAACAATTAAAGATGCGCTTTCTAACAGGCACAAAGATGTTGCCATCGGTTAAAAAATTGCGTCTCAGGCTGTTAAAGTATATCTAAAGATAGATTAGTATTTAAACGAGAGTGAGGTTACTATGTTGCCGGCTATGGTTCCCTGGTTGAGCTTTTGTTGCGACGCTCCGTTCATCTTTAGGTAACTCTGATCAGCAAATCATAATTCAAAAATTCCATCAAGGAGATGGACAAACAAAATGGCAAAAGAGATTACTTCCCGGGCCCAGGATTATTCCCAATGGTATAATGACCTTGTTCTGAAAGGCGGACTCGCAGATTATTCAGCAGTTCGTGGTTGTATGGTAATAAAACCTTACGGCTATGCACTCTGGGAAAATATGAGAGATGTTTTGGATAAAATGTTCAAAGACACAGGACATGTAAATGCGTATTTCCCACTGTTCGTGCCTAAAAGTTTTTTGGAAAAAGAAGAAGGCCATGCCGAAGGATTTGCAAAGGAATGTGCTATCGTTACACACTATCGTTTGAAGAGCGATCCAAATTCGAAAGGAAAACTTATGGTTGATCCTGATGCAAAGCTTGAGGAGGAATTAATCATTCGTCCAACGAGTGAAGCAATCATCTGGAATTCTTATAAAGATTGGATACAAAGCTATCGTGACCTCCCGTTACTGATAAACCAATGGGCCAATGTGGTGCGTTGGGAAATGCGTACCCGGTTATTCCTTCGTACAGCTGAGTTTTTATGGCAGGAGGGACATACAGCACATGCAACTGCAGAAGAAGCAATAGTTGAAGCAAAGAAAATGCTGGATGTCTATGCTACGTTTGTTGAAGAATATATGGCTTTACCGGTTATCAAAGGTGTGAAAACGGCAAGTGAAAGATTTGCAGGAGCTATCGATACTTATTGTATCGAGGCATTGATGCAGGATGGAAAAGCCCTGCAAGCCGGCACATCACATTTTCTTGGACAAAACTTTGCAAAAGCATTTGATGTTAAGTTCTCCAATAAAGAGAACCAACTTGAATATGTATGGGCTACAAGCTGGGGAGTAAGTACAAGGTTAGTCGGTGCTTTGGTAATGGCACATAGTGATGATGATGGGTTAATTCTTCCTCCGAAGATTGCTCCATGGCAGGTAGTGATTGTACCGATATACAAAGGCGAAGAACAAAAAGCATTGATTGATTCCAAAGTACTGCCATTGATTGACCAATTAAAATCTTTAGGCATCCGGGTGAAGTATGATGATAATGATAATGCAAGACCGGGTTGGAAATTTGCTGAGTATGAAATGAAAGGAGTGCCAGTTCGTTTGGCAATCGGTGCAAGGGATCTGGAGAATAATGTAGTGGAAGTAGCAAGACGTGATACGAAAGAAAAGAAATCTGTTTCATTAGATGGTATAGCTAATTCTGTAAAGAACCTGCTGGATGAAATACAACAGGCTATGTATAATAAAGCATTGGCACACCGTGCTGAACATATTACGAATGTTGACAGCTGGAGTGAGTTTGAAAAACTGCTGGATGATAAAGGTGGTTTTCTTGCTGCACACTGGGACGGCACTGCTGAAACTGAAGCGGAGATAAAAGAAAAGACAAAGGCAACCATTCGCTGCATTCCTTTGAACAACGCATCTGAAGAAGGCAAATGTATTCTGACAGGTAAACCTTCAACGCAAAGAGTGTTGTTTGCAAGAGCTTACTAAATCTTTTCAATGGATAATGAAAGTAAAGATGAGTTGTTTAGTGTTAAACTAAACAACGATGGTGGAGGACATATTAAATTTGCCCGTGTACTTCGCAACTATTATTTTTATAGAAACCAAAACCGTTTATTATGGAAGAAAATCAACAATCAATTTTCGGATTAAGTATTGACGATACTAACCGTGCTCATTTGTCTGAGGCTGCCAAATGGGGCCGCTTTCTCGCTATTGTAGGATTTGTTGTTTGCGTATTAATTATTTTAGCAGGGCTTTACCTTGCTTTTTCTGTTAGCGCTATGCAAAGCCAGCTCTCTGATCTTCCCTCTCAATACCGCAGCAAGTCATTTACCTCTGGTCTTAGCACAGGAATGGCCATTCTTTATATGTTTATGGCAATTGTTTACTTTTTCCCTTGCTTGTTCTTATTCCGCTTTTCCAATGCTATGAAGCTTGCATTAGCAGGAAATGACTCGGGACAACTGACGGAGAGTTTCAAAAATCTGAAGGTAATGTTCCGCTATGTGGGTATTATTACAATCATTCTACTCAGTATTTATCTTCTGGCATTTGTGCTAGGGGTATTAACAGCTTCGACCATGTGATTATAAATTTTCTAAAAGCTAAATGCTCCTTTAATTGGGGCATTTTTATTTTGTGCTTAAATAATTGTAATCTTTCAATGCAGTTTCCAGGAAATCAAAAGGTGAAAGTGCCGTTTTGATATTGAGATGGTTCTTTATTTTATCGGCAGCATTAGCGGCCAAATTAAAATCGCCTTTCTTACGGGAAGTGTCCAGTATACTTTTAATAGCGTTAATATCCTTATCACCCAGCTTCATAATTTCAGGGAAAACAGGAATGTAACTATCGGCTACTTCCTGGAAAACGGTGTCTTCAATATCTGCCTTTGTATTAATTCTTATCACAATTGTTCTTGCAAGTATATCACCGATACGTTGCCCTTTTTTTGAAGAAACGATAAGAATAATATCGGTGATAAGAAATGCCAACGCAGCAAGGATGATAAAGGCTGATTGAGCATTCCCGAACCAGAAAGGGCTGGTAACGAGTGTAGCGATAATAAAAATGATCCACACATCAGAAATGCGAAGCAGCCAACGTATGAGATACTGACTGATGCCGGGCCGGCCACCGTTTTCATCCACTACCCGCAACCGCATGATGCGTTTGCCGATACTTTGTCCGTTCATGGTTATTTCAAACACAACATGATAAAGAAGGATCGGTAAAAATAAAAGGATGCTAAGAGCAATTATATTGAAGTTTGATCCCTCATCAAAAAAATCACCACTGCTAACAATAGATTCAAGAATTTTCAGGGCAATACGGAAATAGAAAAACTCGATCAGTACATCTATCAACAGGGCAAATAACCGGCGGTAGAACTCGGGTATTTCAAATTCAAGGTCAATGTTAAAATTAGTAGGTATTTTCAGTACCGCCATTGAAGTTTATTTCTGCCGGTAAATTAAGATTTTATTTTTCAAATCACTCAGCCTGTGTTTATAAAAATATTATTTTACACCGCAGCAGCTGTTGTAATATGCGTGAAGCACTTTTTATAAAAAAAAATAAAGACCGCTGGGTTAAAAACCAGCAAATGCCACCCGACGACCCGGATGAAATGGCAAAAGAATTTACCCAATTGGTAGATGATCTTGCGTATGCCAAAACATTTTATCCATCCGGTAAAGTGACAAAATACATTAATACCGAAGCTTCAAAAATTTATCTTAGTATTTATAAGAACCGGAAAGAAGAATCTAACCGGATCGCCACATTCTGGAAAAAAGACCTGCCACTTGTTATCCGCAAGCATCATGGAGTTATACTTTTTACGTTTGCGATCTTCCTTATTTTTTTTATTATCGGCTATTTTACTTCAAAGCAGGATGAGGAACTGGTGAGAAATATGTTTGGCGATAATTATGTAAATGAAACTGTCAGCAATATTGAAAAAGGAAATCCATTTGGTATTTATGAAGGCGGTAATCCATTTTCCATGTGGCTTTATATCATGGTTAATAATATTCGTGTAATGCTGCTGGGTTATACTTCAGGTTTATTCTGTGGCGTGCCAACCACTATTATTCTTGCAAACAATGCAGGAATGGTAGGTGTGTTTGACCAGATGTTTGCGGCACAAGGATTAGGCATTAATTTCTGGATCGTTGTTTTCGTTCATGGAACATTGGAAATAACAGCATTGATAATCGGCGCTGCGGCAGGGATCATTCTGGGCAAGAGTTTTTTATTTCCCGGTACTATCCGCCGTTGGGATGCATTTAAGAATGGTGCTAAAGACAGTATAAAAATAATTGTTGGCTTGCTGCCGGTGCTGGCACTTGCTGCTTTTTTTGAAAGTTTTATCACAAGGCTTTATAATGATATATCTGTTTTTACTACACTGGTATTCGGATTATCAGTGCTGTTTGTTATCTGGTATTTCATTCTCTATCCTATCAGGGTACAAAAAAAATTATCGGTGAAATTAAACGAGGAGGAGGTATAGTGCTGCTGCTAAAATATCCGCAATACACAAAGAGGATCAAAGTTTGCCTGTTGCTGCTTTTATTGGGAGCAATAGTAATTCCATCTTATGCGCAATCTCAAGATGATACAACTGTCACGAATACAGAAGTAATTATAGGAGATCCCAACCAGGATTCTGCAGAAAATTTACTGGATGAATATGCGCCAGATGAGGAATCACAAGAGGGTAAGCAAAAGTTTGAAAAAAAGAGTGCATTTGATTTTTTAACTGACAGTTTGGTAAAAAGAAAGATTCCTGAAAATGAAATAAAAAAAATACAGCAAGACGAAGATTTCTGGTATGCTAATCAAATTTTCAAAAAGGGAAAAGATAACGAGGAAGAGGATGTAGAAGTCTCCTGGATGCAGGCAGGCTGGTTTAAAACCTTATTGTGGCTTGTAATTATAGGTGGTTTTGCTGTTGCTATTATAATGTTTCTTTCAGGCAGTAATATTCGCTTGTTCCGGAAAAAAATAAATGTCTTCGCGGATGAAAAACAGGATGAAGAAACGGAAGATATTTTTGAAATAAACTATCGGGACAGGATTGATAAAGCAGTACGGGAAGGTAATTACAGGTTGGCCGTACGATTGATGTTCTTACAAATGCTGAAAACAATGTCAGGTAGAAATATCATTCAGTATAAGCAGGATCGTACCAATTTTGATTACCTGCTTCAGCTTCGTAATACAAAGCATTATCATGATTTTTTCAAACTCACCAGAGACTATGAATACACATGGTATGGCAATTTTCCTGTGAATGATGAAGCCTGGCGGCTGATAAAAAATGATTTTGAAAAATTTAATAATACGATCTCTCTGAGATGAAGTTGAAAACTCCTTATATCATCCTTTTGATTGTGTTGGCTACTGCTATTGGTATGATTATTTTTGGAAAGCCTGCTACACGGAAATTTAATGATAAGCTCAGCTTTCGCATAAAAGATAAAATACCGTATGGTTATTGGGTAGCTTATAATAATTTAAAACATCTTTTCCCGGTAGCAGGTATCAGCACTGATAAGAAAGAACCCGGCTACTGGGATTCACTTTCTGTATATGACAGTAAGCAGGCATTGCTTATTTTCTCTCCCTATTTTTATCCGAATCATGACGAGCTGGATAAGCTTATGAATTTTGTAAAAAATGGGAATGATGTTTTTATCAGCAGTATTTTTCTGAATGAAATAGCGCAGGATCAGTTTGGCATCAATTCATCTTATTATGATTATTCATACCTCCGCGCCGGACGTCCGGATGATGATACATTAAGATTATCATTACAAACTGATGCAACACAGCAAAAAGAAAACTATCAATATCCCGGTAGAAGAGTTGCTACCTTCATGAGTGAAACAAACCAGGATGTTACTTATATATTAGGCCGCGATGATCTTAACCGACCCAATTTTATACGACTAAAATCAGGTAAGGGAAATTTTTACATTCATACAGCGCCGCTTGCTTTCAGTAATTATTTCCTGTTACACAAAAGCAATATTCATTATTATGAGTCGGCGCTTTCATATTTGCCTAAGGACGCAAAGCAGGTGGTATGGGATGAGTATTATCTTTTCAAGCGCAATAACAATCCCGATGAGGACCAGGATAAAAAAGGCTTTATGAGTGTATTGCTCGGGTTTAAAGAATTCAGGTGGGCATTTATTGCAGCATTGATCCTGTTGCTGCTTTATGTATTGAATGAAATGCGTCGTAAGCAGCGGCATATACCAATTATGAAAAGGCCGGTAAACGATTCACTTGAATTTGTCAAAACGATTGGCCGCTTATATTTTGAAAAAGCAGATCATCGGAATCTTTGCCGAAAGATGTCAGGTTATTTCCTGGATTATATTCGTACACGATATAATATTCCAGTTGCAAACAGGAACGAAGAATTTATTAATGTAGTAAGTTATAAAACAGGATATCCGGCAGAAGATCTCAGAACTATTGTAAACTTTATTAATAATATTGAAAGTGTTAGCATATCCGATTCACAACTTAAAAATTTTCACCGGAATCTTGAAGATTTTTATTCAAAAACTTAATTATTAAACACACTAAAACAACAAACCAAGTAATATGGATGATCCGCAAATATTTCAGCAACGCACCGATCTTTCGGCTTTGAACAACGCAGTTGGGTCTATTTATTCTGAAATACGAAAAGTGATCGTTGGACAGGACGAAATGATCCGGTTGATATTAACTGCGCTGCTGGCAGACGGGCATGTGCTGATAGAAGGTGTGCCGGGTGTAGCAAAAACATTAACTGCTAAACTGGTCGCAAAAAGTGTTGATGTCGGTTTTAACCGCATTCAGTTTACACCTGACCTGATGCCAAGCGATGTGTTAGGTACACCGGTTTTCAATCCCCGTGAAGCTAGTTTTGAATTTAAGAAAGGCCCTGTATTCAATAATCTTGTTTTAGTGGATGAGATAAACCGTGCCCCTGCAAAAACACAATCCGCATTGCTGGAGATAATGGAAGAACGGCAGGCTTCTGTGGATGGCAAAACATACCTGATGGCAAATCCATTTATGGTGCTGGCTACACAAAATCCTGTAGAGCATGAAGGAACTTATCGTTTGCCTGAAGCACAATTAGATCGTTTCCTTTTTAAAATACTGGTTCCTTATCCAAGTGAACAGGAAGAAATAACTATACTCACACAGTTTCATCGGATGGGAAATACACCTGCACAGGATATGATAAAACCCGCCATTACGGGTCAGCAGGTAATCGCATTACGGCAACAGGTAAAAACATTGTTGATCGAGGAACGTTTGTTGCAGTTTATCGGGAAACTGATACACTTGACAAGAAATCACAAATCAATTTATTTGGGTGCATCGCCGAGGGCATCACTGGCAATAATGAATGCATCAAAAGCAACTGCGGCTATGCAAGGACGGGATTTTGTAACGCCTGAAGATATTATCAATGTAGCTACACCCGTGCTACGTCATCGCATCATTCTTGCACCAGATAAAGAAATGGAAGGAATAACAGAAGATGAAGTTATAAGACAGATCATACAAGGAATGGAAGTGCCGAGGTAAGAATCATCAGTCAATACAATTTATCAATCTAACAACCGGCTCATTGCATAATTCATTTTTTTTAAACAGGATCGTTTTTCTCATCGGCCTTTCCGGCGTGATGGTTTTTGTGCTGAGTTATTTCTTTCCTCAGTTTTTTCAGTTAGGATCGATCGTATTTCTATTACTGGCTATTGCAGTTGTAGTTGATACGATACTTTGCTATTCGAATAAAAAAGGAATAGTAGCTTCAAGAAAGCTGACTGAACGTTTTAGTTTAGGTGATGAAAATAAAGTATACCTGCAACTGAAAAATAATTATGTATTCCCCGCACAAATAAGTGTGATTGATGAATTGCCTGTTCAATTCCAGGACAGGAACTGGATACGCAAGTTAAAGGTCCCCGGCAATTCATCTGAGCAGATCATGTACACATTGCGGCCTGTAAGTCGTGGTGAGTATGTTTTTGGAAGTATTAATGTATTTGTGAATGGCCCGTTACAGTTAGTGAAAAGAAAATTTTCCTTCAAAGCAGAGGAAGTCGTAAAAGTCTATCCTTCCTATATACAAATGCGGCGTTTTCAACTTGTGGCTGTTAGCAACCGGGTACAGGAAACAGGGGTGAAGCGGATGCGAAAGTTGGGACATAGTATGGAATTTGAACAGATAAAAGAATATGTAAGAGGAGATGATTTCAGAACGATCAATTGGAAGGCCACTGCGAGAAAAGGTGACCTGATGGTAAATAACTATACCGATGAAAGAAGTCAACAGATCTATTGTGTGATAAATAAAGGACGTCTGATGAAAATGCCTTTTGAGGGATTGTCATTACTAGATTATGCGATCAACTCTTCACTGGTATTAAGCAGTGTGGCTTTGGCAAAACAGGACAAAGCAGGTTTGATAACCTTTGCTGAAAATCTTGACACATTTATACAAGCAGATAAGAAACCTACGCAGATCAATAAGATACTTGAGACATTATATAATCAGCAAACCCGTTATCTCGAACAGGATTTTGAAAAACTATATGCCGTGATCCGCAACCGGATCACTAACCGTAGCTTGCTCGTACTATTCACTAATTTTGAAAGTATGGAAGGATTGCAGCGCAATATAGCGGCGCTGAAAAAAATTGCAGAGCATCACCTGCTGCTGGTTATATTTTTTGAAAATACAGAGCTAAAATCTATTGAAAAGAAAAAAGCTGGCTCTACCGAAGAAATTTACATAAAAACCATTGCAGAGAAATTTAATTTTGAAAAAAGACTGATGGTAAAAGAATTGCACAAACATGGTATTGCCTCTATCCTTACTCCGCCTCAAAATCTTTCCGTTAATACTGTGAATAAATACCTTGAGTTAAAGAACAGGATGTCTATCTGATGTTTAAAGTTTAAGGTTTGATGTTAAATGTTAACTTTAAACTTTAAACTTTAAACCTTAAACGGATGAACGAAGATATTTTACCGGGGAACAAGTACGCAGAAGGGCAGCTGCTACTGATTGATAAACCACTTTTGTGGACTTCATTTGATGCGGTAAGAAAAATAAGGAACGCAATTAAAATTAAGAAAGTGGGACATGCCGGCACACTCGACCCCCTTGCTACCGGCTTACTTATTATCTGCACAGGAAAGTTTACAAAAAAGATAAATGAATATATGGCGCAGGAAAAAGAATATACCGGTACAATTACATTAGGCGCTATAACACCTACTTACGATCTTGAAAGTGATCCGGTAAATTTTAAACCTGTTGACACAATTGATGAAGTGCAAATAAGAGATGCCACAAAAAAATTTATGGGTGAAATTATGCAGGTTCCGCCTGCACATTCAGCTATAAAAATAGATGGTAAAAGAGTTTATGAACTGGCAAGAAAAGGGCTGGAGGTAAAACTTGAGCCAAGGAAGATCACAATTAAAGAATTTGAAATAACAGCTATTGAAATGCCGGTTGTAAGTTTCAAAATTGTGTGCACAACCGGAACCTATATCCGTAGTCTTGCCAATGATTTTGGAGAAGCATTAGGTTGTGGTGCTTATTTGAGTAGTTTATGTCGCACAAGAATTGGTGAATTTAAATTGAGCGAGGCTCAATCTATACATGAGTTTATTGATGATCTGAAAAAGACTACAACACAAACGGATAGTTGATGCCTAATTGTAATGTTCCGTTGAATAATTGAAAATCGTAGAACCATTTGTTTTGCTTATAGGCACTGGCAGGTTCAGGACTTGGATCCTTTACTTTATACGCATAATCCAGGCGAAGAATAAATAAACTAAAGTCGACCCTCAAGCCCATACCCATGCCTATGGCAAGATCTGTTCCAAGCCTGCTTAGTTTAAATACAGCTACCTGTTCTTCGGGTGTGGCTGGTACGGCTTCTTTTTTCAGGTACCAGATATTTCCCATATCGGTAAATAATGCGCCATTGAATTTTACACCTGCATATTTAAAAAGATGAAAACGATATTCAATATTTCCTTCGAATTGTACATCGCCATACCGCTCTGGTGTACTTCCTGAACCATTGAATTCTTTGATCACAGAACCCTGTCCAAGCCGACGTAACTGCCATGCCCGCATACTATTGGGTCCACCTGCATAAAATGATTTAAAGAAGGGCATATTGTTTCGCTTATTCGGATTTTCAGTAGCACCAAGCTCATAACCGATGCCAACCATCATCCGCATAGCCAGAACCTTTTTAGCAAGCCCGTCATTCCATTTTTTAAGTATCATCTTACGTGATATCTCAGCTTCAACTTTTATAAAACGATATAAGTTTGTGTCAAAGAATTTATTTTTAATAACACCAGTAAAAACACCTGATTGCTCAACATTTAACCTGAAAAAATTCAATCGGTTCGGTTTTCCCCAGTTTACATTATAACGGGCAATTGCAGATAATATCAAGCCATCTGTAAATTGGTTTTTATAAATGGGATTGGTGGCAAACAATGCATTGAGGCTATCCCTTGGCAAAAGAACCGAATATTCAAAATTGGGTAAGAGAAATGTAATGCTCTTGTTGTTCCATTCATATTGATAGCCCCAGGAAACATTGATCGTTTTCTGGTTGAAATAATCGATACGATCAGTAATGCCACCACCAAACGAGAATATCGTTCTTGCATTATCACGAAAATGAATACTGGGTTTTATAAAATTGGGAGCAATAAAACGTGGGAAATAAATATTCTGGTTAAGTAAAAATGTTTGGGTCTGAATTCCCCTGCCACCGCCAAATTCAATACCATACCGAAAGGTTGTAACAGAGTTATTGGCTGATCTTGCAAAGTTCCTGTTTTGAAACGCAAGATTAAGTCCCATTCCCCAGAGATCACCTGTAATAGCACTTTGGTTCCGGGTTCCCTCGAGTGTAAGACTATAAGCATACTTATCAGCAGGCGATAATCTTGCTTCAAAATCAACCGTGTCAGTTGCTCCTCTTATTTTAGGTTCTATACTTACAAGTTTCCATGCTCCGAGTGCATTATAACGATTAATTGTCCTTACCAGGTCTTTCTGGCTGTAAAGATTCCCATGACGCAAATAAAAATTGCGGTGAAGAAATCCTGGGTTGAAAATATCTTGACTATAAACAATTTTAAAACGGCCTGAATCAAGTAAAAGTGTCCTGTTAATGGTAAAAGCAGAATCCACTGTAACTTCCGGGTACATCGTTACATTACCGATATAGAATTTTATAAGGCGGGAAGTGTCAACACCCGGTTTAAAACGATATTCAAGATTGGCAGTTGGGTTTTCTTGCCGGCTTTTAATTTTTTCTAAGAGATCGATCTGTTCAAACGGATCAAGGCTTGGTTGCAGCAATGAAACATCCAATGTATCCCAAAGTCCCATTATGTCTGTTCCTGTGAAACGGAGGTAACCACTATTTCTGAATAATTCTACTAACCGGTCACGTTCTGTAGTCATAGCAATTTTAGCAAATGCATCACCTTTTTTAACCTGCGCATCTTTCATATTCTTTTCAACAATGTCCTGTATTTCTGCTTTGCTGAATTTATAAATGACAGTATCAAGTGTCATCAGCTTGCCCGGTTTTGCGATAAAGTTTACCTTTGTTCTTTGCTGATCCTTTACAGTGTCAATCGTATAATTGTAACTGATATCTCCGTAATAATAACCAGATGACCGAAGCAACCGCTGCATAAATTCGATTGATTTTACAGCCGACGAGGAATCAAAAGCGGGAGGTTTGTCAAGGCTTTTGTGGAAGAATAGAAGACGTTTAAGTGTAAATTTCGATGCTGTCCGGGCAAGCATACTATCTTCTAATTGATTTTCTAACTGTGATTCCAGGTGGCCCCGTTCCTCATTTGTAAAATTACCTTCAACTGATATATTTGTTTCAAAAACAAAAGGCTTATTTTTCGGATAATTCTTGGGAACAACACCGCAGCTTGTAACGAACAAAACTGAAAAACAGGCGATGCTTAATTTTAGTAAAGCAGAAATTTTCGATGGCCTGATTTTCATTAATTTAAATTAGTTAAATGCTATGCTTTCAAAAATGCAGCTCAAATATATCCAAAGTTTAGGCCAGAAAAAAAGCCGTGACGAGGAAGGGCTGTTTATTGCTGAAGGGCCTAAGATAGTCGATGAATTCTTAATACACTCAACCGGGGCTATTAAACAGGTTTATGCTCTTAAGAATTGGATCGATGAGAATAAAGGAAAGATTGGAAATACAGAATTGTATGAGATAGACGAAACGGAATTGGGAAGGGTGTCGCAACTGAAAACTCCTAATCAGGTGTTTGCAGTGGTGAAGAAATTTGAATCTAATGCTTCTGCTGATTTGAAAAATAAGATCACTCTTGCCCTTGATACAATTCAGGATCCCGGGAATATGGGAACTATTATTCGCATTGCGGACTGGTTTGGTATACGGAACATTATCTGCAGCAAAGATTCGGCGGATATTTATAATCCAAAAGTTGTGCAAGCCACAATGGGAAGTATTGCACGGGTAAATATTGTTTATACTGATTTGCAAAAATGGTTGAGTGAAAATAAATCGACCGGCATTTATGCAACAGCAGTTTCCGGTAAACCAGTAAATGCAATTGGAAAATTAAAGGAAGGAATTATTATTGTCGGCAATGAATCAAAAGGTGTGCATGATGAAATACTTGCTGCTGCTAATGAAAAAATTTCTATTCCCCGCATTGGCAATGCAGAATCACTTAATGCAGCGGTGGCGACAGGGATTATTCTTTCTCATATTTGCTAGCTATTGGATGCTGGATACTGGATTCTAGATATGGGATAGGTTTTAAATTAATAGTCAGCTTTGCTTATCCAGCATCCAGAGACCAGTATCTTGTATCTGACCTACCTGAACTGTATTGCTTTTACTGGTTGTATTCTTCTTACGAGCAATGATGGAATTGTCAAAATCACTAAACAGACAGCGAAGGTGCATGAAATGATAAGGAGTATTTGCCACCAAACAATTTTTACTGCAGCCTCACTCAGGTAATAAGCCTCTTCTTGTAGTTTAATAAAACCAGTTTCCTGTTGCAGGTACAAAAGACCGAGGGCCAGTAATGTGCCGAGGATTATGCCAGTTATAGTTATGATCAAAGTATGATGAATAAAAATTGTTTGTATAGTAATATTTTTTGCGCCCAATGCTTTTAGCACTCCGATCATTCTTATTCTTTCCAATACCAAAATGATAAGGCAGGTGATAAGATTGATCAATGCAACAACAGCCATAATTCCCATTAAAACATTCCGTGTTTTACTCTGCATGTTCAGCCAATCAAAAATGTTGGGCGAAATATTCCTGGCACTTTTCGGAGTCCATGTAACCGGGAAACTATCAAGCTCATGTATTTCTTTTGCCACTTTATCGATCTTTGTATAATCGTTTAAAAAAACTTCATAACCGCCGATCTCATTTTCATCCCAGCCATTCAGGCGGCGTATCAGTTTTATATCACCGATAGCAAAATATTTATCATAATCTTCAATGCCTGTTTTGTAAATACCGGTAATGGTGAGTTTATCTGCCCTGAACTTATCTTCATCTTCGGGGCTGCTGCCGGGTTTTATAAAATAGATCAGCACCTTGTCATTTAATTTCAGCTTCAATTGTTCTGCCGTATAAGTTGAGATCATTATTTCACGACTATAAGTGCTGTCATTAAAATTTACCTGCCGCCCTTCTTTGATAAAAGTTTTTAGCTGGTTGAAATCAAAGCTACTGTCAACTCCTTTGAACTTAACCCCCTCCATTTCATCTTTTGTTTTAAGGATCGCATAACGGGTAGCAAATGCATGAACACTTACTACGGCAGGGTTCTTTTTGATATCATTCACCACTGTATCGTTATGCATAATGGGATATTCTTCTGCAAAGACAGCTTTATCAGGTTGTTTATCCTGCACCTGAATATGCCCAAGAAAGCTGAATATTTTCTGACTGATCTTTTCCTGGAAACCATTGGCAAAAGACCAGGTAACGATCATAACAGCTACACTGATGACAGTAGCTGCAATAGAAAGACGGATAATAAACCGTGAAAAAGATTTCTGCCTGTTAAAGGCGATACGGTTTGCTATAAATGATGCAACCTTCAATTGAATGGGTTTGTCTTCAAAAATACAATGTCCGGCTCAAATAACCGTTTATACATTTTTAACCATTGTTGCTATTAACCGGCTGAGTAGGAAAAGCTTTTCTCACCTTTTTTCAGTTACTTTATGGAATTATATAAAATGAAACTTAACCGCCTTATAAAAACTTCAATTGCACTGGTATTTGTAATGGGTTGGCTGCAGGGATATTCGCAAATTCCAGATCATATTTACAAACCCAGTATTCATGCTGTTAAATTGTTCAAGGCGGGTGATATTTACAGTTATCCTATTATCAATCTTAACGGCAATCAATTGCTTGAGCTCCACTTTGATGATATGGATGCGGATTATAAGTTCTATTATTATACTTTTCAGCTTTGTAATGCTGACTGGACTCCGGCAGATCTTCCACCATTCGATTATATCAGCGGATTTCAAACCAATAGAATCACAAATTACCGCTACTCATCTCTTTCACTTACCCGCTACACTCATTACCAGCTTTTTTTTCCTGAACGCAATTGCAAGCCCAACCGTTCCGGAAATTACCTGCTAAAAGTTTTTTTAAATAATGATACATCCAAACTTGTTTTTACCAAGCGTATGATGGTGGTGGAAAATAAATCAAACGTGGCTGCACAAATTCAGCAACCGTTCAACAGCACAATGTTCATGAGTCATCAGAAAATATTGGTTACGGTAAAAACATTAACCCCTCTAAACATTCTTACACCACAGGATATTAAAGTGGTTTTATTGCAGAATAATGCATGGCCTACTTCAAAACTTCTTACCCGGCCAAATATTTTCCGGGGAAACTATTTTGAATATAATGATGAGATACAAAATTCTTTTCCGGCCGGAA
The DNA here is from genome assembly GCA_005882315.1 of Bacteroidota bacterium. Taxonomy (NCBI): domain Bacteria; kingdom Pseudomonadati; phylum Bacteroidota; species Bacteroidota bacterium. Next base: position 200,288 of record VBAR01000006.1, read on the forward strand.
AGGAATGGCGGTATATCAACCTTGTAAGTCTGCGGCTAATGAGTGACCATATGCAACGTATCGATAATAAACCTGCCCGAACAGATATTTTTGTAAAACCAGATTTAGAACGCACAAAGGGTACTTATTTATATTACCGGGATCTGAATGGTTCTTTCATACTAGAGAATGATGAAAACCTCAACCCTTATTGGCAGAGTGATTATGCATATGTCCATTTTAGCTATTTTCCGCCAGGGAACAGACCTTATGAAGGTAGAAGCGTTTATATGTTCGGGGAACTTACACAGTTTGAGGTTAATGATTCAAGTAAACTGGAATTCAACCCGGAAAGAGGGGCTTATGAAAGAACATTATTGCTGAAACAAGGTTTTTATAATTATAGTTACGTAACACTCTCAGATAAAAATAAAGAAAATAATCTCCCGGATTTTGATAACACTGAAGGCAATCACTGGGGTACTGAAAATAATTACACGATACTTGTTTACTATCGTTCTTTCGGCGGTCGGGCAGATGAATTGGTTGGTTTCGCAAGTCTGAATTCTGCATTTCAAAGACAACAATAATTTCTACAAATGATTATCAAATGACAATTGAAAATATTCAATTGAAAAAAGTCATTCCCTTATCTTTGCGCCCGGCAGGTCTTACACGACCAGCTCCTGCTGAACCTCCCCAGGGCCGGAAGGCAGCAAGGATAAGTGGTTGTAGCGGTGCGATGTGAGGAGCCTGCCGTTTTTTTAAATCTAAGCCCCTAATGGGGTTTTTTATTAAATTATTGCTCATGAAATTTTTTATTGATACTGCGAATCTTGCCCAGATCAAAGAGGCTCACGAATTAGGAATTTTGGATGGAGTTACTACAAACCCATCGCTAATGGCAAAAGAAGGCATTAAAGGTGAGGCCGCCATTATGAACCATTATAAAGCAATTTGCGACATGGTTGATGGTGATATCAGCGCTGAAGTAATATCAACTGATTTTGATGGTATCGTTGCTGAAGGCAAGAAGCTGGCAAAAATTCATAAGAATATTGTGGTGAAAGTTCCGATGATCAAAGATGGAGTGAAAGCGATAAAATGGTTTACTGATAATGGCATCCGTACCAACTGCACATTAGTTTTTTCTGCTGGCCAGGCGATCCTTTGTGCTAAAGCAGGTGCAGCCTATGTTTCTCCGTTCATTGGTCGTATTGATGATAGCGGCTGGGATGGTGTGCAATTGATAGAACAACTTTCACATATTTATACGGTGCAGGGTTATGAAACAGAAATTCTTGCGGCTTCTATCCGCAATCCTAATCATATTATTCGTTGTGCAGAAGCCGGTGCTGATGTTTGTACCTGTCCATTAGATTCAATATTAGGTTTGCTAAAACATCCCCTTACTGATATTGGCCTTGCCAAATTTTTGGAAGATGCAAAAAAGACAATGTAATTATAAAGCCCCTGTTTAAGGGGCTTATTTGTTTTTAGAGCTTTTATTTTTTTTCGATCCCGAATCTGGTTTGGTGTTTTTCTTATCCAGTTCATCCAGTGTTGGCAATCGATCGGGATCGGGTTTTATCTTCATCCAAATAGTTGTTTTTATATAAATAGCCGGGTTGGATTTAAGTGAGGCATTTACAACTACACTCTCACCCGTATAAGTTGCGGGAATAACCAGGTCGCAGCCCTCAAAATGCCCTACAGAACTTGTAAATGAAATTTCCTTTGCTGACATTGGCATCCAATTCCCTTTACCCATTTTGCCATCTACATTAATGTAATTATGTACTCCTTTTTTCAGACTGTCGGTGTAGAGGTGAAAGGCAATGCTGTCCACTTTTTGTGAAAAAAGTTGAGAGCTGGCCAAAAGAGAAAGGATAAGAATAGTTTTTTTCAAACCGGTGATTTGTATAGTAAGAGCCTAAATAATATGCCACGGTTGCATTTGCCAACCAATATGAAGTTAAATTATTTCTTAAAGGATTTCCGGATGAAGTTTACATATATCGTAATAATAATTGCAACAATAAAGCTGATTAATGTGACACGATCAACAAGTGGCGGTGGGAAATCTCTGCCGGTAACTTTATCGGCAAAATATTTTACAAAGGAATTGGGCAGGTTAGTTTCTCCGAGTTTTTCTTTTACATCCCATTGCCAATCAGTAACCGGGCAGTAGCCCCATCCATACCAGATGCCAAGTCCAAACCAGCAAAGAAGGGTAGTAGTTACAACAATTAAATGCAGTTTTCTTGTTTGCGGCCATATCCAGCCAAATAAATTGAAGCTGATAATAAGTAAATGAAGACAGGTGTAAAATATATCCAGCAGTTTTAGCATAGAATGAAACTATTAAGATTTTTTAAACTCGATCAAATCCCAAAGATTTCCATACAGATCTTTAAAAACAGCTACAGTTCCATACTCTTCGTGTGATGGAGGTCTTACAAATTCAACGCCTTTTGATTTGTATTCATCAAAATCTCTTTGGAAGTTATCAGTTTGAAGAAATAAAAATACACGACCACCTGTTTGATTGCCAATCCTAGATTGCTGTTCTTCATTTGCACCTTTTGCAAGTAGTAGTTTGCAGTTGCCGGTTCCACGTGGTGATACCAATACCCATCGCTTTGTTTCGCTTTGTGGTGTGTCTTCTATCAATTCAAAATTTAATTTTTCAGTATAAAATTGAATTGCTTCATCATAATCTGTTACGACTAATGCAATATGTACGAGTTGCTGGTTCATTCTATTTATTTTATTGCTTCGAAGCAAAGCGACTGTAAAATATATTCTTTCCCTTTATGTTTTACTGCAGGTTCAGTAATAGGCAGTACAGATAAATTTTTAAAACCTGACTTATTGAGCAGATCAAGCCATTCTGTTTCGTTATGCATGTTAAAGCCATATTTGGTAAATGGCATATACTGCATCTGTTCTTTGCTTCGGATTACAGCATAAAATTTTCCACCAGGTTTCAATACCCTGTAAACTTCTTTCAGATGGGCAGCAGGATCATCCCAGAAATAAATGACATTGATACAAAAAACTTTGTCAAACTGGTTTTCGCTGAAAGGCATTGCATCACTATTGCCGTTTATTAAAACAAGATTGCCTGGTTGGATTAGATCTTTATTCAATGTCTTTGCTACTCTTACCATTTCGGCTGAATAGTCAATACCGGATAACTTTAGATTATTTGCTTTTGAAAATATCTGTTTGAAAAATTTTCCGTTGCCAAATCCGATCTCGAGAATTGACTCTTGGTCTTTAAGCTGCATTGCGTTCAATGTAAAATCATACAAGAAGGCATTTCCGGCATTCATCTGCAATCCTACTTTTTTACCAAATAAAAAGCCAGGCTTTCGCAGTTGAGATGCAAATAGCCTGGCTTTTAAACTCTTTATTAAATCCATCCGTTATTAAAATGCTTTCGGTTCTTTTTTCGCATCATTAGTTTTCGGCGAATTCTTCACATATTTCTCCAACCACTCAAACTGTTCGGCCAATACATGTAATACATTTTCTCTTCCTGCATATCCATGTGCTTCGTATGGAAGGCTTACAAATTTTGCTGTACCACCATGTCCTTTCACGGCATTAAACATTCTTTCACTTTGAATAGGGAAGGTGCCGGTGTTATTATCCGCATCACCATGTATCAGCAGCAGTGGTGTTTTTATTTTATCAGCATAATTGAATGGGCTCATATTATTATACAGTTCAGTAGCCTGCCAGTATGTTCTGTCTTCATTTTGAAAACCAAAAGGCGTTAATGAACGATTATAGGCGCCGCTGCGTGCAATGCCTGCTTTGAAAAGATTTGTATGCGCAAGCAGGTTAGCTGTCATGAATGCCCCGTAACTATGGCCACCCACAGCTACACGGTCTTTATCACCAATTCCCATTTCAGATAATTTATTGATTGCAGCTTCTGCATTCATTTTTAACTGATCAATAAAATTATCATTTGGTTTTTTGTCTTTATCCGTTGCGACGATCGGCATTTCTGCATTATTTAAAACTGCATACCCTTGTGTAACATAAAACACTGGCGAACCACCGCCAACAAAAGTGAAACGATGTTCGCTTCCTCTTATCTGTGCTGCATCATCAGCTGAGTTGTATTCAGCTGGGTAAGCCCAGATAAATACTGGCAACAAGCCATCTTTTTCTTTATTATAACCTTTTGGCAGATACAAATCGCCGGTTAGATCAACACCATCAGCTCTTTTGTATTTTATTTTTTCTTTGGTTACTCCATCCATTTGCGGGTAAGGATTGCTGAATGATGTAAGTTGGCGGTCAGCGATCTTTAATTTCAGGTTTTTGATCCAGTAGTTCGGCATTTCTTTTTCGCTTTCTCTTCTTGTAAGCAGTTGCAGTTTATCGGCATCCAATACTCTTACTACGTTTTCAAAATAGCCGTCTGCGCATCTCCAGATGATATCCAGTTTTTTTGTCGTGAGATCAAATGTTGCAAGAAATGGTAAGTCTCCTTTTGGAGATGCACCAGTTCCATTATTCATTAAAATTTTATTCCCATTATCAACCAGTTTTATTACATCCTGCCCCCACTCATTTTTTTCAGTAACAGGAAAACCTGGATTCGAATAATTATCTGTAGTATTTCTTTCCATCAGTAATTCTGTTTCCCCTGTAGATGGATTGTAACGGTAAGTAGCTGTTTTTTGTTTTCCCGTAAGACCTTCATTTATCAAGGTAAAAGTTTTGCTTCCCCAGGTCACACCGCGGAAACGCATTTTTGTTTTGAACAATTCTTTTGCGCTACCATTAAACGGCGCAGCTAATGCAAATACCACATCATGATAGTCAACATTCTTTTTAATTAACCCACTGTCAAGCGGCATACACCATGTTAATGTTGCAGGCTCATCATCCCGCCAGCCATAGCTGCGTGGCGCCATTTGTACATTATCATTTCCGCTGGGTGCTGTTTCTAATGATGGCAAGTCACCTAATGATTTTACCATCTTACCATTCATATCAGTAATAAAAATGGTTGAGGCAAAACCACCTGCAGGCACCGTGTATGAAAATGGTTTTTTCAATGTACGTACAAGCATGTATTTTTTATCGGGTGAAATATTCATAAAACTATAAATGGCAGGCTGGCCAATTTTTGTTTCTATACCATTTGTATTTTTTACCAACTGTGTTGTTGCATAAAATTCATAAAGCTGCGCATCGTAAGGGCTTTTGATCAGATCCTGGAAAGTAGGACGGGGGCTTGCCTTTCCATAATTTTCCTGCACTGTTGGTCCGCTAGGTACAGCAGGTTTTGCAGGTGCAGCAGATACAGGTTTTACAATTGCACGATAGAGAATAGTATTATCATCATACCATTGATAACCGCCGGTTACTGTGTTAACGGCAGTCTTATTAATCTTTGTTGTTTTTTGTGTGGCTATATCCACTACATAAAGATCAACACGACTCCCGGTTGTATTGGTGAATGCAATTTTTTTATCATTAGGACTCCAGGAAACATTTCCTCCGTACATCGGGTTGGGAAGTCCTGTGATCTTATATTCTTTGCCTGATGCAATATTTTTTAGGTAAATATTTGTAATAAAATTCTGGCGGCTGGGGGCAAAGTTGGCCGGGTTTATCCTCAAGCCTGCTATTTTCAATTCAGGTCTCGCCAGTTCTTCTACTGATGGATAGCTACTGCTTTCTGTAAACAACATCCACTCTGCTTTATCATCCACGCTTACTCCGGGTGTAGGTTTTGTCAACAGCATATCAGCGATATCTTTTGGCGGCAGTTTGTAGCCGGCATTATCCTGTGCTGATAAAAGATTTAATGATACTGTTGTAAAAAAGCATAATAGCAATAAAGCAAATTTTCTCATGATAGATTTTTTTTGAAGTTAAGAAACAGCGGCCAATAACAGGCTCCGTTTGTGTAATTAATTACGGACTACAATTTGTCCATTCTTCATCACCAGTTTAATATTCCTGATTGCATTAATGTTTGTTGAAGGATCAGCCTCTACTGCAATTAAATCGGCAAACAATCCGGTTTTTATCTTGCCGATCTTATCCGCATAGCCAAATACATCTGCATTTACAGAGGTAGCGGATTTCAGCACATCAATTGGCTTCATTCCATATTCCACCATTAGTTCCATTTCTCTTGCATTTTCGCCATGTGCAAATACACCTACATCACCGCCCATGCAAATAGTGACACCTGCTTTTAAAGCCAGCGCAAAACTTTTCTTTTTACTGGTAATGGAAGCAGGTTCAGGATTAGTTCCTTTTTTCCAGCCACGGTATTGTTGTATTGCATCACCGGCAGCAAGGGTAGGGCATAGCGCAACATTTCTTTCCTTCATTAGTTTGAAAACTTCTTCAGTTCCACCATCACCATGTTCAATAGTTGATATACCGGCATTAATTGCTCGTTTCATTCCTTCTGCAGTAGATGCGTGAGCAACGGCTTTTCTTCCACTACTTTTTGTGATTTCAGTAAGCAATCCGAGTTCCTGTTCACTGAATGTTGGCTGTGCTTCACCATTAGGGCCATATCGGTAATCGGCATATACTTTAATTAGATCAGCACCATGACCAATTTGTGAACGAATAGCTTTTGATAACTCTTCCAGGCCTGTTACTTCTTCAGCACCCTGCGGCAGTTCTACATCAGGTGAAGGAGATTTGGGTCCATAAGTTCCTTTTGCAACAATTGCTCTTGTAGCAACTATCATTCTCGGCCCCGGTACAACTCCTTTTTCGATTGCTTTTTTCAAACCCACATCATCATACATTGCGCCTTCAGTTCCGAGATCTCTTACGGTTGTAAAACCCGCCAATAAAGTTGCTTTTGCATGATTCACTGCCCTTGCAGTTCTTTCCGCTCTTGATTCTTTCAGCACCTGGTCATCCCATGAAGTTTCGTTATACGGATGAAGAAATAAATGAGAGTGACCTTCGATCAAACCTGGCAGCAAAGTCATTCCCTTCAACTCAATTATTTCTGTACCTGCAGGTAATTTAAACATCATTGCTCCTGCCTGTTCGATCTTATTATTTTTTACCAACACTACCCAATCACTATGCATTTGTTCGCCATCAAATACATGGTCAGGTTTCAGTAAAATATATTTATCTGTTTGCTGCGCACAACAAAAAATAAATGCAAACAATAAAGGAATGAATGAAAAATATTTTTTCATATCAACTTATTTAAAAGTACATCAGCGTATTCAGGTTTCTTTTTGAACATTGCATGAGCAAATGGACAAAGAGGTATGATCTTAATATTATGGGTTCTTGCATACTCAACAGCCGTATGTAACAGTTGCTTGCCCACATTCTTGCCTTTCAGCTTTTCATCTACATCGGTATGTTCAATGATCATTTTATCGGGGGATGGCATGGTGTAAACCATTTCTGCCAGTTTTTCGCCATCTATTTCTACATAAAACAGGCCTTTGTTTCCGATCTTCTTATTTTGTATCTGCATGGCTTAAAACTATCAAAAATAATTTGCTTTAGTCAAATTGAAGCTGCATATTTGCAGTAGCATGAATAAGCAAACAATAAATAATCAGTGGTGGTGGCATACAACTCTTCCGGGGCTGTAGTGACACGCTGTGTTTATTTATAAACATATACTAAGCCCCGACAGTATCGTCGGGGTTTTTTGTTTACATGCTGTAATGTAATTGAACAATATAAAGCGACATGAAAAAGATTATTGTTAATACAACAATTAAAAGACTCCTTGCGGATGTATATACACCAGTAGGCATCTACCTCCGGCTGCGTGATCGTTTCCGGGATACAATTCTCCTGGAAAGTACCGACAATCATGTTGCTGAAAATAGCTACTCTTTTATTTGTGTAAATGCTATTGGTGGTATTGAAATAACAGATGCCAGCAGTATCGAATTCAAACTACCGGGACAAAAACCTGAAAGAATTGAACTCAAAAATTCAGGCGAAGTACCACAACTCCTTTGGGATTTTATGCATCGGTTCGAAATCACAAAATCTGAAATTAAGGAAGCAAGATTTGCACAAGGGTTATTTGGTTATACTACTTATGATGCAATTCAGTTTTTCGATACAATTCGTCTTTCAGCCCGAAATTCACAACCAGCATCTATTCCTTTGATGCGTTACCGCTTCTACCAATATGTAATTGCATTCAATCATTTTAAAGACGAGTTGTTTATTCTCGAAAATAATATCAACGGAATTGAATCGGATTCAACTTTACTTGAATCTTTGATCCGTAGTAAAGATGTACCTGTTTATCCTTTTAAAGCAAAAGGAAATGAGCAATCCAATATGAGTGATGATGATTACAGGGAAATGGTAAAGAAAGGAATTACAAGTTGCCATCGTGGTGATGTGTTTCAAATTGTATTGAGCAGAAGATTTCAGCAGGCATTTACAGGCGATGAGTTTAATGTATACAGGGCACTGCGTAGTATCAATCCTTCTCCGTATTTATTCTTCTTCGATTATGGCGACTATAAGTTAATGGGTTCTTCACCGGAGGCGCAACTGGTTGTTCAGAATGGCAAAGCGGTCGTTCACCCGATCGCCGGCACATTCCGAAGAACAGGTGATGATGATAAAGATCATTTGGCGGCAGAGTTACTGGCTGGTGATAAAAAAGAAAATGCCGAACATGTAATGTTAGTTGATCTTGCCCGTAATGATCTTAGTCGTATCTGTGATGATGTGAAAGTTTCTCACTACAAAGAAATACAATACTACAGTCATGTTATTCATATGGTGAGTGAGGTAACTGGTAAAGTGAGAGAGGGGAGTAATGTATTTGAATTGCTTGCTAAAACATTCCCGGCAGGTACATTAAGTGGTGCACCGAAATTTAAGGCAATGGAATTGATCGATTCGTATGAACCTACTGCAAGAAGTTATTATGGCGGCGCTATCGGTTTTGTTGGCTTTGATGGCAGTTGCAATCATGCCATCATGATCCGCACTTTTCTTAGCAGCAACAATACGTTGACATCACAGGCCGGTGCTGGTGTAGTGGTAGCAAGCAAACCTGAAAGTGAATTGCAGGAAGTAAATAATAAGCTCGGAGCGTTGAAGAAGGCTATTGAAAAAGCGGAAACCCTCTAAATCTCCCTAAAGGGAGACTTAAGAAGAGTCTTTGAGAAGGAAATGACATTATAAACTTTAAAACTATAAAGCCCCTTTAGGGGTTTGGGGTATGAAAATATTAGTTTTTGATAATTACGATTCATTTACTTACAACCTTGTTCACCTGGTTGAGAAGATCACACATACTAAGGTTGATGTGTACAGGAATGATAAGATTGCAATGGAGAAAGTGAATGAATATGATAAAATAATTTTATCTCCGGGCCCCGGCATTCCTGAAGAAGCCGGTTTGTTGTTGCCTTTGATAAAAGAATATGCATCCCGGAAATCCATACTGGGTGTGTGTTTGGGGCATCAGGCTATCGGGCAGGCATTTGGTGGAAAGCTGGAGAATTTAAGTTCGGTTTTTCATGGAGTAGCAACTAAGATAGATGTTGGGAGTCAGGAGTCGGGAGTCAGGAGTCCCTTATTTGAAGGATTGCCTGATGAATTGGAAGTTGGTCGTTATCATTCATGGGTTGTTTCAGAGGAAAATTTTCCAAATGAACTTGAAATAACGGCAAGAGATGAAAGCGGAATGATAATGGGTTTACAACATAAAAAGTTTGATGTACAGGGTGTGCAGTTTCACCCGGAAAGTGTGTTGACGCCTATGGGAGAAAGTATTTTAAGAAACTGGTTAAACCCCCAAACCCCCTAAAGGGGGCTTTAGGGAACTTAATATGTAAAGTCTTTATTGGATTAATGAAAAGGAATAATCGGCTATAATTTATTAACTATAAAACTAAGTTCCCCTTTAGGGGACAGGGGTATGAAAAAGATCCTTCAATATTTATTCGAACACAAAACACTTAGCCGTGAACAGGCAAAAGAAGTTTTAGTAAACATCGGTAAGGGAATTTATAATGAACATGAGATTACTGCTTTCATGACTGTATATCTTATGCGTAGCATTATAATTGAAGAATTGCAGGGTTTCCAGGATGCATTGCTTGAATTGTGTGTACCAGTTAATTTGAATGGTCATCAAACAATGGATATTGTTGGTACCGGTGGTGATGGTAAGAACACATTTAATATTTCTACTCTTAGTTGTTTTATAGTAGCAGGTGCCGGGCAAAAAGTGGCGAAGCATGGTAACTATGGAGCTTCTTCTATAAGCGGTGCAAGTAATGTAATGGAGCAACTGGGATACAAATTTAAAAACAATAATGACGCATTGAAGAAAGAAGTTGAAGAAGCTGGAATTTGTTTTTTACATGCACCAATGTTTCATCCTGCGTTAAAAACTGTTGGGCCAATTCGTAAGAACCTTGCTATGCGAACATTCTTTAATATACTTGGGCCAATGGTAAACCCTGCTGCACCGGCTTATCAACTCGTTGGTGTTTTTAATTTAGAAATGGCAAGAATTTATAATTACCTCTTACAACTTTCTGACCGGGCCTTCACTATCATTCATGGGCTTGATGGGTATGATGAAATATCATTGACCAACGATACAAAAGTGATTACAAATAAAGGAGAGAAGATAATGACACCTGAGCAATTAGGAAAAAGGATGGTTATGGCTTCGGATATCACAGGAGGAAACAGTGTTGAAGAAGCAGCAAAGATTTTTACTACTATATTAAAAGGTGAAGGCACATTTGCCCAGAATGCAGTAGTGCTGGCTAATGCTGCTATGGCTTTGAACTGTACGGGTAAATATAAAACATATGATGAGGCATATAATGCTGCTGTAGAAAGTTTGGAAAGCGGAAAGGCTAATCAATGTTTACAAAAACTAATTAGCATACAGTGATGAATATCTTAGAACGGATAATAGAAACTAAAAGAGGAGAAGTTAAAAACAGGAAATTAGCCAAGCCTGTAGCTGAGCTGGAGTCAAGTGAGCTATACGCAAGAAAAACATTTTCGCTGAAAGAATTTTTAAATGATAATACGAGAACAGGAATTATTGCTGAGTTCAAACGAAAATCACCATCAAAAGGAATAATAAACGATAAAGCAGATGTACTGGAAGTAACAACAGCTTATGCCGATAATGGGGCTTCCTGCTTATCCGTTCTTACGGATCAATATTACTTCGGTGGAACCAATGATGACCTTATAAAAGCAAGAATCAATGAAGTGCCGATACTGAGAAAGGATTTTATTATTGAGCAATACCAAATTACAGAAGCTAAATCAATCGGGGCTGACGTAATTTTGCTGATAGCAGCATGCCTGTCGCCAGCAGAAGTGAAGAGGCTGGCCGGCTTTGCAAAAAGCTTAGGGCTTGAAGTATTACTAGAGCTGCATGATGAGGAAGAGTTGGGGCATATTTGTGATGAAACAGATATAATAGGGATCAATAACCGCAACCTTAAAACATTTGAAGTAGATATTGAAAGGAGTTTGCGTATGGCAGAAAAGATCCCGGCTGGCAAAATTAAAGTGGCCGAGAGCGGAATCAGTTCAGTTGAAAATATTTTATTATTTAAACAGCATAGCTTTAGAGGTTTTCTCATTGGGGAAAATTTTATGAAAGCGGAAGACCCAACGATTGCTTTTGCAGAATTTGTAAAACAATTAAAAGCAAAAGCACATGAAGATTAAAGTTTGTGGTAATACCTTACCCGAACAGGTCAGCGCCTTTGATGAAATGGGTGTGACATTAGCCGGGTTTATTTTTTATCCAAAATCGCCGAGATATTTGGGGCAAAAAATAACTGCGGAAAAAATGAAACAGATCAAAGGCAAGATCGTGAAGGTGGGAGTGTTTGTAAACCCAACCTATGATGATTTGAAAAAAACAGTGGATGAATACCGGCTGGATATGGTACAGTTGCACGGAGATGAAACACCAAAGTTCTGCGAGAAGATCGCTGATTATATTTCTGTGATCAAAGCATTTCGCCTGAGTGAAAATGATAGCCTGGAATGGATGACCAATCCTTTCCTGGAAGTATGTGATTTTTTTATGTTTGATACACTCGGAGTAGGTTACGGTGGTACAGGCAAAAAATTTGACTGGTCCGTGTTGGAAAAAGCACCCCCACGCAAACCATATTTTCTCAGTGGCGGCATTGAGCCGGGTGACGAAGAAAAATTAATGAAATTTGTAACTACTGCAGCAGGAGAGAAATTATTTGCAGTAGATATTAATAGCCGGTTTGAAATTAGCCCCGGTGTGAAGGATGTGAGGAAAGTAAAGGATTTTACAACTAAGATTGGTATAACTAAAACATAACTGAAATGAATATTAAGGTTTGCGGTATTACACAACTGAAACAACTGCAGCAACTGGAAGCACTCAACATTGATTTTGCCGGATTGATCTTTTATAAGGAGTCGCCACGTTACGTAGGTGATAAGCTTTCAAAAAAGGACATCAAATCAGCAGACTTTGACCTGAAAAAAGTAGGAGTGTTTGTAAATCCTGAAATGATCGATGTGTTAGATGCTATTGATGAATATGGGCTGGATGCGGTACAGTTGCACGGCGATGAAACACCGGAAATGTGTGATGACCTTAGTAGTGAAGTGGAAGTGATAAAAGCTTTTCGTATAAAAGAAGATGACACGGATATTGATGCGATGGTAAAAGTATACGATAATGTATGTGATTATTATTTGTTTGACAAGGCTAGTGATTATAGCATTGGTGGTACCGGCAAACAATTTGACTGGGATATTTTAAAGAAAGCAAAAATTGAAAAACCATTCTTTCTCAGTGGGGGGATAGGACCGGATGATGCTGCAAAGATCAAATCATTCAGACATCCGGATTTTTTTGGAGTAGATATTAATAGTCGGTTTGAAAAAGAACCCGGCGTAAAAGATATGGGACTGGTGCTGGGGTTTAAGCAGGGATTGAAATAATGAATAGCATTACATAAAGTACAAGAGTGCGACGCAACAGAACCTAAATAGTAGCACAAAAGCTAAGTAAAAAAATGGCAACTACGAAAACATTTCAACAGCCAAACGAGCAAGGTTATTACGGAAAATTCGGGGGCGCCTATATTCCAGAAATGCTTCACCGCAATGTGGAAGAGTTGCGTACAAAATATCTTGATATCATTAATGAAGCATCTTTTCAGAAAGAGTTCCGTGAATTGCTGAAGGATTATGCAGGAAGGCCAACACCTTTATATCATGCAAAACGGTTGAGTGAAAAATTTGGAACAACGATTTACCTGAAACGGGAAGATCTTTGTCATACTGGTGCTCATAAGATCAATAATACTATTGGACAAATTTTATTAGCGTTGCGTTTAGGAAAGAAGAGGATCATTGCTGAAACAGGGGCAGGTCAACACGGTGTAGCTACTGCAACTGTTTGTGCTTTGAAAGGATTGGAGTGTATTGTTTACATGGGAGAAAAAGATATTGAACGGCAGGCGCCGAATGTAGCCCGAATGAAAATGCTTGGTGCTACCGTGATACCAGCAAGAAGCGGCAGTAAAACTTTGAAAGATGCAACGAATGAAGCTATCCGCGATTGGATAAATAATCCTGTTGATACACATTATATAATTGGAAGTGTAGTAGGGCCGCATCCTTATCCGGATATGGTGGCACGTTTTCAAAGTGTGATAAGTGAAGAGATCCGCTGGCAGTTAAAAGAAAAAACCCGCCACGGCGGGCAGGTTGGAACTGAATTACCATCTCATGTTATTGCATGTGTAGGTGGCGGCAGTAATGCAGCGGGTGCATTCTATCATTTTTTAGATGAGCTTTCAGTTAAATTGATCGCAGTAGAAGCAGCGGGTCACGGAGTGAATACTCAATTCAGTGCCGCTACTACAGCATTAGGTACCCCCGGCATTCTGCATGGCAGTAAAAGTTTATTGATGCAGACACCAGATGGTCAGGTAGTAGAGCCACATAGTATTTCAGCTGGGTTGGATTATCCGGGTATCGGCCCTTTGCATGCACATTTATTTGAAAGCGGCCGCGGTGAATTTTTAAATGCAACAGATGATGAAGCTTTGGCTGCAGCATTTGAACTAGCGAAGTTGGAAGGAATTATTCCTGCATTGGAGAGTGCACATGCTTTGCATGCATTGAATATAGTGAAGTTTGAGGCAAAAGATAAAGTGGTGCTTTGTTTAAGTGGTAGAGGGGATAAGGATTTAGCCGCGTATATGAAACAAATGCCCCTCTAAATCTCCCCTGAAGGGGAGACTTAGGACTCTGAAATTTAAGGATTCATTATTTTTTTATTTACGGCATATGGCAAATATGTTTTATGGCGCAATTAAACCAATTTTTACAAGAGCTGAGATATTGAGAAAGAACCCGACTCATGAGGAAATGTTGTTGTGGCAATTTTTAAAAGTAAATCAATTAGGAGTAAGATTTAAGCGACAGCATCCGATATGGTTGTATATAGCTGACTTTTATTGTCACGAATTAAAATTAGTTATCGAAATCGATGGCTCAGTTCATAATATTAAGGAAGTTATGGAAAATGATATTATAAGGGAGGATGATATAAAATCGTTTGGTATAAAAGTCGTCAGGTTTAAAAACTATGAAATAAGAAACGAAATTGAAAATGTAATTGAGAAAATGAAAGCAGTAATTAATGAAATAAAGTGTAATGCAAGAGACAACGAAAAATAGAATTGACAGAGTCTTTGAAAGTCCCCCTTCAGGGGGATTTAGGGGGCAAATACTTAATGTCTATTGTACAGCAGGTTATCCTCAGTTGAATTCAACATTGGATGTGATGAAGGCACTGCAGGAAAACGGAGCTGACATCATTGAACTCGGCATGCCATATAGTGATCCGCTGGCTGATGGGCCCGTTATTCAGCAGAGCAGCAGCATTGCATTGGCAAACGGGATGACAATGAAAACACTTTTTGAACAGCTAAAAGATTTCAGAAACGAAATTACTGTGCCGGTAGTGTTGATGGGATATATGAACCCTGTTTTACAATATGGATTTGAAAATTTTTGCAAGGATGCAGCGGCAGTTGGAATTGATGGGTTGATTTTACCTGATCTGCCCCAATATGAGTTTGAAACAGAGTATGGTGCTATTATTAAAAAATATGAGATAGACTTTATTTTCCTTGTTACACCAGAAACAAGTAATGAAAGGATAAAGGAGTTGGATGATTTAAGCACAGGATTTTTATATGCTGTTTCTTCTTCATCTACTACAGGCTCAGATAAGAACATGACGGATATTACCGCTTACCTTCAAAAACTGCAAAGTTTAAAGTTGAAAAATCCTGTCCTGGTTGGTTTTGGCATAAAGGATAAACAAACATTTGAGGCTGCCTGTGCTTATGCAAACGGGGCCATCATTGGCAGTGCATATATCCGGGCACTGGAGAACACTGCAGATGTTAAGTCCGTCACAAAAACCTTCCTTTCATCCATAAAATAGCCGCTATATACCGTTTATAAACATCTGTAGACTGCCGATATAATCTTCGGTTTTTTAGTTTTAAATTTGAGCCTTTAAAATCCGTAATAATGTATAAAAAGTTTTTATTTCTCATTTTCACCTTGATCAGTGGCTTAGCCTATTCACAAATGGGGGATTTTGGTTTTACGATCAATGGTAAACTGACCGGCGTACCAAATGGTACTGAGATCAAATTAACCGAGAACGATAAAGAGGTTGGCAGGACGAAAATGTATAATGGACTTTTCACTATCAAAGGAAAAGTGGGTGAACCAGTCTTAGTAAAATTGTCTTTAGGTACTATTCGGGCAGTGGATATATATCTTGAAAACAAAACGATCGCAATTTCAGGTAATGCAGCTGCCAATGCTATTAGCCCATTAAAAATTTCAGGTTCTTCATCTCATAAAGATTTTGAAGATTTTAAAAAAATATTTGATCCCCGCGTTGAGAAAATGAGCAATATAGCAAACAAGATAAATTCCAGTTGGCCGGGTGCAGAAAGGGATTCAATGATGAAGGAGTACAATGTTATACTGGAAGATATACAATCACAAATTGACAAATTTATAAAGGCCAGGCCCAAATCTTACGTATCACCATTTGTACTGTATGTAACAACACAGTTGTATGATGATCCTATGTTACTTGAGACACGATATAATTATCTTGACCAGTCTATAAAATCATCTGTTCTTGGGATTTCATTGGGAGAATATATCAAATCAATAAAGATCGCTTCTATTGGTACCCTGGCGCCGGAATTTTCTCAAGCAGATACACTTGGTATTCCTGTTGCTCTTTCATCTTTCAGAGGTAAATATGTTTTAATTGATTTCTGGGCAAGCTGGTGTGGCCCCTGTCGGAATGAAAACCCAAATGTTGTTGCCAGCTACCACAGGTTTAAGGAGAAAAATTTTACAGTGCTCGGCGTATCACTTGACAAGCCAGGGCAAAAAGACAAATGGCTGGATGCAATACATGCAGATAATCTTGCGTGGACACAGGTCAGCGATTTACAGTTTTGGAATAATGCGGCAGCACAACTTTATAAAGTAGGCAGCATACCACAGAATTTTTTAATTGACCCTACAGGGAAAATAGTAGCAAAAAACCTTCGCGGACCAGCACTCGATTCTAAGCTGTGTGAATTATTAGGTTGTAATTAATAATATAAAGGAATAAAAAAAAGCCGTTCCGATAACATCGGGACGGCTTTCTTTTTAGTTAACATCTTTTCCTGCTTTTAGTTTATCGATCATTGCTGATACATTGTTCTTGTTATTTGTATCAGGTGCTAAAGGCAATGCCTGGTTAGCAAAGTTCAATGCAGATTTATAATCTCCATTTGCCGAGTGTCCTCTTACCATACCCATCAACGTTGTAAACTGGTTAGGGTATTTTGCGTAGTTAGATTTAAACACTTCCAGTGCTTCTTTATTTTTTTTCTGACCAAGTAATTGCCTGCCGTACTGGTGAACTTCATTCATTGTTGCAATAGGAAGAGCTTTCTTCATTACTTCAGCTGCATCATTTGGTTTACCGAGCTTTTCAAGTATTTGTGCTTTTGTGCTCCAGGCACGGAAAGATTTGTCACCTTCAAAACCCGGGCTGGTAGCAGAGTCTGCCCATAGCAATGCTTCTTCAAGATTTATATTTCGCTGCAGGCACCAATCAGCAGCCTGTGCCCAGCCTTGCCAGATAAAACCTTTATCCGTTCTTAATTCATTTCTGAAAGATTCAAGTTGTGTTTTTACATAATCAACTTCCACGTTAAAAGGGATTGATAGTTTTTCCCAAGTAAGTGCTATTGTGGATGAATTTTCTTTTTCGTTTAAAAATTCATATTTCAGCCACTCGGTTAATTGAGCCTGTGCAACCGGTTTTACTTTCACTCTCAATGCATCTTCTTTATCATTGTAATAATAACTTCCCCATGAACCGGCATTTTTAGAAAATATAAGTGTGCATTCATCAGTGCCATAAGCAATGAAAAAACCATATTTACCAGCAGGTAGATCTTTTCCTTCAATTTTTACATCCGTAGAAAATTCTATTGTTGTGTTTTCATTGGCTCCTGCACGCCAAGGAGCTTGTCTTGCACTTCCAAATCCCTGGTCAATAAACCCGGCATGAACCAATTGTCCCCATATTTTCCCTTCACGTCCTTTTACACCCGGCCGGTCATAGTTGATAGATACTTTTGTAAGGCCTACCTGTTCAGTTACGGATGCTTTTTTATTTCCACCGCTCGGTAAAACAGTAAGTGGGATCTGGGCTATAGAAATAAAAGTGATAAGCAAGAAGCAGATTGAAACTAATAACGATTTCATGATTGAAGTTTTAAGCAATCTACATTTTGCAGGCCATCCAGCGCAGTGTTTTTGATAAGAGCCTCTTTTTCATTATGCAGCGATAGAGTTTGTGGATATATGGTATCCGTAAAATCTGTAATGCCGTAAACAGGTAGATTATACGAACAGTATGGATAGGCAAAAGTGATACTACGAAATAGCCTTTCAGGAAAGTACTCAATTTTTTCAGGCTGATTATTAAATGCTTCTACCCGGGGCATATTAAGAATAATTTTATGGTGTAACCTATGAGATAACCAAATCCAGTACCTATGAAATATATCTGTACTCTCATACCGGTATATTTATTTTATATATCAGTATCAGCACAAACAGGCTCCAGTTGCGCTACACCGCATGTCTTAATCCTCGATGGAGTTACAAGAACTTATGCAACATCTGCCAGTACCGGCAATGCAGTTATTTGTACAATGCCAGGCAGTACTCCCATTACCTATTTTTCTGTAACTACGAATGCATCTGCTCAAATGCCTTTGTTAAACATTACTGGCCCCGGTGGAACAAATTGTGAGGTTGCCATGTATGATGGTGCTTGTTCAGGAGGTAATCTTGAAGCTGCTTCCAGTATTTGTTTTTATGATGCTACTGGTCTTTGGGCTCCTGCTCATAATTTTTCACTTACACCTAATGCAACTTATAATCTCCGGGTTAAAACGCTTACTGCCGGAAACATATCAATAAATGCACGGCTTTATACGGCACCTAATAATACATGTTCAGGTGCTACAACACTTGGACCTATACCTATCTGGGATCATAATGCCTGCAACCTTCCTGATCTTACCGTTAATCCATCTTATCTCTGTGCATTCAGCGTGGAGAATACAGCCTGGTATACTTATACACTTGCAAGCACTGGTTCAAGTACTGTAAATATCACAAGTATTGGCTGCGATAATGGAGATGCAAATAACAGTAATGGATTCCAGATCGGATTTTTTACAGGCACCTCCTGTGCGAGTCTTATACCCCTTACCTGTTCATCTAATTCAGGGGCTACGGTGTCTGCTAGTACCGGGACCCTGCCTGCTGGTACAAGGGTAGCGGTGGGTATCGATGGAGTTGCGGGTTCTAACTGCCAGTACCAGATCAGCGCTAGCAACTCAGTAGGTCTTGCTGCTTATATTAAATATTTTACTGCTGAAAAAGTATCCCGTTCAAACCTTATCAAATGGGCAAGCTTGCAGGAGTTTAATAATAATTATTACGAGGTTGAAAGAAGTGCAAATGGAAAAGATTTTATTCCGGTTGGAAGAGTGGAAGGAGCACTTGAATCTTTCAGCGAAAAATTATACAGGCTCGAAGATGATAACCCGCTTCCAGGTAAATCTTTTTACAGGTTAAAGCAGGTTGACATTGATGGAAATATAAAGTATCACAGAATTGTTTCGGTTAACAGGTCGGATATGCCTTATGTTGATCTGAGTTTTGAGAATCCTGTATCTGCCAATTTAGTTTTGAATATTCAAACCAACCAGCTGGGTAAATTAAATCTAAGGGTCATTTCCATGCAGGGACAAGTGATGTTTAATGAAACAATGAAATGTATGAAAGGTGAAAATTATTTCTCTAAAAATTTCTCAACATTACCACCGGGGAAATACATCATTGAAGCAACCAATGAAAAAATGCGGGTTACAAAAACGCTGATCAAAACAAACGGAACCTCAAACGTTAAGTAAACAAGTACTGTACTCATTATTAAAATAAAAAAAGGCTGTCATTTCTGACAGCCTTTTTGTTTGTTATTTGATCAATGATTAATTCGGGCTTAACACAATCCCTTTTGAATTGTACTTGCCTACCTTAACCACGTATGCAATCTTTGATTTCTGCACACCTGGAACTTTGAATGTTACTACTTCATCCCTGTTAGCAACTATTGTTCTTTTGATCTCAGAAATTTTCTGACCATCAATTGTAAAGAACTCGATTGTTGCCTGGCCGCTTACAGGAGCATTAATTCTCAAAGAGAAGTTCTGCTCTTCATAAGGGTTAGGGAAAGCTGTTACATTCAGTTCATTGGCAGGAAGCGCCTGTCTTACTACATGGCTACTGCTTCCTCTGTTAGAAGAAACGTAAGCAACATAACCTTCAAGCAGTACGCAATTGTCAAATACATTATTGATCCTGTCAACTGCACCAGCTATATCACTAAGGCTAAGCGGGCTGACATTTACACCACCCAATGCATCATTTGCAAGTTGCAACAATCCTGCTGCAGTGGCTGGATAGCCATGACTTGACATATATGAAACAACTGTTGGTGAAATAAGCTCAACTGTATCTCTTGTACCCGGAACAGGAACAAGTGAACCACATACTCTATCTGATATAATCGCAGAATCACCATTCAGGATCAGGCTTCCAATACCACTACCTACAACCTTCGTATTGAAGTAGAAAGTGATTGTTTGCGCTAACAATGTGTTCCTGATCTTTCCGTTACCTGCCAATGGAGCTACAGGCCATGAAGGTGCATTTGAATACTTAGGTGCATTGCTATAAATATCTGCTCCTAATACGAATGATCCTCCGCCACCAGGCAACATCTTAAGGATATTGCTATTGGCTCCGTTGTTAACATCAGAGAGACTAACTACCCAATACTTGTTATTGCTTTGTTTACCAAATACAACAGAATCACCAGGCTCACTGTCAAGAGCAGTCGCCATTAATGAATGCTGAAGAACTGTTTGTCCATTTGGCAAGCAAATAGTACCACCGTATTGACCATAACCACCCTGAGTCAATGTACATATAGGTACACAACATTTAACTCTGATAGTCTGGGTATGTACTGCAGTATTTCCACAAGCGTCAGTAGCAGTCCATGTTCTTACTATGATACGCTGGAATCCTGTTTGACAATTTGATGGATTATCAGTCTGTCCATTGTACACAACTCCAGGTGTGCCACCACAATTATCAGTTGCAGTTACAGTTGGAACTGTTGGAATCGCTGCACTGCAATCAAGATCAACACTTGCAGGCGGATTCGTGAATACAGGTGCAATTACATCTACAGTCCATGTAGCTGTTCTTGAAGTAGATGAAGAATTATTACAAGCATCGCTTGCATTCCAAGTCATAGTCTGTGTTCTTGTACAACCAGTAGTAGTGATCGTACCGGCAGTAGAAGTAACAGGTACTGTACCAGAACAATTATCATTAGCAGAAGCAGAACCGAAGTTGATGCTTGCTGGGTTACAACCTGGGTTCAGGTTGCCACCTGTGATCGTGATAACTGGTCCTTGTGTATCCACAGTCCATGTAGCTGTTCTTGAAGTGGATGAAGAATTATTACAAGCATCACTTGCATTCCAGGTCATAGTCTGTGTTCTTGTACAACCAGAAGTAGTGATCGTACCGGCAGTAGAAGTAACAGGAACAGCACCAGCACAATTATCATTAGCAGAAGCAGAACCGAAGTTGATGCTTGCTGGGTTACAACCTGGGTTCAGGTTGCCACCTGTGATAGTGATAACTGGTCCTTGTGTATCCACAGTCCATGTAGCAGTACGTGAAGTGGATGAAGAATTGTTACAAGCATCACTTGCATTCCATGTCATAGTCTGAGTTCTTGTACAACCAGTAGTAGTGATCGTACCGGCAGTAGAAGTAACAGCACTTGCACCAGAACAATTATCATTAGCAGAAGCAGAACCGAAGTTGATGCTTGCTGGGTTACAACCTGGATTCAGGTTGCCACCAGTGATAGTGATAACTGGTCCATCAACATCTACAGTCCATGTAGCAGTACGTGTAGTGGATGAACAATTATTACAAGCATCACTTGCATTCCATGTCATAGTCTGAGTTCTTGAACAACCAGTAGTAGTGATCGTACAGACAGGAGGAGCGACGGGAACAGCACGAGCGCAATTCTCAGTAGCAGAAGCAGAACCGAAGTTGATGCTTGCTGGGTTACAACCTGGATTCAGGTTGCCACCTGTGATAGTGATAACTGGTCCTTGTGTATCTACAGTCCATGTAGCAGTACGTGAAGTGGATGAAGAATTATTACAAGCATCGCTTGCATTCCATGTCATAGTCTGTGTTCTTGTACAACCAGTAGTAGTGATCGTACCGGCAGTAGAAGTAACAGGAACAGCACCAGCACAATTATCATTAGCAGAAGCAGAACCGAAGTTGATGCTTTCTGGGTTACAACCTGGGTTCAGGTTGCCACCTGTGATAGTGATAACTGGTCCTTGTGTATCCACAGTCCATGTAGCAGTACGTGAAGTGGATGAAGAATTATTACAAGCATCACTTGCATTCCATGTCATAGTCTGAGTTCTTGAACAACCAGTAGTAGTGATCGTACCGGCAGTAGAAGTAACAGGAACAGCACCAGCACAATTATCATTAGCAGAAGCAGAACCGAAGTTGATGCTTTCTGGGTTACAACCTGGGTTCAGGTTGCCACCTGTGATA